>CBKWLJ010000103.1:0-21910 GCA_966675205.1 uncultured bacterium
AAGGATAAAGTTATTAACTTTTTATAAGTGTGCTCGCTTTTAGGCGATCGCTCCTTGATCGCAGAGTGATAAATGCTCAGCCAATCAGGTTAACCGGGGTCTCAAATGATGACTAAAGTTCGAC
Source organism: uncultured bacterium (assembly GCA_966675205.1). Taxonomy (GTDB): domain Bacteria; phylum Cyanobacteriota; class Cyanobacteriia; order Cyanobacteriales; family Coleofasciculaceae; genus JBFLZA01. Next base: position 125 of record CBKWLJ010000103.1, read on the forward strand.
CCAAACGATATCGTGGTTTTATTCTTAGCCCTGAAGGATGGCTGAAATTAGAAGAGCGAATTGAGCAGCTAGAAATAGAGACGGGTTACAAGTACACTCCCATCAAAATCTCAGAAAAAGCCCAGCTCATTGACTCTCAAGGCCTTCATCCAGCGACGGTGAGGAAGATATTTCGGCGGCAAGTTGGGGTTGATGAAAATTCGCTCCGTCTGGTTTTCCGGGTATTGGGGCTTGAACTGGAGTCTGAGGACTTTACTTACCCTCTTGAGCAAAAGGCTACTAGTCAGAAGGGAAAAGAAGAACGCACACAGCAGAGCAACTTTAACTTTAATAGTGTTTCCAACCTACAGCCACTCGCTCAAAGCCAAAGTGACTGGGGAGAAGCACCGGATGTTTCCCTGTTTTATGGACGGAGGGATGAACTAGCCAAGTTAGAAGAGTGGATAGTCAATGATCGCTGCCGTGTCATCGCCCTACTGGGGATGGGAGGTATGGGAAAAACCTCTTTAGCGGTGAAACTAGCTCAACGTCTTGAGGGGCACTTTGAGTATATAGTTTGGCGATCGCTACGGGATGCTCCCCCCTTAGCTGAGATTCTCACTCACTTGATCGAATTCCTCTCCAACGAGCCAGAGATAGAGCTACCAGAGTCTACAGACAAACGCATCACCCAATTGATAGAGTATCTGCGCTCCTCACGCTGTCTACTGGTTCTCGATAATCTAGAAACTATCCTGCTCGAAAATTCTGCTGAAAATGCAGGAGCGATCGAGACTATCAGTGTGGGTGGATATCAGTCTGGATATGAAGATTATGCCCTACTCATTAAACGATTGGGAGAAACACGGCATGATAGCTGCTTAGTCCTCACCAGTCGGGAGAAACCCAAAGAATTGGCAGCACTCGAAGGCGCAACTTTACCCGTTCGTTCCTTACAACTGCCTGGTTTACCGGCTGATGCGGCACGAGATATCTTTCGCTCAAAAGGCAACTTTCGGGGTTCAGAGGTAGCTTGGTACGAATTGATGCAGCGCTACGGTGGCAATCCCCTCGCTTTAAAAATTGTTTCTACGACGATTCAGGAGTTATTTGATGGGCAGATTGGAGAATTTTTGCAGCAAGGAAAAGCGGTTTTTGATGATATTCGTGAACTCTTAAGCCAGCAATTTAACCGCCTGTCTTCGGAAGAAAAAGAGATTATGTACTGGCTGGCAATTAATCGTGAACCTGTTTCTATCAAGGAAGTGGCGAAGGATTTACTGCCGCCAATATCGGAAAAATTACTCGAATTACTCAATGCTTTAAGAAGGCGATCGCTTATTGAAAAAATGGGTAATCGCTTCACACTTCAGCCTGTTGTGATGGAATATGTTACTGACACATTCGTCAAGCAGGTTGGTGAAGAGTTGAAGGTTGAAGGTTGGAAGGTTGAAGGCGAAGCATTCCCCCTTAGCAAAGCCCGGAACTCATATGAGGACGGACAAGACCAAACAAAGGTAGATTCAAACGAAACATCTAACCGACCCCTTCGGGGAACGTTTCACGAACAACTTGCTAACCTGCAACCTTCAACTCCCAACCCAAATCTTCAACTATTTAAGAGCCACGCCCTGATTAAGGCAACAGCGAAAGACTATGTGAGAGAGACGCAAATTCGCCTGATTCTCAAACCACTTATCGATAAATTGCTGCGACAACTGGGAAGCTATGAAAGGATTGAAACCCGACTGAGTGAAATTCTCGACTATTTACGCTCAGATAGCCCCACCTTAGCGGGATATGCTGGGGGGAATGTCCTCAATTTGCTGATTCAATTGCGATCGGAGAAGTTCAGCAGTGCCGACGGACTCACCCAATATGATTTTTCTCATTTACCAGTTTGGCAAGCTTACTTACGTTCCGTTAACCTTCATCATGTCAACTTTGCGGGTGCTGATTTAGCCAAGTCAGTTTTTATTGAAACTTTCAGCAGTATTTTATCAGTCACTATTAGTCCTGATGACCAACTGCTAGCGACCAGTGATATCTATGGTGAAATTCGCTTGTGGGATGTGGCGACAGGAACACCACTGCTAACTTGCGAAGGGCATACTAGCTGGGTGGGTTCTTTGAGGTTCAGTCCTGATAGCAAAATTTTAGTTAGTGGTAGTTTCGATAATACTGTTCGGCTTTGGGATATCCAAACCGGTGAATGTCTGCAAACTTTGCACAAGGATAATATTGCTATCCATGAGGTTGCCTTTAGTCCGGATGGGCAAATGCTTGCTTGTGCCTGTGATAACCATACTGTTCTTCTGTGGGATATTGGCAGCGTCCAATTTCGCCAAATCTCACAACCGGAAGAGCAACTTATAGCGGTTTTCACGGGACATCGTGAAGCCGTTCATGCAGTTGCCTTCAGTCCAGATGGCCGGACACTGGCGAGTGGCAGCCAAGATAGTACTGTAAAACTTTGGGATATCCAACAGCGTAAATGTCTGCAAACCTTTTTAGGCCATAGTCATGGGGTTTGGTCGATCGCTTTTAGTCCAGATGGACAGATGCTGGCAAGTGGGGGTCAAGACAACACTGTAATGCTTTGGGATATTAATTCTGGCAACTGTATCAAAACATTGCAGGGACATAGCGATTGGATCGAGTCAGTGGCATGGAGTCCCGATGGCATCACTTTAGCGAGTGGTAGTGAAGACCATACAGTAAGGCTTTGGGATGTTCCCAGAGGTCAATGTCGCCATATCTTGCAGGGACACAAGAGTGAGATTTGGTCAGTGGCTTTTAGTGCGGATGGGTCAATGTTGGTGAGTGGTAGTGCCGACCAAACGGTGAAATTTTGGGACACATCTGATGGGTTATGTCGCCAAACGTTGCAGGGATACATGAACCCAGTCAGTGCTATTGCTTTTAGTCCAGATGGTAAAACCCTGGTTAGCGGCAGTCATAACCAAAACCTGCGCTGGTGGGATGTCAGTACTGGCAGTTGTCTCAAAACCTTACAGAGTCATCAAGGTTGGATTTGGTCTATTGCATTCAGCCCCGATGGTAAACAAGTTGCTAGTGGCAGTATGGATCGAACGATAAAACTGTGGGATGCTCATCACTACAATTGCCTGCAAATCTACATCGGTCATACCCATCCAGTAACCAGCGTTGCCTTTAGTCCAGATGGGACGATGCTGGCTAGCGGGAGTATGAATTGTACAGTAAAGTTATGGAATCCAGACACGGGTGAATGCATCAAAACCTTGACAGGTCATACGAGTCGAGTCTTTTGGGTTGCTTTTAGTCCGAATGGACAGTTGTTAGCGAGTGCGGGTCATGATGATACGGTAAGGTTGTGGGATGTTCGCACGGGTGAATGTTTGCAAGTTTTAACAGGTCATGCCAGTTGGGTATTTGCCGCCGCTTTCAGTCCAGATGGTTCAACTTTGGTCAGTGGTAGTAAAGATCAAACCATTAAGTTGTGGGATGTGGACACAGGTAAATGTCTGCAAACTTGGGCAGGACACAGTAATTGGGTGATCTCTTTAGTTTTTAGTCCTAATGGAGACTGGGTTGCGAGTGGCAGTTTTGACCAAACGGTGAGGTTGTGGGATGTCCACACAGGTAAATGCGTTCAAATTACTGATGGAAATGGGAAATGGTTACGAGCGATCGCATTTAGTCCAGATAGTCAGATTCTAGTCAGTGGTAGCGATAATGAGACGATTAGCATTTGGGATGTTAGCACTGGCAGTTGCATCAGAACCTTGAGAGCTAAAAGACCTTATGAGGGCATGAATATCACAGGTGTCACCGGATTAACAGAGGCACAGAAGGCGACATTGAAGGCTTTAGGTGCTGTGGAGCAAGAATACAAGATATTAGAGAATTAGAGGAGGCAGCAATTTGGTAGACCAATTCGGGCCCGACGCGAGGCGATACGATCATTGGCAATGATGTTTGGATCGGTTATGACGCGCTGATTATGCCGGGAAGTAAAATTGGTGACGGTGCGATCATTGCAGCGTAGTCAGTTATAACCAAGGATGTTCCTCCTTATCTGTCATTGGTGGCAACCCAGTACATTCGATCAAGCAGCGCTTTAGTGACGATGAAGTGATGCAACTGCTAGAAATTAAGTGGTGGGATTGGGATATCGAGAAGATTACGCGTAATATCTCCAAAATTATGGAGAGCAATATTCAGGCACTTCGCGAGGCTGAATAAGGGGCAAGTCTTAACTGGGGATTAGGTTTAAAAGCGTTGGAAAATCGTAAACTGAATGCTTTCTCACTAGCCGCCTTGCTGGTATCAGCACATTACGGTTTGGGGTTTCTCTTGGGAACCGCCCAAAAAGCGGTTGAGTTTGGTATATCTGGAAGTCTCTACGCCGTCTCTATTAGCTTGGGAACCATTGCCGCTTTGGGATTGGCTCAGTTTTACTGGACAGAAGTTGAGCAAATCTGGACTTTACTGGGCAACCGCTATGGCAACTTAGTCAAAGTGATTGTGGGATTATTAATTTGGTCATCGCTGATTGGAATTGAAGCCGTCCAAATTATTTCTGGCGCGTTTATTCTCAAAGTCTTGGGTATACCTGTGCTGCCCAGTATGCTAGGTTTAGCGATCGCATTTACGATGATTGCCTTACTTCCCGTAGAAGAAGCCAGTGGGATATTCCAGGGTTTACTCGCTCTCAATTTCTTAGCATTACTTTATGGGTTGTGGGTGCTGCACGGGTTGCCCAGTTATTTGCACTCACCGATTGAGTTTATTCCTTCACTAGCAGGAGTGAATCCACCAGATTTAGCCGGCATTTCCCTCTCTACCATTTTGTTGGTTTTTATCGATATGAAGTGCCAGCAATTTATTGTCCAAACAAAGGATATGCGGAGCGTGTATCAAGGTTCTGTGCTAGCGGCAATCATACTTTTGTGGCTTGCCCTGTTACCGTCTTCAGTTGCGATCGCAGCTCAAAAGGCAGGTATTTTACCGAGTGATATTGATGGAAAAGAAATCATTCCCTTTATCTTAGCCTGGATTGGCGGTGGTATTAATCAGCCGTTGGGTATTGCTTTGATGATCTCTTTACTGGTTCCGGCGTTAGGTGTGGGTAGTAGCGTGTTGCGAGTGCAGGATAAGACAATTTCAGATTTCGGTATTCTCCCTGCATCCCGTAAAAATCAACTCCTGATTGCTGTGGTGAATGCCCTTTTGGCTCTAGCCATTGCCTTAAAGGGTAGTGGTTCACTTGTCAACCTCATTGTGTCATTTTACGCGGTTTATCTATCCGCCGTACTGATTCCTTTTATTGCTTACTTACTAGATTACAGTGGGCGCTATAGATTTTCTAGCACAAGTGTGAAGCTATCTTTAATAATGGGAAGTCTGTCAGCCTTTTGCTGGCTAATTTTAACCTTTATTAATTCAAATCTTTCGTTATTTGGCAGTGCTGAATTGAGCATTATGACGATGGGAATTGGATTTGGAATTTTAGGGTTATTAGCTGGTCAAGTTATCGAAAAATACGCCTTGAGCATCAACATAGAAAAAGAGATTTGATGGAATAAGAGATAACTGCTTTGCATAATGAATGAATTGAAAAGAACAAAGGGCGGAGGAGCGGAGGAGCCGGGGTAAAAGTTTTTCATTTTCTCTAGTGGATGTAGTCCATGGGCAGTTACTGATTTTGTTCTATCGCTATTTTGGTACTTATCAAATTAGCGATGGCTTGCCTTTTCACAATCAAATCATTTCTACAATGAGGGGCATATTTCCTAAAGCAGACAAAATGATCGAGTCTTGACTGGAAGTAAAAAATGCTTTTTCCCCAGTCTGCAAAATGACATCCTGTCCTGCTAATGTCAGCCAAGCACTTCCTGAGATTACATGAAGTTCTTGATAGGCTGAAGGAATGCAAAAAACTTGATCTTTCTTCAGGGTTAATAGTTCTGGAACTAGAGATTGTGCCTGATTATGAAATAGCTGCGGCAAAACTCTAGAAGGCATTAAGTAAGAGCCTAAATAATTTAAGAGAGCTAAGGTAGAAGTTTTGGTGAATGTATTACTCATTCCTAAACGCATGAGCTGAATCCTCTGTTCAATATCGGATGTATCTTTACTCTATTGATTCTCTGTCTGAGAATCTAATCACAGATTGCATGGCAACTATGCAAAAAATAGATACATGGTTTATGTCTAGATGGATTTTGGAAGTCCGCAATGTCCATCCCTAGTTCTACTTTCAGTCCAATCTCCCTACTTGAAAAGGTACAATCTTTACATCTTTGACTAGAACAGAGCCTCACTTTATCAACTGTTCTAGTCAAACTGTCTCAAACTGTACTAAGGTATCGTGTTTACAGTAGGTGGCAATTGAGAACTGCCATAATAAAAAAGCCCTCTAAAGTGCATAGCGTCTTTAGAGGGCTTATCTCTATGTTAGAGAAATGGAATGAAGTTCTAACTTAACGGAAGAAACCAGCAAAGCTATAACCCACACCTAAGGAAATACCAATCGAGGTAGTATCTCCAAAGAAACCTGCATTAACCGCCGCATTGGCAACAAACTGCCTAGATATCGGGAAATCGACACCACCTGTGAGCAAGAACCCAATATCGTTTTCATCACTGGTAGAAAAGACAACGCCGCCCCCTACATAAGGTGCGATAGAAACAGGTTCAAAGGGATCGGTAGACTGGAGTGCAAAGTCGTAAGTGAGTGGGAGGAGAAAATCCGTCTCATCTCCAAAGATTATGGACGGACGGAAGGAGATGTTCCGAGTCAAACCAATCTTACTGTTGATCATAAAGCCACCCTGACCGATACCTGAGTCACCGCTCAAACCAATGGCACCGCCAATACCGATGTAGCTTTGTCCTCCACGAGTGGTTCTACCCGGTTCAATATCTTCCAACCCCTGAGCGACAGTGGCGTCACTTTGCGGGGAAGGGGTTGCTGGTTGCGCGGTGAGTTCAACTGCGGAAGTAGATAGTTTTTCGGGCATTGGCTCAGTTCCGGTGGCACCTGTTGTTGCCTCCAGTGCAGTAAGCTGCTTGTTCCCGATCGCTTCCTCCTGTACGATTTGGGTATCCGCTACAGGCTGATTGGAGTTGGCTAAGTTAGATGGCTCCTCAGGTTGGCCTGCTACTTCTGATGCGACGGGTGCAAAAGTGGGATTGGTAGCAACAGGGTCAACAGTTGCCGGAGATTGTACAGTTGATGTATCGATTTGATACGGTGCATAAGCAGGTGCTGAGTTCTCCACTGGAGGAGTGGAATTCATCGCCAATGGATCGACTGTAGCAACGGGTGTCACAAACGATGCATCGCTTGGCATCGGTGCGGACGTAGGTTCAGTCAAAGCGGACAATAAACCCGTGCTAAGTGTCTGAGCTTTGGCAGAGCCAGCACTGCTCATCAGCGTCAATGCTGCTGTACTGAGTAACAAAGAAACAAGTTGAAAAGAGATATTGTTCACGTTCACCCCTCAACAATGGTGTCAGAATCTGCAAAAAGCAAATGTTATTAGCCCATTTTCTCGGATTTTAGGAGTTTGACAACTAAAACCCTGAGGTCAATGTAAAAGATTCTGCGATTTAACGCTACCTACTCTGGAAGAGATTTAATAATAATTTCTTCTCTCTCTAGAAAGATTTAAGGGTATGCCCTCAGTTTGAGATTATTTGACCTTCATCTATAACCAGCGAGAAAAGCGTTCGAGGAGCGCTCCTAACCTTCAACCCTCCAACCTCACTAACCCAATTGACTTATCGCAGCCAGAAATTGATGGGAAATAAAGGGAAGAGTTGCCTTATTGTTGCCTTGGGCTTTGCCCTCGGTGAAGACGACTAACAAATAGGGGCGCTGGGAGGGGAGTTCAATGTAGGCGGCATCGTGGCGAACTTGACTTGTCCAACCCGCCTTCGACCAAAGTTGAGCCTCTTGAGGAAGACTTTCACCCAAAAAACCCGTTACTTGATTTTCATCATTCTGTGGCAAGTCAGCCGGGTTGAGACTGCGTTTCATCAAACTCATCATCGCTTGCGATCGCGCAGCCGAAACCGCTACTCCTCCCACAATACTATGCAATAGCCGCGCTGTTGCATCCGTCGTCAGCATATTGCGGTTTTCCATCATTTCTCCCAAAAACACCCGTTCTCGCCCATAAGGTCCATCCCCCCAGGTTTTTTGGTTGACATTGATGGATTCAAATTCCTGCCAGCCGAGAGATTGAAAGTAACGATTGACGATGTTGCGCTGAAACTTCCAAGTTTCAAAGGGACCAGCGGGGAACTCCGGTCCACTTGTGGTACCGCTCAAAACATCAATGACTAAACTCGTGGCATCATTGCTGGAATTGACAATCATATCGCGGGTTGCCCGCTCCAACTCCGCCGAGGGTTGAGTCATCCCGCTTTCTAACCACTCCTCAATGGCGACTAGGTAGAACAGTTTTACTACACTCGCAGGATAAACTCGCTCAACCCCGCGATAGCTAAAGCCCCGAACTTGATGTTTCCAAAACTCCTCAGCCGAAAGGGCACCGCCAGTATTGACGGGTACGGGGGGGTCGTAGACAATCCAAGTCAGGGCAATTTGATTGCGAGCAAGATTGGGAAACTCAGCCCAAGTGGCTTCGAGAATGTCGTTACCGAGTTGTTCGAGTTGTTCGTCTTTCCGGAAAAAGGTCATTCGATTTTAGATTTTGGATGCAAGGATTTTGGATTGATCCCACGGATAAATCCGGAGGGTTGAAACAAAGAAAATTTTTCTTTCTCTCCAGAACTTTAAGTGGGTGGCTTGTGTCCAGCTTTGTACTCGGTCATAAATAGCCGCTCTTCAACTTTAGGATGCGTGCAGTTTGAGTTAAAGTCTTTAGGACACAGCTTACTCCTGTAAGAGTGCGTTATCTCACTCAAAGCTCACCGCTACTTTGAAATCATGGTTTCTTTAGAGCAGTTACAAGCAAGTGCTGACACGAAAGGCAATCAGGCTGATGAGTACCAATGCCTTGTTAATCTAAACCTTTATGATTCTCCTAACTGTACTCGTTTGGCGACTCAGGCAGCAGTAGGGCGTCACTTGCAATTTTTAACAGCGCTGCCAGTGGAGGAGGGGTTAGAAGTGCGTTTATGTGAAGATGGTTATGCGGCTTGGTTGCGGGTGCAAGACCTAACTGAACTGGAGAAAGCTGAAACTAAGTATAGTGCGATCGCAGTTTCACTCGCTCAAATTCAAGAACGCATCCCAGAGGTTATCGCCTTTACTAAGCAGGCAATGCAACAGCCGAATTACTACCTCTGGGGCGGGACAGTAGCACCTAACTATGATTGTTCGGGGTTAATGCAAGCTGCTTTTGCTGCATCGGGAATTTGGTTACCTAGAGATTCTTACCAGCAAGCCGATTTTACCCAACCCGTTGAGTTTGACCAACTGCAACCCGGCGATTTAGTCTTTTTCGCCAAAGCCTCACGGGTGAATCATGTGGGATTGTATTTAGGGGATGGGTACTACATCCACAGTTCGGGGAGAGAAACGGGGCGCAACGGCATTGCTATAGATAAACTTTCGGATGAGGGGGATGAGATTGCTAATTCATATTTTCGGCAGTTTGTCAAGGCAGGGCGAGTGGTGGCGAGTTATCAGGTAATGTGTGTTTAATTTACATAGCTGAGACGGGCAAGATGCCCGTCCCACAAGAATTTTCACAATAATGCTTTCCGTTTATCCCACAAAAATTGTCACCAAGCCTTCCCTTGTGCCCTGGAGCCTCCTGCCTCCTGCCTTCTGCCCTCTGCCTTCTTAAGGCTATAGTTGAATAAAAGATACGAGCAACAAAAAAACGATTGCTAATACATAAGTGGTAAAAACACTGGGATTAAACAAACCATCCCAAAGGTAGCCTTGAATCTTAATATTAGGGTGGCGCTTAAAAGCCCGACTCCATTGCGTAAAAATTGCCGGACTCCGTAAACTGTATTCTTGCGCTAAAATCAGCTCAATTTCAGCAGCACGAGGATAAAAGCCGTGCTGGAAGTGTTTCCATTGACTTTCTAATATCCAGAAAAATATAGGAATCGCACAACCAACCAAAGCAACTAATCCCTCTTTTTGTTGCAGGGCTAAACCAATGACAGCCCCTGTTCCAGTAATTCCTAAGGCTTTAATCACCCCAATTTGTTTGTTGTAATCTTCTATCGTGTTTTGTAGAAAGAAGTATTCTTGCTTGAGCAAGTCGATTTCTATTTCTGGTTTTGTTTTGGGTTGAGGGTCGATAGGAGAGGGAGTGAACATTGGACGGTGTACAGGGGGCTGCGGTTAGGATGAATCAGAGGATTATGCGATCGCACCATCAAGGATAAGGTCGGTCAAGGGGGATAGAAGATGCGATCGCTTATATCTGGATATAACGCATTCTTGGTGCATCGATCCGGATAATTTATCTTCTCGCGAGGCTTTGAGCTTTATTAATGAGATAGGAATTTGCGATCGCCTCACTCGCACTCAACTCGATTATTAAATGAGGATAATCGGCTCTTGGATGATGAAATCTGACCCGATGAGGAGGGGCGTGTTTGAGAGGGTCGCAAAGTGACCGCCTCCCACTAATCCACTAGAATCTGCGTTGTAGAAACCCCCTGCACTACCATTGGCGTTGTAAAACAGTTTGCCATTGGTGTAGTTGTAGACAATGAATGCGCTACTGACCTCTGCCGCCGCATCAGTAGTCACCCTGGCAAACTCACTCCCAACACTAAATCCCGTTCCAGCTACACTTTGCAGAGCAGTAAAGGTTTCCTTACTCAAGACAAACTTATCGCCCTCTCCCCAGTTGAAGTCGCTAATGGTGTCAACTCCGATATCGTCACTTCTAAAGGCTCTGTAAGTATCGTAGAGGAATCGGTCAGCTCCAGAACCACTGATTAGCGAATCGTTGCCAGCATTACCCGATAGCCAATCGTTACCAGTACCACCATTGAGCGTGTCTACTCCATTACCACCAGATAAATTGTCATTGCCAGCACCACCATAGAGGGCATCATCGCCATTGCCACCGTTCAAATAGTCAGCGCTGGTGTCGGTGTCGGTGCTAAACCAGGTAAAATCGCCTCCATACAAGACATCGTTACCATCTCCACCAAACAAATTGTCAGAGTCTTGTCCGCCATAGAGGGTGTCATCATTGGCTTCTCCATAGAGGAAGTCTGTGCCAGCACCGCCAAACATCGCATCATTTCCGGCTCCCCCAGACAGCCCATCATTGCCGTCTTCGCCTAAAAGCACATCGTTACCCGCCTCGCCATACAGGGAATCATTACCTGCTCCACCATATAGGAAGTCATTTCCCAAGCCGCCATAGATGGTATCGTTCCCTCCTAATCCATTAAGGGTGTTGTCCGTATAGTTGCCAGTGATGACGTTGTTGAGTTCATTACCAGTAGCGTCTCTTGGTGGAGAATCATAGATTACCCCAATAACGTCGTCTGAACCTGAATCGACGTATCGCACATCCCCTAAAGTCAAATTCTCTACATTGGCGGCAAGTGTATAGTTGTTGATGTACGCCACAACTGTATCGATACCCGCACCAGCATTTTCAAAAACCTGGTCGCCAGCATCCATCACCACTAAAGTATCATTACCCGTACCACCGTAGAGTTGGTCGTTTCCTACTCCTCCGTTGACATAGTCATTGCCGCTTCCACCATAGATGACATCACTGCCTTGCCCTCCGTCGATTTCATCATTTCCTGTTCCTCCGTACAAAGTGTCGTTGCCACTGCCACCATCGATATAGTCATCTCCGCCGTTGCCATAGACGAGATCGTTTCCGCGTAGAGCAAAAATGTCATCGGCGTTGGCAGTCCCGTTGATTTGGGAGCGCCATATCGGAAAGAAAGAAAAGGAATTATTGTCGCTATCGTTGGTTCCGTAGATATTCGGTACCCACAAACGATCTGCCATTGAAGTTTTCTCCTCACTTAAGGTTGTCGCCAGATTTGTTGTTGCTGGCTTTGAGTACTGACGTGTCAGCAATTCGGTGAATTTATAGGAAGTTATCAGCCTCACACGCAAAAATTATGCGCCGCAGTCTCTCCACGGATGATGCATCTGACTGTGGCTGGGAAGGTAATGAATTTATAGTATTTGGGGGAAATTCCCCTATTCCATCAGCCCTATTTAATGGCCGAAAGTCTTGTAGAATTAAGGATAAACAGTTGAGGGAAGTGTTAGAAATTACAAAATTCCCCTAGCTTTGGAGGCTTTTTAGACGGCTACAAAGCTGCAAGAAAGCTTTGTTTCTAAAGTTCAAAAGCAAACAAAACTCCTTTGAACTGGTATCAGTGGATGTGGAAGGGCAAGCGATCGCAATTCCAAGTTTGAGGAGGATGTGCGCGGCGATCGCTAACCGACAACAAGCCATCTGCTGGTTAACTCAGGCACGAAACCAATATCAGGCCATCTAAAAGTTAATTACGCATTACAAATTGTTAATAGACTCTTGCGATTGGAGCGATCGCACTATACGTGTCCCTCATCTCCAGTTAAGACAAAAGCAGCCCAGTAATAGGGATGGGGATACTCGACGCGTACTTCTATCTGAGCATTTCGCAGGGCTTGAGCGGTAGTCATGCCAGAGCGTAAATGAGTGTAAAATTGCTCCATCAATAATCCTGTTACTTTGTCATTCACGCTCCATAAGGTGGCGATGACACTGGGGGTTCCTGCATACAAAAAGGCTCGGTTTAGTCCGATGATTTCATCTCCTTTACTCAGTTCACCGAGTTGGGTTTGGCAAGCGCTGAGGACTACGAGATTGGTGGCTTGGGTTAAATCTAGAGTGTAGATGTCATGGACTTCTAAGCGTCCATCGTGTTGATTATCTGGGGCGAGATAGAGGGTGCTGAATAAGGGGTTGTGTTTGTTGAACTCGCCATGTACGGCTAAGTGTAAGATTTCGGCATTGCTAGCTTCGGAGAAAACGGTGCTTTCGGTAGCGGCGGCACCAATGAGGGGTTGGGTGTTGTAGAGAGATGCGATCGCATTGACTTCTTGTTCGGCAAAATGCAGTGTTGGCAAGGGTTCGGTGGTGGTGGGGTTGCCCAAAGCCAGTAGCGGTATCCCTTTATGGGTACTTGTATTTGTTGAAGGTTTGCGTTTTTGGGGCAGGAAGCGCAGGATGCTGGCAGAAGGGAGGGTGGTAAGGGTGTAATCGTCGCTGAGATATCGGTTGCCATCGGTGAGGGCGGCAAAGGGGAGATAGTGAAGAACACCGTGAGGGACAATGGCAAGTTGGGAGGTATTGAGTAGGGGTTTAAGGGGAGCGATGAGCCAGTCGTAAAGCTGTTGCAGGCTTTTCGGGTGGGGGTTTTTCAGGCTGGCGAAGCGACGAAAGGCTTCAATTTTTTTAGTTAAGTCTTCTTGAGTGGCGTTTAGGGTGACAGTTTGGAAACTATTGCGGGTGATGATAAATGCTAGGGTGGTTGTCTCAATGACAAAATACTCAAGCAGGGTAGTGTCAGGGTCAAGCAAGCTTTGAATTTCCTCTAGAGTGGCTACATCCACGCTGACTAAAGAAGCCGTTTCAGGACTTTGAAGTTTTAGCTCGGTCAGCAGGTTGGTGTAGTCTTTTTCTAGAGTAATCAGTTGGTTTTGTAATGCGGCGATCGCTTCTGTGTCTAACTCATTACTTGGATGAGAGCGGAGGTTGACTAACTTGGTACGGAGTGCGGTAATTTGATGCTGAAGGGAGCGCTCTTGGGTTATGAGTTGGGCTAGTTGCTGCCGAAGGGATGTGATTTGGGCTTTGATTGTTTCTTCCTGTTGTAAGTGCTTGGTGGACACCGTAGCGCGGAAATCAATTGGTCTATTAGCAATTTGATCAAGGAAGGCTCTTGCACGGGAACGTTCTACATAGTTAAAAGCTTCTTCAAAGCGATGTTCGTTCCATAGTAAGACGATGAGTTGTTGGTAAACACTTATTTGTTCAGCAGCGAAACTGGCCTTAATTTCTTCAATCTTGAGGTCGCTTTGGATAGATTCTAGAACTGTAATGCTCTGTTTGTAGTGTTCAATCGCCTGCTGGTACTCCCCTAGAGAGGAGAAAACAAAACCTAGATTTGACAATGCATTCGCTTCCCATCGAAGATGTCCAATCTGCCGTGCAAGCTTCAATCCTTGCTGATGAGATTCAATTCCCCTCTGGTATTGCCCTAAATAAGAGTAAGCGATTCCCTGATTTACGAAAGTACCAGCAATGGCACTTTTACTAGCAATTTCCTGATCAATGGTTAGGGACTGCTGATAGTACTCAATTGCCCTCTGGTATTGTCCGAGACGAGAGTAAGAAATTCCTAAGCTATTTAGAGAACCAGCTTCTCCATGGCGATTGTCTATTTCTTGATAAGTACTGAGTGCCTGTTGATGGAGTTCAAGTGCCCTCTGGTATTGTCCTAGTGAAGAGTAAGCACTTCCCAAGCTATTTAGAGAACCAGCTTCTCCATGGCGATTGCCTATTTCTCTGTGAATACTTAGCGCCTGTTGATGGTATTCAATTGTTCTCTGGTATTTCCCTAGTAACAAATAAGCACTTCCTAAGCTATCTAAAGAATCAGCTTCTCCATGGCGATTGCCTATTTCTCTGTGAATACTTAGCGACTGCTGATAATATTCAAGTGCCTTCTGGTATTGTCCTAGTAACAAGTAAGCACTTCCTAAGCTGTCTAGAGAATCAGCTTCTCCATGACAAGTGCCTATTTCTCGGTGAATACTTAGCGCCTGCTGACGATATTCAATTATCCTCTGATATTGCTCTAGTGAAGAATAAGCACGTCCCAAGCTGCCTAGAGAAGTAGCTTCTCCATGGCGATTGCCTATTTCTCGACAAGTACTTAGCGCCTGCTGATGATACTCAATTGCCCTTTGGTATTGCCCTAATGAAGAGTAAGCACTACCTAGTTGATTCAAAGAATTAGCTTTTCCTTGGTGATCGCCAGTTTCGTAGCAAATAGTTAACGACTGCTGATGGTATTCAATTGCCCTCTGGTACTGCCCCAGACGAGAGTAAATATGACCCAAATTAACTAAAGCATTAGCTTCTTCAGTACGATTATCTACCTCTTTTGTAATAGTCAGTGCCTGTTGATGGTACTCCATCGCTTGCTGGTATTTTCCCAGGTTAGAGGCTGTAGTTCCTAAGCTGTTTAAAGCATGAGCTTCTCCAGAGCGATCTCCTATTTCTCGATTAATAGTTAGTGTCTGTTGATAGTAATCAAATGCCTGGTGATATTTTCCTAGTGAACCGAAAGCACGACCCAAGCCTTTAAGAGCATGAGCTTCTCCAGAACGATCTCCTATTGTTCGTTTAATAGCTAGCGCTTGTTGATGGTATTCAATCGCTTGCTGATATTGTCCTAGATTAGAGCAATTACCGCCTAAACCATTTAGAGCAATAGCTTCTTCAGTACGATTACCTATTTCCCGACTAAGGGTCAACGCCTGTTGATAGTGTTCAATTGCTTGCTGATATTGTCCCAGTGAATTGAAAGCACGACCCAAGTCTATCAAGCAAATAATTTCTCTCGAACGATCGCCTATCTCCTGTACAATACTTAGCACCAAGAGATAGTGTTCAATCGCCTGTTGGTATTGCTTTAGATAATAGAAAGTATGGCTTAAACCGTTTAGAGCATGAGCCTCTCCATTGCGATCGCCTATTTCCCGACTAACAGTTAGTGCTTGTTGATGGTACTCAATTGCTTGCTGATATTGTCCCAATGAACCGAACGCATTACCCAAGCCACACAAACAAATAGCTTCTCCATAAGGATGACGTATCTCCCGTGCGATAGTTAGCGCCTGTAGAAAGTAATCAATTGCTTTGTGATATTTCCCTAGTGATAAGTAAACATACCCTAAATCGCACAAGACAGGAGCAGCCTCAGCATAATCACCTATTTCCCGATAAATGGCGAGTGCTTCTTGATAAAATCGACCTGCTTCTTCAAATTGACGAGCTTGTATTAGTCTATAACCATGCCTTATTAGTCGGTTTGCTTTTGCTTGCTTTTGTAGAGCCATTCTTCATACTCTCTTGTGGTTAATTTATTGTGTTAGCTGTTCCTTCGATTACAGAGTGTGTTGTGTATTGTCCAAAACTTCATAAGCATCTCGCGATTGAGTCAACTAGCGAATGACCTACTGTTGATTTGCGATCGCCTCACTTCTCAGCTCATATTCAATTTAAAGATGCACTAAATCGAGGAACTTTACCTCATTAGCTAAATCCAGATTAACCAGTTAGTTTCTGTATTGCTTACCCAAGTCGATTCACAGACATCAAGCAGATTTTAATCCCGGAGCGTAGCTAATCCTCACAGTTATCAAGTTTAAAGAGTCTTAAAAGTTGGGGGAATCCCCCAATTTTTGCTATCTCCCCCAATGGTGTAACTCTCATTCTCAAAGATTTTCAGCCATCGAGTACACGTCGCTGGAATGGGGGAATTCTCTCCAACTACTCTAAAATCATTAGCCTAAGTTCGCTGCTTGCATCGAGATGAGCGCTTTGAGGAAAACCAATCCCCAGACAGCTTACGCCTTAACCACAGAGAATGCACTAAATGTTAAGGTTCGCTGACATCGAGTTGCATAAAAGGTGAGCAAAAACGGTGAGAAGTCCTATAGACCTACTTGTGCAGAAAGCTTGAGTTATAAAACAAGCGATCGCCTGCACGGTGGATTAAGTACAAATACTTGATTATTGTTTCCTAAAAAATCTTATGTGCCCTGCTGCTATTCTGCTTTGCATTTACATCATCGTCGTCACTTACCTCAAGCCAAAATTTTACTGGCAAAGCGCACAGGTGAGAAACGTTAGACGTTGGCTAGGAGATACAGGAGCCAGCATTTTTTACTATGCCATTGGTGGAGGTTTCTTAGCGATCGGTCTAATTGTCTTAGGAAAGTAGCAAGAACACCTTATAACAGTTTGGAATTCCCGTTTTATCCCAAAAAAGAGAAGGATATTGTTATGCTGACAGCGCTAGGAAATGCCATTCAGTCTTATTGTGAAAACGCAAAATGTACGAACTTACGACGAGAACTGCTCAATCGGGTTCACTCTCGTGAGGATACAGCGAATAGACTGATTGCTCTAGCTAAACAACAAAATCCTGGCAAATCAGAGAGCTGGTACTTAGAGAAAGTGATTTGGGATTTAAAGCGGGGAAGATAAATCATTATCGTGCATCTGCTTGAGCGTGCATCTACTTAGCTTCATTAGATTGATTGCTTTCTAAGCCTCAGAAATTTTGTTGAATGAGGCGTTTTGAGACAAACGAATTCTTGAACTTAACAGAAAGGAGAAAATTCAGTCATGGCTACTTTAGATGTAACGCTTCGTACAGGCAGTGATGATTTACGCCGTAACAGTTATGCCAATTTTGCGGTTAAACTACGGAACCAACCTGTCAAGGAGTTTAGCAAGTTTACTGGACTCGGAGGTTTACGGAATAATTCAATTGTTACTAAAGAAATAGAAGTTCCCGAACTAACCGATCCGAACCAAATAGAATTTTTCCAACTCCAGCACGTTTCTCAGGAAAGCTTTCCTGAAACTGCAGACAACTGGAATCTGGAAAATATTCAAGTCGTCTTACGCTTAGGGCGATTTCCTATTGTAGTAGCAGAGCATGGAGTTCACCGATTTGCGGGAAATACTAGACTTCTGACTTTTTATCCCCCTCAATAGCGGTAAATCCTCTTATCAGCTCTTGTGGCAAACTACTTCTACCTCACGTTCATCCTGACTTCAAACTCTGGGCTAATAGCTAAAGTCTACCCTGAGTGACTAGACCTCTTGCAAAAATATCTAGGACGGGCAAGATGCCCATCCCACAAGAGTTATTGTTTCTTGTGGGGTAGGCGTCGGAGCCTGCCCAAAAAATTGATAAAAAAGACTTTTGCCAGAGGTTTACTGAAGTTTTTGTCCAGAAAGAATTGAGTCCCCTTGAGAAAACTTTTGCTATTAGCCAGGGCGTATTCTATTTTTATACGGCAGAGTGGTTTGGTTTTATGAATTTAATTGCGCCAGTCGCTTTACCAGTTCATTGAGGCGTTGTGTATCCCCTAATGCTTCATACCCATCCCGTGCTTGAGTTAACCACCGGATGGCCTCTTGCTGATTTGCGATCGCAAAATACACCTCCCCCAAACCCTCTGCTGCTTCCGCTTGTCCCTCCAAATCCCCAACGACTGAAGCTAGTTCGGTTGCCTTCAAATATTGACTCTCAGCCAGTCGGTTGAGTCCGATTTCTAAATAAAGTTCGCCAAGTGTGCGGTAAACGGCTGTTG
Source organism: uncultured bacterium (assembly GCA_966675205.1). Classification (GTDB taxonomy): domain Bacteria; phylum Cyanobacteriota; class Cyanobacteriia; order Cyanobacteriales; family Coleofasciculaceae; genus JBFLZA01. The sequence continues at coordinate 18,459 of CBKWLJ010000103.1, forward strand.
TTTGGCTTCCTTGATTGACTAAAGTTTCCAGAATTGCGATCGCTTCTGCTCTCAAGTCGTATCCAATGTATAGATGTACTTTAGCAAGAGCTAGAGCCTCTTCAGCCAAATTCAGGTTAGCTAGTTGTGACTCAGCCTCGCGTACCAAAGTTGCTTTATCCTCATCAAGCAAGCTAAATCCCAAATCCGGCAAATCTTCCTGCCGCGACGATGCACCCGTATCCGCATCAACCATCAGTAAATAATCAACTCCCGCTTCTAGAGACGGTTCACCCGGATACATCACCTCGGTTTCGCTAACTTCTGTTTCCCAAATCACATCTTCCTCATCAAGGATACTTACCTTGTAACGAGTCGCACCAGGCACAGCATTCCAGCGCAACATCGGCTTCTGTGTCAACAAAGACGTACTGCGAGGGCTGATAATGTAAGGAATCAGTGAGTTAACACCACCGCGAGGCGGAATGGTTCGCCCTCCTCTTGGCTGCGGGTTTTCCGGTTGTGATTGATTATTACTAGCCAAACACAATGTCTCGCCTTCGGAAACCGTCAACCGAGTTAAGTTAGGACACAGGACAGTTGCTCTTGCCCCCTGCTCCGGTAATAAGCGATCGCCCGGATATAATTGAGTACCTACTGCTGTTGGGCGGTAATCTGTCCATCCCTGACGCTTAAGCAACACTTTGCCCTCAGCCTCAACAATCAACCCAGCCGTAGCAGCATTACTAGCACTTGTCGGTTCCGCCGTTGCCAGCGCCAAAGAAAGGACTAGAGGAAAATACCACTTCCATTGGTTTTTCATTGCTTCTATTGTGAAAATGGAGAATCGGGAATTGGGAATCGGGAATCGGGAATTGAAGAAGAAGGATTTTTATCGCCATGTTCGTGGGCAATCGCCCGTGGACGAATATCTTTAAAATAGACATCTTCTCAAAGTCCCCCTTTTTAAGGGGGATTTAGGGGGATCGATTTTTCCTTAGAAACAGTAGCCAAGCGCTTATCTGCCATCCCCTTCCAAGCATCCTCATCCGGGTTAGACTCAGAAGCATATTTACTACAGCTTTCCCACTCTACCAACGCCCCGTTCTCATCCTTCTGAGCTTCTAAAACTTGAGCCAAAAGACAATAAGCAGAAGCACGTTCCCCTTCCAAATTAATCGCCATCTGAAGGTGTTCTTTCGCCTCTGCATACCGTGCTTGCATCAGCCTCGCCCAGCCCAAATTTTTGTGCAAGACGTATTTCATTTCTTTATCCGGTTTCGCCTGCTTCATTCCTTGCCAAATCAAATCCACTGCTGCGGCATAGTCTTTATCCCGAATAATGTACAGCCGAGCCAAATTGTTATACCCACCAGGAATGCCTCCCTTGGCAGCCGTTTGGTATTCAGTGCGAGCACGCTCAAAATCTCGCAAGTCTTCGTAAATTACACCCCGGTTATAGTAAGCTTCGGCAAAGTTCGGGTCAAGTTTAATCGCTAAGTTGAAGTCTAACAGAGCCTGAGTCCGTTGATGAGCCAGGTAATGTTTCACTCCGCGATCATTGTAAACAACCGCAATTCGAGGCAAGACTAAGCGAGTGCTGATAAACCCCAACATCATTAATGCTGCAACTCCAACCGGAATCAAGAGGCGCATACGTTGCCGTTTTTGCCCAGTTGGAGGCAGGGTTCTAGTCTGTTGATCAGAGTTTGATAGCCCAGCTCCATGAAGAAAGCGATCGCTTTTGAGACGCTGCAAAATTTCTTGCGTAGTTTGAGGCCGCTGTCCCGGAAACGGAGCCATCAAGTCATTAATTAACTGAACAAATGGCTCCGAAAGGTGGGAAGAGTCATGCCAAATTAACTCTCCCGTTTGAGGATTCTTGCGAAGTTTCAGCGGATGTTTTCCGGTGAGGAGATAGACAAAAGTACGCCCCAAAGCAAAAAAATCCGATTGGGGTACGGCTTCACCATCCGATTGCTCTGGTGGCGAATAACCGGGTGAACAAATTCCTGTGATTTCTTTCCCCTCTAATTTCCCAAAATAGGTTTCTGTCACTTCCCGCACCGCACCAAAGTCAATTAATACCAACTGACCATCGGGCTTTAGCATAATATTGGAGGGTTTGATATCGCGGTGAAAATACTGCTGCTGATGGACTTGCTCTAAGATTTCAACGAGTTGTTTTAACCATGCGATCGCTTTTTCTTGGGTAATGGGTTGATTCTCCTTGAGCCACTCCTGTAAATTGATGCCTTCAATTTTTTCCATCACCAGGCAATGTAAAGATTCCTGGCTTCCTTGAGGTAAAACGGTGAAATAGCCATCTAACTCCACTTTTGGAATCCCTGGATGGCGCAGGTTCTGTCTTCCAATTAACCTGAATCTTTAAGCAATCACAATTTTCCAATTCGTCATCGGCATACGCCAGTAAAGCCTTGAAAAGGCGTTTAGTTCGGTTTTGAACTTCAAGACCATAGCTCTTTCTCGCCATTACTGCCGTCCAAAAATTCATAAAAGTTGAGGGAATCCTCTCAATGTTGCGACTTCCTCCAACTGTATATTCCTGATTCTAAAGGACTTTTAGCGATTAAACGGTGCTGTTTGGATGAGGCAAAGTTCCCAAAGTACCCTGAATTTAATGCTTCGCAGGCTCAATGATAATTTGACTGACTCAATCTTTTTACGGTGATGGAAAATGCTTCTCCCACCAGGGATACCAGAAAACCCATGCCAATTCCAAAATAGAGTAAGCCTCCTCAGGTCGGACTGTCTCTAGAGGGACAGACAGCAAACTCCACATACAGCGCCAATCCCGCAGTTCTGCTGACCCTAGTAACCAAAGCAGTAAACGATGGGGTTGTAAATCGTAGGTATTTCTGTTTTGCCTAAATTGATCAAACGTTACCGTACTACCGCCACGCGGATTAATACAAGAGGTGAGGTAAGCATTTCCTTGAGTACTGAAGAGGGCATAGAAGCCTATTCCTGGCTTTTGATGTATAATTATCGGCGCTGAAGATTGTTGAGAAAAAATATGCTTTTTCAAAAAGTCTTTTACATCTCCCGATGAATTAATAATATAATGCATATCGATATTGAGGACTGTGCGATTTTTCTGATATCGATAACGCCTACTACTGATAAAAGTTGGGTCATCAGTAATTTTTAGAGAAGTACTATCCAAAAATCGCCAATGAGGTAACGGGATAGTTACTGGAAAAACAAAAGACGGCGTTTCTGTTGGGTTGCTAGCAGGAAGCAAAACGGACTTTAGAAAAACCGATAGTACCCCTGTAAAGAGGATTGCTAACAACCAAGTTCTAAGTATTTTCCAAGAAACCACAATTAGTTGAATTAAAGATGATAAGTTGAAAATTTAATATTTTATTTTTTTGATAAATCAGTAACTTGAAATTAAGTGGTGTTGTTTCCGTGAATCATGAGAGTTTACTTTAGTATTTACTAATGTA
>CBKWLJ010000104.1:0-21811 GCA_966675205.1 uncultured bacterium
GCCCATGTCTAACATGCGATCGCATTCGTCCAGTACCAATATCTCTATCTGCGAGACTGAAACAGTCTTCTGCCCAATGTGATCAAGCAATCGACCGGGTGTGGCAACTAATATATCAACTCCCCGACGCAACGCTTGAATTTGCGGTTCAATACCGACGCCGCCATAAATTACTGCCGATCGCAAAGACAGGTATTTGCCATAGGTTTTGACGCTATCGTTAACCTGGGCTGCCAGTTCGCGAGTGGGCGTGAGGATGAGGGCGCGAGGTGTGCGATGTCCCTTGTTGGGGTTGGTGGTGTTGAGAAGTTGCAGTAGAGGTAAAGTAAAGCCTGCCGTCTTGCCGGTTCCAGTTTGGGCACTGGCAAAAACGTCTTGATGTTGCAGGATGGCGGGAATTGCCTGCTGCTGAATCGGGGTTGGCTCAGTGTAGCCCTGATCAGCAACAGCACGAAGTAGGTCGGTTGAAAGACCGAGATTACAAAATGTCATGGATGCGATCGCTCCTAGTGGTGCCCCTATCCCATTTCAATTGCCTGGGCCCAGTCTAAGAGCAAGTTTTCTGTGGTTTAGTTGGATGGCTGGAATCAGCTTTTTCCAATGCGCCAGCAACAGACCGGAATGTACTGACAGAATTTCATCCTAACAGAACTTAGGTAGTTCACATCAACTTGTTGTAGATGCTTCGTCTGATTTTGTTTTGGGCAACAAAGGTACCTCCGTTGCCCCATAATTCATCTCACGCTCACCTTATCGATTGAGACGTCGGGATTCTTGCGATTTTAGCTAAAACAAAAAGTAGCGCTGTGCCATGGGTAAAACTGTCGCAGGTTCACAAATGAGTAATTCCCCATCCGCCCTCACTTCATAGGTTTCAGGATCGACTTCCATGTGAGGCAACGCATCATTCAGCTTCATATCCCGCTTACTCAACTGCCTAGTATTAGATACAGCAACAGCCGATTTTTGCAGATGAAGTTGTTCGGGAATGCCTTGTTTTAAAGCTGCTTGAGAAACAAAAGTAAGGGAAGTTGCTGTCATGGCACCGCCAAAACTGCCAAACATCGGACGCATATGAACAGGTTGGGGTGTGGGAATACTAGCATTAGCATCACCCATTTGCGACCATGCGATCGCACCCCCTTTAATTACAATTTCCGGTTTTACCCCAAAAAACGCAGGTTTCCATAGGCACAAATCCGCCAACTTCCCTTCTTCCACTGAACCGACATACTCAGCAATGCCATGAGCAATTGCAGGGTTAATCGTATACTTAGCAACGTACCGCTTCGCTCGGAAGTTATCATTCTCAGCACTTGTGGTACTAGCATCTTGCCCGTTCGCAGGGGGTAAATATCCCCGTTGTACCTTCATCTTGTGTGCCGTCTGCCAAGTGCGAATAATCACTTCGCCCACCCGTCCCATGGCTTGAGAGTCAGACGAAATCATGCTGAATGCACCCAAGTCGTGCAAAATATCTTCCGCCGCAATGGTTTCGCGACGAATTCGAGATTCTGCAAACGCCACATCCTCCGGAATCCCTCGATCTAAGTGGTGACACACCATCAGCATATCGAGATGTTCTTCTAAGGTATTGAGGGTATAGGGACGAGTGGGGTTAGTGGAAGAGGGCAATACATTTGCTTCACGGCACACTTTAATAATGTCTGGCGCATGGCCTCCGCCTGCTCCTTCGGTGTGGTAAGTATGAATCACGCGGTTTTTGAAAGCAGCGATCGTATTTTCGACAAACCCCGCTTCGTTGAGGGTGTCAGTGTGAATGGCAACCTGAACGTCATACTCATCAGCAACACTTAAACAAGTATCAATGGCAGCAGGTGTCGTTCCCCAGTCTTCGTGTAACTTTAATCCCATTGCCCCTGCTAAGACTTGTTCTACCAATCCTTGAGGTTGACTGCTGTTGCCTTTCCCCAAAAACCCCAGATTGACAGGAAATGCGTCTGCTGCTTGCAGCATCCGGTAAATGTTCCAAGGGCCAGGAGTGCAGGTGGTGGCATTGGTTCCCGTCGCTGGCCCTGTTCCTCCGCCAATCATGGTGGTAATGCCGGATGCGATCGCGACTTCAATTTGCTGGGGACAAATAAAATGAATGTGGGCATCAATTCCCCCTGCCGTGAGAATCATCCCTTCCCCTGCTACCGCCTCAGTACCGGGGCCGATAATAATATCGACATTGTCTTGAATATAAGGATTCCCCGCTTTGCCAATCTTGAAAATTTTGCCGTCTTTAATGCCAATATCGGCTTTAACAATGCCCCACCAATCCAAAATGAGGGCGTTGGTAATTACCATATCAACGGCACCATCCGCATTGGCAATGGGGGATTGTCCCATCCCATCTCGAATCACTTTACCGCCACCAAATTTCACCTCATCGCCGTAGGTGGTGTAGTCGCGTTCCACTTCAATGATGAGTTCTGTGTCAGCAAGACGGATGCGATCGCCGACAGTAGGTCCAAATGTTTCTGCATAAGCGCGGCGATCCATACGATAACTCATATCTTTATACTTCCCCTTGAGGCTAAAAATATAGATAAACTTCTGTTTTTGTTCAAAAAGATTTGCTTGACAATTTTCTCGAATTCTGGTTCGTTATTGCCGCTAGCAATAGCATTTCTTCAACAGTACTATCCGGACATCAGCTCAACCAATTTTTATGATTTTTTACCATATTTATTTGCGTAAATCTCATCAATTTATTGGAAAACAAACATAGAAATTCAGAATCAATCATTATGATTAACTTCTAACCAACAACGTCTATTCGTTTAGGGACAAAATTTTAAATTTCTCAAACGTCATTGGGAAACCATTCCCTTCAGGAGAAGCGCACATGACACCTACATTGATTGTTTCAATCGGAGTCAGGTAAGCAAGACGGAGCATAGTGTACTGTTCCCCATCTAGAGAATATTGCACTTCTACCGCCGTACCCCGTCGAGTTAAGCGTATCCACAGAGAAGTGGGGTTCTGAGGCATGGGTACAACAGACCAATCTGAGTACTCTCTGGTTACTACAGCACTGACTTGTTGTATCCCTTCAACAAATTCAATACCACACTTCAACCAGTTTGCTTCATCCAATCGCACCATGATTCCTGCTTGGTCATACAACTGTTGATATTCACCACTGACTTTCACTTCAACTGAAAAATCTCCGATCACATTTTGATAAAAGAAATGTCCATTATCTCTGATAAAGCCATAGTGAGTTTCACGCCAAAAATCGGTTTTTGACCCGGAAGTGATGTTGATTTTATCTCCCTCGACTTTCCAAACAGGTGGTTCGTTATACCATTTCATGTCTATTTTCTCCTGGTTTTAGATATTAACTATTAACCCTCTAACCTTTTCAGCTTCTAACCCTATTGTTAGGGATAGGGGGCACAATGCATACAGTTAGAGCGTCTATTGAACTAATACACGGTTGAAAGGGTCAAGGGACAAAGAGGAAGAGGTAAATCCTTTCTCCTTTTGCTATGCTCCTCTTGTCACAGCATCGCCGATGAAGGCAACTTAGAAGGAAGACCTTATTGATAGCTAGGTGTACCAAGCAAATGAAACTCAGACTTCTGACTTCTGTTCTACTTGTAACTCCATTGTTGTTCTTGGCTAAACCGACTCAAGCAGAAGGCCCAAACCAGCTCAGAATTCTCTATGAGAGTAGGGGCTGTTATCGGTGCGACCTTTCTGGTGCCGACTTATCGCAGAAGGAACTCTCGGGTGTGGATCTCAGACATGCTGACCTGATTCAAGCTAACTTGAGTGGTTCCGATTTGAGAAGTGCCGATTTAACTCGTGCTGCCTTATACGAAGCAAGACTCAGTGGCGCTAACTTAAGCGGTGCTAAACTCTGGGGGGCTAATATAGCAGGATCGAGTCTAATCGGTGCTAACTTGGCTGGCGCTAATCTAGAGTATGCAGACCTAGATGCTTCTAACTTAAGCGGCGTCAATCTAACGAGTGCTGACATGAGATCTGCTGAAATCAGAGATGCAGATCTTACTGGGGCTGACTTAAGTGGTGCTAACCTGATGGGAGCAGACTTAGCAGGGACTAAGCTCAATGGTGTAAATTTTACAAACAGTAATCTCAGGGGTGCACATTTTGTAGATATCGATTGGAAGAAGGTCGTATTGTGCAACACAACGGGACCGAATGGAAAAGTGTCTAATCGCGATTGCTCAGCGCCTCAAAAATAACTCTCATTGCCCCAGCCTAATTAGTAATTCCAAGCAGTAGGATGATCAAACAATCGAGTTGAAGGACTCAAAAATGCCTTTATTCCTACAGATATAGCGTTCCAACTGTTGCTGGGGCGGAGAACAACTTGAGTCAGAATATGTCAGTCCCTAGGGAAATTGAGATAGCTTAGAAGCTCTGGAGCAGTCGTTGATAGGATAGCGATCGCTCCATCAATGGGGATAGGGTAAGCATGGCAAGAGGCGACCAAATTTACGTCATTAATGAACTTTTGAGTACTCAGGGTGTCTACGAACATCATGGCATCGACTGTGGAGACGGTAGTGTCATCCATTTACGAAAGCGGATTGAAGCCATTGAACGCACCTCTTTTGCCACCTTTGTTAATAACGCCAAGTCTAAGGTATATGTGAGGCGCTACCGCTCCTGTTTTATTCCTGATGTTGTGGTGCAGCGGGCAGAAAGCCGATTAGGTGAAAGGAATTACAATCTGCTGTTTAACAACTGCGAACACTTTGCAACTTGGTGCAAAACGGGAGTTAATGAAAGTCGGCAGGTCAAAAACTTTATTTCAGCGATCGCAAAACTCAATCCAGAACAACTGTACACCCCCATTTTGCGATCGTTCAAAACAGCCAATCGGGAGGATGCGCCCCAGTTATTGAACCAAGCGCTAGCCAATATCAAGGTGGCATGGAATACCATCCAACCCCAATACAACCAATCCGTTGAAGAAGTTGATGCGTGGCATCGAGTTGCCCAGCAAGCTCTTAAACAAGGTAGAGAAGATTTAGCGCGTGCAGCTTTAAACAAAAAGTTGTTCTATAAAAAGCTTGCCACAGAACATAAAGAACAGCTAGATAAACTAGCAACCCTGACAGAAATCCTCATCCGCAACCGCGCTAATTTGTAGCCAATTGATACCTGGTTAAAAATTCGTAGTATTCGCTCTGGCTCGAGAGCGAGTATTCACGCATTACGAATTATTCGCTCAAGATGGCCAGCGCCAGTAGTACCGATTCCACTGATAAATGCCTTGAATTTCGTACTCAGCACCGTTGTCGAAGCGGATGATGCAGTTGTGGTAAGAGCCGTCTCTATCTGATACTTGAGATAAATTAACAACTGTGCAAGGAAACCACTCGCGACTACACGGGCCATCATCTTGTACCCATTCCCATAGTCCATTGGAGACTTCGATGCGATCGCCAACTTTTAGCTTTAAGCTATCTGATGAGGCTTCTGCTGCAAAATATTGCGCTAGATGATGCGGTTTAACTCGATTAAGCCATTGAGGGCCGTAGATATCGCGAATGAATTGTACAGAATCTGAGTGGCGATTGTGAAGCCAATCATTGAGTAACTTAATCTTCCAGGGAAAACCCCGTCTTTCCTGTTCCTTCACGAACTGCAATAAAGCTTGGCGCTGTTCCTGTGTCAGTTCATCTAAAGGATTGGCTGTCTCGCTTTCCTCGTTGTCAGTTGTCGATGAGCTTAACGATGCACGAACTGCTGCCTCACTCAAGACTTGCAGTAAAATTTGTTTCTGCTGGTCAGTCAATGGGCATAAAACTGCTTCACATTGAATAAAGGCGGCTTGTAAGAGAGCTTCAATCTCTGCGGGGGTCATAGCACGTCACGTCAGCACAAGAAGATTACTAATTAAGGCAGTACTAAGCGATCAGCTTATGATTAATATCTCTTGATTTAGGGGAAATGTTCAACAAGCTACAAAAAGAACATTTGCGCGCTATTTCGCGGTAAGCTGAGAATTGAAGTTATCGGTAAACTTGATTGGTGCAGTTTATGCGATTTCGAGCTGGATTGGCTACCGCTATTATTTGTTGTCTGTTTTGGATTGTGAGTTGGGTGTTTCCTCCCCCAGCTCTAGCGTTAATCCCGATTGAACTCAAGGACCTTTCTTATCACGAATGTCCTCAAGACTTAGCGGAAGGAGCTGTAACAGCAGGTTCCGCTAGCGCAGCTAATTGCTTTATTGTCACTGGTAAAGCAGTCAATAAATCTGGAAAACCTGTTGTCAACGCGGATATTTTTGGTCGCATTTACGATGCCAATGGTAATCCTGCGATGCAAAATCGCAACCGTTTAGGTTCAATCGATGAAGTCCCACCAGGTGTCAGTGATTTTGAACTGAGAGTTTCAGTAGCGGCAAATCAACCCACTCCCTTACAACTAAAACAATTCAAAGCTTCTGGATTTACGGGAACTGTTCGTCGATAAAGCGATGGAGGAATGTTCTTCTATCTAGAAAATAGGTTGAAGGTCAGAGGGTTGTTCGGCGTAGCTGTTTCCGAAGGGTAGGTTGGAAGGTTAGGAATTTTTATCCTTTAGATTAGCAATTGATTGAAGCGAACCCAGTCTTGGAAAGCTGAAAGAGGAAAAGCTTGCGAGAGGGGGAGAGACGGCGCAGGCTTCTTGATAGTTCTGTTTCAGGACAACCAATTATCAATAACTGACACAGAGACAATTTGCGATCGCTCCTTTGTGACGAGCGTTAAAATAAACCTATAAACTCCCCATGTCCCAACCCAAGCTATGAGTCTTGCCAAAGAATTAAACAATTCTCAAGACATCACAGAAGATGTTTTTTGTCCTTCCAGTGATTTATAGAGTGATGAACCACCCTTGGAAAGCGAATTACATCTACGACAAATTATCTTACTTCTATCATGTCTAGAATGGTTGTGGCGAGACAGGAATGATTTCTACGCGGCTGGCAGCTTAACAATTTACTATAGTCAGAAAAAACGCAAAACAGAAGACTTCAGGTGACCAGATTTTTTCGTTGTACTAGATACCGAACGCAAAACCCGCAAAAGTTGGGTTGTTTGGGCAGAAGATGGCAAGTATCCCAAGGTTATTGTAGAAATTCTCTCCGACTCAACGGCTAATACTGATCGAGATTTGAAGAAAAAACTCTACCAAGATACTTTTCGTACACCCGATTATTTTTGGTTTGACCCTTATACATTAGAATTTACTGGGTTTCATTTAGTAGATGGGAAATATCAAGCTTTAGAACCCAATAATCAAAGATATTTGTGGAGTCAACAGTTGGGTTTATATCTAGGTATTGATCAAGGCTTATTAAGATTTTTTACCCCAGAGGGTGAATTAGTTCCTACACCTGAAGAAGAAGCTGATTTCCAACGACAACAAAAAGAAATTGCTCTAAGTAAAGCAGAAAGATTGGCGGCTAAATTGCGAGAGTTAAATATTGACCCAGATACAATTTAGTCGATATGCCCTCTAGTGCACCCCAACCCCAGGGGAAACTGAGAAGCTAAATTCCCAAATTCTAAATTGAATGACCAACGTTCAGGAGGGGCAAAAATCCCCTTCTGAACTAGATTTTGATTTTTCCTTAACCCCTGTCCTATACCCTGCAAAAGATTTGGGTGTAGATAAATGCCAAGACAGAGCTAGAGACTACCGAGCAACGAGGCCAGGACGTTTAACACGATAATTGCCAAGATAGGCGATAAATCCAGACCTCCCAGAGGTGGAATGAATGAACGGAAAATGTTGAGGTAAGGGTCTGTAATCGGGCTTAAAAAGCTTTCGATTTGGTTCATCCAACTTACCGTAGGAAACCAGGTTAAAAGAATTCGGATGAATATTAAAAGTAGATAAATGTTGAGAAAGTTAACGAGGCTGTTAGTCAGCAGGTCTGTTGCAGAAGTCATGGATGGAAAGCGTCCTTAGCTAAATATTGATCACTGGTTGCGCCTTGAAGTAAGTTTAACGGATATCATCCCGTTCCGGATTCCCCCTGCTGGGTTAACAATCACTAGCGTTAGGCAAGGGAATCCTGAGAAAACTTAAGTTCACGGTTCGATTGAGCGCTCTAAGTCTACTCGTTCGGTGCTGCCATTCACCTTACCGAGTTGTTGGCGAACATCGTCAATCGCCGTATTCAGTTGAGCGATTTTATCCTCCAAACTGCGGCGCGCCGTTTCAATCCTTTCTTCAGAATCAAGTTGACGTTTTCTCCCCTTGAGTATCTTTGCTTCTTGGCGTTTGGTATTCAGCAACGGTTGTTCAGTTTCTTCTTCTTCAACATCGCGTTGAGCCACAACCAGTGCGCCAATGACTCCACCAATTAATCCGCCGACTATAGCTCCAGCTAAAAATCCGCTTGCAAAACCATCGCGCTGACTCATTGTTCTCTTATACCCTTGATTTTTTAATACGCAACTTTACTCAAGATTAACGGTTTGCTGCCCCCCCTGCCCACCAAGGCGGACAGGGAAAAGTGAAATATGAGCAGAAGCGTCATCATGTGCCAAAAGAGCGATCGCCAGCATCTCCCAAGCCAGGTACAATATACCCCTGAGAGTTGACTGTCTCGTCAATGGTCGCTGTATAAATCGTTAAACTTGGATAACTCACACTGAGCTTTTGTAAAGCGGGTGGAGCGGCAACTACACTAATAATCCGGGTTAAGGCAGGATCGACTCCACGCTTCGTTAATTCTGCCATTGCCATCATAATTGACCCACCTGTTGCTAGCATGGGGTCGGTAATCAGTATGCGGGTATCAGGTCTAAACTGATCAGGTAATTTATTTAGATAACAGCTCGCTTGTAGCGTTTCCTCATTTCGCACCAAGCCAAGATGGTATATAGACGCCAACGGCAGCAAAGTCTGAGCTCCCTCTAATAAAGCCAGTCCTGCCCGTAAAATAGGCACAACGACCAAAGGTACCTCTGGATTCACCATTGTCGCTTTATAAGGAGCAAGAGGGGTCTGAATATCAATCTCCTCAGTTGGTAACCAATCGCGAACGGCTTCATAGGTTAACCAACGTCCCAATTCCGTCATCGCCGTTTTGAACAACGGCGAAGGCGTAGACACCTCACGGGCAACACCTAGCCAATGCTTAATTAGGGGATGAGGAGGGACGTAGACACGCAGTTGGAGAGTCATAAGAGGCTGGAGTTCAAGGAGACAAAAGCTTAAAGTCCTGAAGAATCAATGATAGCTGAGTTCGATCGCAGAATTTTGAAAATGCTCGAAGCTGTCAGAGCCAAGTGATTGCTCCACCAAGGGCTAAACTTGACTCAAAACTCACCCCTGTCGGGGGTGCCCATTACAAACAGCGATTCATTTCTGGCAGTTATTGCAATTAACTTTCATTAGTATTGACATACTTTTTCAACAAGGGTATATTAATTTTCAGTGTTCTCCTCTCATTAAGGATCGGCAGGTGGAGCCAGAAAGCAGAAGCGGTCTGGCATCCACTTTAATTTTTTAGGGAGTGATAATTGGCTCGTCTTGCGTCAAGAAACGTTACACTCAGATTCGTTACATAATTTATAAATTTGCTGATTCCATGCCTGCTGTTTCCCCATCTCCCTCACTGAGCCATCAATCTAATTCGGTTTTAGAGACATCGGTATTTGATGCGATTATCATCGGTTCTGGTATTGGGGGCTTGGTAACAGCCACTCAACTAGCAGCGAAGGGGGCAAAGGTACTGGTACTAGAACGCTACCTTATCCCTGGCGGCAGTGCGGGCTACTTTGAACGAGAAGGCTACCGATTTGATGTCGGGGCGTCAATGATTTTTGGCTTTGGTAAGCAAGGAACGACCAACCTGCTAACTAAAGCCCTCAACGCTGTAAATGTCAGCATAGAAACGATTTCCGACCCCGTGCAGATTCACTACCACCTACCGACGGATTTAGAGGTAAAAGTTCACCAAGATTATGAGAAATTTTTGCAAGAACTAACGACTTGCTTCCCCCATGAACGGGAAGGAATTCGTAAATTTTACGACGAATGCTGGAAGGTCTTTAACTGTCTGAATGCGATGGAGTTGCTGTCTTTGGAAGAACCCCGCTACTTAACACGGGTCTTTTTCCAGCATCCCTTAGCGTGCTTAGGGTTGGTGAAGTATTTGCCTCAGAATGTCGGTGACATTGCCCGTCGTTACATTAAAGACCCCCAGTTACTCCAATTTATCGATATGGAGTGCTACTGCTGGTCAGTCGTGCCTGCTGATTTGACACCCATGATTAATGCCGGCATGGTGTTTTCTGACCGACATTATGGAGGCATCAACTACCCTAAAGGGGGTGTGGGGCAAATTGCCCAAAAACTAGTGGAGGGATTGGAAAAAGCTGGAGGAAAGATTCAGTATAAAGCTAGGGTGACAAAAATCCTGATGGAAAAGGGTAAAGCAGTAGGCGTTCAGTTAGCCGATGGAACAATCTACCAGGCAAAACGGATTGTTTCTAACGCAACGCGCTGGGATACCTTTGAGAAATTACTACCACCCGAACAGATGCCAGCAGCAGAGAAGAAGTGGCGTCAGCGTTACCAGAAGTCGCCGAGTTTCTTGAGTTTGCACTTGGGGGTTGAGGCGAATGTTTTGCCACCAGGAACTGAGTGTCACCATATCGTGTTAGAAGATTGGAGCAAGATGGAGGAAGCAGAAGGAACGATTTTTGTATCGATTCCCACCCTACTTGACCCAACTTTGGCACCGGAAGGCTATCACATTATTCATACCTTTACTCCAAGTTGGATGGAGGATTGGCAAGAACTTTCAGCTAAAGAGTATGAACAAAAGAAAGAAGAAGCCGCAGGACGGGTTATCGAACGGTTGGAAAAAATTTTTCCGGGTTTAGATGCTGGGTTAGACTACATGGAAGTGGGAACAGCCCGTAGCCATCGACGGTTTTTAGGACGAGAAGATGGAACCTATGGCCCCATTCCTCGCCGCAAGTTGATGGGGTTATTGGGGATGCCGTTTAATCGAACTTCAGTTCCAGGGCTTTATTGTGTGGGAGATAGTACATTTCCCGGACAAGGATTAAATGCGGTAGCGTTTTCGGGATTTGCTTGTGCTCATCGGATAGCGGTAGATTTGGGTTTGTAGGTAGAGGTAGCAACGATGTCTCAATCCAGGCGGAATACCTCTCATTCCCCTGTGGGGAAAGAGCCTTGGCTAGCAGTCAATTTATCGATGTTTTTCCCTGGAATCGGGCAGATTTATGCAGGGAAGGTGATAAAAGGGTGGATTTTTATCATCAGCCAACTTCTGCTCTACGGTTTGGGAGGATGGCTGGTATTCAGTCCTACAGGGGATGTCGTTATTGGTACAGGCTTGTTGCTGGCGACTATGTTGGTTTGGTTATGGAGCCTTGTTGATGCCCATAGATGTGCCAAAACGGTCAATTCTCCTAGTTTTGAAGAATTGAGGAAAAGGAATAAAGACCCTTGGTTGGCATTTTTTCTGTCAAGACTAATTCCGGGAATTGGTCACTTTTACATTGGTAAAAAGTGGCTAGGATTTTTGTTTATTGGAATTTTGATTGCTTTTTCCCTTCTTCCTATCTTTCCCCTGATTATTTCAGTCATTGCTATTCTTTTTTCGGCGCTGGTTGCTTATCACGTCTATGTCAGTTCTTCTTTGATTAGAGAAAGAACTAGGCGACCGATAATCGCCCTCTCTGCTCTCGTCTTTGTAGTTCCTTTATGGAGTACGTTGCAGCAGTTTTTGCTCAGAAGGTTTGTTATAGAAGCGCGTTACATGGCAGCGGCTTCAATGCTCCCTACTTTGCAAATCAATGACCGCTTGATCATTGATAAGTGGAGTTATCGTAGCCAAGAGCCACAGCGAGGAGATATTGTAGTGTTTTCGCCGACAGAAACGCTTAAAGCGCAAAATTTTAGAGATGCCTTTATTAAGCGGATAATTGGGTTGCCAGGAGACAAAATAGAGGTAAAAGAAGGTAAGGTTTATATTAATAATAAACCTCTACAGGAAACTTATATTCAAGAACCTCCGAATTATCAATTTGGCCCCGTAACTGTACCTCCTAATTCTTACTTGGTACTAGGGGATAATCGCAACGATAGCTATGACAGCCATTATTGGGGCTTTGTCCCTAGAAGTAATATTATTGGTAAGGCATATAAACGATTTTGGCCTCCTGATCGCAGCGGTGTGCTGAAATGAAGAAGCAGAAAGCTAAACTCAGTGTTACCCTAGCGCTTTTTCCCCTCTAGCCCTCTTGTGTCACTCTCCGAAGAAAGCAAGTAACCTGCTCCCGGCAGATTATCCATTGTGGACTTAAAACGGCTCAAAACTATAATCTGTCTATAACAGAGCGCCGTCAAGCTTCTCCGACTTTAATCGTGAATGAAGACTGTCAATGATATCAACAGTTGTTTCCAGAAGTCAGAAGCTTTGAAGCCTTTAAAAATCTTTATCTGAGCATAATTTCCGAGATTAAGCAGAAATCATTATCTGCGATTGCCTTCGGCACCAGCGAAGCTAATCGCTAAAGTAGTGGGATTAGAAAATGAACAATCTCTGCTGCATTTTTTCACTGCGTATCTTTTGGTAAGTCTTCACTCCAATTCCCTCAATTTTTCGGAGCCTTTTTCATAAATTAACAACATCTATTCGCTTCTAGCTTGTCACGAATATCGGTTTGTTAAAATCATCGAATTAAAAATTAATTTTTGCAAAAAATACTTACTCTTATTTTTGGAAAAATTCATCAAAATCTATATTTAGCTTTATTTCACAGTCTAAGTTTTATTAGAAAAATGTTAATAAATATATGATTAATGAGTAAAACCCTTTACTTGGACTAGAAACATCTTGTATTGTCCCCTAGACATAAGCCACCACGAGTAACCACACTTGAGAACGTGGCCGAGGTGGCGCAGATGCTCGTCGATCGCCACGTCTAATCCGTTCAGACGTTGAGATGCGAAAGCAAGACAGCAGAAAGACCCAAGAGAAGGTTACGTGCAGATCATGCAACCCTTTAAACTGCCAGAATTTTACATGCCTTGGCCGGCGCGGCTAAACCCAAACCTAGAAGCAGCACGAGTGCATTCCAAGGCGTGGGCTTACGAGATGGGGATACTAGGCTCACCAGAGGAAACTAAAGGCTCCCTGATCTGGGATGAACGCACATTCGATGCCCACGACTACGCCTTATTGTGCTCCTATACTCATCCCGATGCGCCAGGCCCAGAGCTTGACCTAGTGACCGACTGGTATGTTTGGGTGTTTTTCTTCGACGATCACTTTCTTGAACTCTATAAGCGCACCCAAGACATGGCTGGGGCAAAGGAGTACCTCTACCGACTGCGGGAGTTCATGCCAATACACCCGACCAGCAACCCATCAGTCCCGACCAACCCAGTGGAACGCGGACTAGTGGATCTGTGGTCTCGCACCGTGCCCACCACCTCTGTAGACTGGCGAATCCGGTTCGCCAAAACGACAAAAGACCTCCTGGAAGAGTCTCTGTGGGAACTCTCCAATATCCAAACGAACCGGATTGCCAACCCCATCGAATACGTCGAGATGCGTCGCAAGGTTGGCGGTGCCCCCTGGTCGGCGAACCTCGTCGAACATGCGGTGGGTGCTGAAATCCCGCCCGAAATCACCTCGACTCGACCGATATGTGTACTGACAGACACATTTGCCGATGGGGTGCATCTGCGGAATGACTTGTTCTCGTACCAGAGAGAAGTGGAAGAAGAAGGCGAGAATGCCAATTGCGTGTTGGTTTTTGAGCGATTCTTGAATGTGGATACGCAGGAGGCAGCCAACCGCACCAACGATCTGCTGACTTCACGGCTACAGCAGTTTGAGAACACCGTCGTCACAGAGCTACCCTCCCTGTTCGAGGAGTACGGACTAGACCCGGTGGCTCGTATGAAAGTTCTTTCATATATCAAAGGACTTCAGGACTGGCAGTCGGGCGGTCACGAGTGGCATATGCGATCGAGCCGCTACATGAACAAGGGAGCGGACTCTTCGACATCCACACTATTTCTGGGCGGACCGACTGGGCTGGGTACTTCGGCTGCCCGTATTGGCTCGTTATACGACACCTCGGGTCTGGCAAGGTTCAAGAGCTTCGCTTTTGTTCCCTACCAGCCCGTGGGTCCGGTGACATTGCCGAAGTTTTATATGCCGTTTTCTACAACTGTGAATCCCCACCTGGATGCCGCACGGAAGCATTCCAAGGAATGGGCGCGTCAGATGGGAATGCTAGACACACTACCCGGCTTTCCAGCTATCTACATCTGGGATGACCACAAGTTTGATGTTGCAGACGTGGCATTATGCGGTGCGATGATTTATCCGGAAGCGTCGGAGCCTGAGCTAAATTTGACGGCGTGCTTGCTTGTCTGGGGAACTTATGCCGATGATTACTTCCCGGCGCTCTACGGGAACACCCGCAACATGGCTGGTGCAAAGGTGTTTGTCGCCCGATTGTCAGAGTTCATGCCACTCGACTCCCGTCCCACCTCAGTCCCGACCAACCCGGTGGAACGCGGCTTGGCTGATCTGTGGTCTCGCACGGCTAGCGCTATACCCGCGCATTCGCGACGTCAGCTGTGCCGTGCGATCGCGACCATGACTGAAAGCTGGATATGGGAGCTGGGTAACCTGATGCAAAATCGGGTTCCAGACCCTGTGGACTATGTTGAGATGCGCCGGAAAACGTTTGGCGCAGACCTCACCATGAGCCTGTCACGACTCAGCCTAGGCGAGACGCTACCGCCGGAAATCTATAACACCCGGACTATGCGCGGGATAGACAACTCAACTGCCGACTACGCCTGTTTTACTAACGATATTTTCTCTTACCAGAAGGAAATAGAATTTGAGGGCGAGCTGAACAACTGCGTGCTGGTTGTTCAGAAATTTCTCGACTGCGATCCGCCGAAGGCCGTCGAGGTCGTCAACGACCTGATGACCTCTCGGATGCGCCAGTTTGAACATATCGTTGCCACCGAAGTGCCTGTTCTTTGCGACGAATTCAACCTAGACGCAAATGCCCGCCAGATACTGCGCGGATACGTCGAAAGATTACAGCGCTATATGTGCGGCGTACTCAGATGGCACGCGGCAGTGGATCGCTATAAGGAATTTGAGTTGCGTAATAGTTCGCCAGAAAAGCGGCTACTCAGCGGTCCCAAAGGACTTGGCACCTCGGCTGCCCGTCTCAGCTCGTTGGTTGGTACAGGGAGTCTAAGTTCAGCACTCGGTCCAGTAGGGTCGGATTCTCAGGAATTTGAGTTGCGTAATAGTTCGCCAGAAAAGCAGCTACTCAGCGCTCCTAGAGGGCTTGGCACCTCGGCTGCCCATCTCAGCTCGTTGGTTGGTACAGGGAATCTAAGTTCAACACTCGGTCAAGTAGGGCCAGATTCTTTGGTTGGTGAATAGAGTTTGCTGATTTCAAGCTCAGTATTCGAGGGAGTGAACCCCGACTGAGGACTAAGGACTGGGGGGAAAGCTTGGTGGTTTCAAGATCGGTATTCAATCGAGTGAAACCGGATTGTTTTTTAGTAATTAAAAAGTGGAGGTTTAGATTGTGACGTATTCTAGCGATCGCAATTTAGAAGCTGAAGATCAACAGTATCAGCTAAGTTTAAGTACAGCCGCAGCGCGTAATTTAGCGACGACAACCAAATCTGCACCGCAGATGCAAGAGATTACATCGCGGTGGTTGTTGAAGTTGCTGCCGTGGGTACAGACGAAGGGCGGTACCTATCGAGTGAACCGGCGGTTGACTTATGCTGTGGGTGATGGGCGGGTAACTTTCACCAACACCGGAGCTGAGGTGCGGGTGATACCCCAGGAACTTTGTGAGTTGCCCTTGCTGCGAGGGTTCGACGACATCGAGGTGTTGAATGCCTTAGCAAATCGGTTTGTGCAGCGAGAGTTTGTCCCTGGAGATGTGATCGCGCAGGTAGGTCAGCCAGCCGATCAGGTGTTCCTGATCGCTCATGGCAAGGTGAACAAGATTGGTCTTGGCAAGTATGACGAGCAGATCGTACTGGATGTGCTGGCTGATGGCGACCATTTCGGCGATCAGGCAGTGGTGGAGTCGCAGGACACCTGGCAGGTCACGTTACAGGCTGTTACCCGGTGTACATTGCTGGCTCTACCCCAACCGGTGTTTGAGGAGCTGCTCAGCCAGTCTGAGGCGTTGCGGGCTCACGTAGAGAAGTTCCGAGCTAGCTTGTCAAAGCCACAGAACAGCCAAGGTGAAGCCTGCATCGATTTGACAGCAGGTCATGTCGGGGAGCCTGTATTGCCGGGAACTTTTGTTGATTATGAACTTAAGCCCCGTGAGTATGAGTTGAGCGTGGCTCAAACCGTGTTGCGAGTACATACACGGGTAGCGGATCTGTACAACGAACCGATGAACCAGACGGAACAGCAATTGCGGCTGACGATCGAGGCATTGCGGGAACGCCAAGAACACGAAATGATCAACAACCGCGAATTTGGTCTGCTGCATAACGCCGACCTCAAACAGCGCATCCACACCCGCTCCGGCCCTCCCACCCCTGACGATCTTGACGAACTGCTGTCCCTGGTATGGAAGGAGCCAACGTTCTTCCTGGCTCACCCCCGCACCATCGCCGCCTTCGGTCGAGAAAGCAACCGTTTGGGGATCTACCCACAAAGCATTCCTATGGGCAACAGTATGGTAGTTGCTTGGCGGGGCGTCCCTATCTTTCCCTGCAACAAAATCCCCATCACCGATACCCGCACTAGCTCCATTCTTTTGATGCGTACCGGCGAGGACAAACAAGGCGTAATCGGTCTACACCAAACTGGTATTCCTGACGAATTACAGCCCAGCCTGTCCGTCCGCTTCATGGGCATCAGCGAACAATCGATTATCTCCTACCTCGTCACCGCCTACTACTCCGCCGCCGTCCTCGTTCCCGACGCACTCGCCATCCTCGAAGATGTCGAAATCGGTCGCTAAAGGAAGGTATTGAACCCTGGTCATTATTGACGATCTGACCGGGGTCAATATTTGACCAAGTGAGGTCACATCCTTAAATTTGCCAATAACTAGAGAGTGGAGAGATTGTGACATATTCTAACAATCCCAATTTGGAAGCTGAAAACCAACAGTACCAGCTAAGTTTAAGTACAGCAGCCGCCCGGAATTTGGCAAAGACGACCAAATCGGCACCGCAGATGCAAGAAATTACATCGCGGTGGTTGTTAAAGTTATTACCGTGGGTGCAAACAAAGGGCGGCACCTATCGAGTCAACCGGCGGTTGACCTATGCGGTAGGTGATGGGCGGGTAACTTTCATTAACACTGGGGCGACGGTACAGGTAATTCCTCAGGAACTTTGTGAGTTACCCTTGCTGCGAGGATTTAACGACATCGGGGTGTTAAACGCCTTAGCAAATCGATTTGTGCAGCAGGAGTTCGCCTCAGGGGACATCATCGCTCAGTTAGGTCAGCCAATCAATCAAGTGTTCCTGATTGCTCATGGCAAGGTGAACAAGATTGGTGTTGGCAAGTATAACGAAGAAACCCAGTTGGGTATACTAGCCGACGGCGACCATTTCGGCGGTCAGACTTTAGTCGAGGCGCAAAGTAACTGGAAGTTTACGGTCAGGGCTGTTACCCGGTGTACGGTGTTGACGTTGCCTAAACAGGTATTTGAGGAGCTGCTCGGTCAGTCTGAGGCGTTGCGAAATCACGTAGAGCAGTTCCGCGCCAACTTGTCAAAGCCACAGAACAAACAAGGCGAAGCTGCGATCGCGCTAGCATCCGGTCATACTGGGGAGCCTGTATTGCCGGGAACTTTCGTCGATTACGAACTTAAGCCTCGTGAGTATCAGTTGAGCGTGGCTCAAGCTGTGTTGCGAGTACATACGCGGGTGGCGGATCTGTACAACGAACCGATGAATCAGACGGAACAACAACTCCGACTAACGATCGAGGCATTGCGGGAACGCCAAGAACACGAATTGATCAACAACCACGAATTCGGGTTGCTGCACAACGCTGACCTCAAACAGCGTATCCACACCCGTTCCGGTCCCCCCACCCCTGACGACCTCGACGAACTGCTCACTAGGCGGCGGAAGACGAAGTTCTTCCTGGCGCATCCGCGCACCATCGCCGCTTTCAGTCGAGAGTGTACTCGTTTGGGCATCAACCCACCTAGCATTGATGTGGACGGTAGCAGGGTGCTTACCTGGCGCGAAGTACCCATCTTTCCCTGCAACAAAATCCCCATCACCAAGACCCAAACCAGTTCTATCCTGGCGATGCGTATCGGTGAGGAAGATCAAGGGGTGATTGGTCTGCACCAAACTGGTATCCCCGACGAATACCAACCCAGCCTGTCCGTCCGCTTCATGGGCATTAACGAACAATCGATTATCTCCTACCTCATCACCGCTTACTACTCTGCCGCCGTCCTCGTTCCGGACGCACTCGGCATTCTCGAAGATGTCCAAATCGGGCGCTGAGGGGAGGGGTCGCGCACCTAGTGTTCTTCTGTCAAACTGGGTGATCCGCCGCAAGGCGGCAGCACTTCGTTATCGCAAACGCTGAACTCTTGATTTGACACAAGAGCGCTACACTGTTTGATCTTTTCAATAGACTGGGATGAAATCTAAACAGGTAGATGCAAGCTTGATTGAGCAAGATATGTTAGTTGTAAGGATTTCCATTCACGGGGAAAATTTTACCAAACAGAGGCATAACCTGCCTTAACGTTTTGCCCTGTCCTTCTAAAAATTCAGCTTCTAATCTGCGTTCAAAGGCTAAAGCTTTTGTATTTCCCTGTGTTTCAGAAATAATAACTAAAGCTTGGGCATAACGGCTTGCAGCTTCTTGGAGCTTACTCTGTTGCAGGGCTTGGTCTCCGAGCTGGATTGCCTGATAATGATCGGAAACTAAAGAAGGTCTGCGAATAATGCCTCTAGCGATCGCTTTTTCGTAGTTAGCTCGATAAGGCGTGCAAGTTTGCCGTGTACAACTCCTGATGGCTTGAGTGCCTGGATTAGTTGGTGCTGCCATTACAGATTGTGTTATTCCCAATCCAATGGTTAGAACAGTGGCAGGAACTAAAGCAGAAGCTAAGGTGAAGCGGATTGATGGTTTCATAGTATCCTCGCACGTCAGTAGTAAAGCGTTGGCAAAAGTTAATCGTTGCTAAGACGCAGGGAGATGCCGGTTCAGGAGTAATTCTCTTCTCTGAACACTCTGCTACTTATGCAATCTGTCAAGGATGCATTGACTGTGTATCTAATGGGTTTCTTCACTACTGAACGGAGTGATTTCGGAAACTTACTCCAAAATGTATGTATTGTTGTAGTACAGGAGCGATCGCAGCCGATTTGTTTTTAATAAAAATTAATAAGTTGTTGCGTATTCAGATTGCTTTCACTGGACGGGCAAGATGCCCACGCCACAAGAATTTCAAAAGTTTTATTATGCAGTATTGAATCTCTATTAGCTTAATTACAAAGAACTTTAGTTAAAAAAATCACGTTATTTTCTCTATCCTTACTTAATCGGTTTATCCTATTACCTATGCCATATCAATAATCGTCGGTTTTTATAAAGGGCGATGAAAAAGTTTTCATGGAAAGAGATTGCTCATAACAAAGAGAATCGGAAACCCATTAAAAAAATATTATTTTTGCTTTATTTTTGTCTGTTTAATTTCTCTGGTTTATTTTTCGCCTTGGACTGGCAAAAGGCTGGGCTAGCTGAACAAGAAATAAAAGACTTTGATTATTGGGCAAGTTTGTGTGGATTGCTCAAGAATGAAAAAAAATATGAAGAAGCTCTTGCGGCTTGTGACCAAGCACTGGTCCTAAATGCTAAAGAGGCTGTAATCTGGACAAATCGCAGCAATGTTTTATTAAAGTTAAAAAAATATCCAGAAGCGCTGGTTTCAACAGAGCAAGCGATCCGAATTAAATCGAATTACTCCCTCGCCTTGCTCAATCGCTGCCAAGTTCTATCAGAATTGGGGAGGCAAGAAGAAGCGATCGCAACTTGTGACTTGGCACTGCGAGGAGATGGAAACTGGGGCAATAGTTCGCCAGCACAAGCTTGGTACAATCGAGGGTTAGCACAAGCAAGGTTGAAACAATACGAAGAAGCGATCGCGTCTTTTGACCGTGCAGTTGAGATGAATCCAACCTACTCCCTAGCTTGGGCAGATCGGTGTCAAGCGTTAGCCAATCTCGGTAAGTCGTCGGAAGCCCTCACTTCATGTGATCAAGCAGTTAGAGCAGACGGAAATTGGACTGAGGGTTCTCCGGCTTATGCTTGGTACAACCGAGGTATGGTGCTTAAAATGCTAGGACGCTATGAAGAAGCGATCGCCTCTTTTGATCGAGCCTTAGCTTTAAATCCTAACGATGCCACAACTTGGACAAATCATGGTGCCGTTTTAGCACTACTGGGAAAATATACTGAAGCTTTAGCCTCTCAGGAATGGGCGGTTAAACTGAACCCCAAATATTCCCTGGCTTTAGCCAATCAATGCACGGTACTGAATCGGCTGGGAGACTACGAAAAATCCCTAGCTGCTTGTGAGAGTGCTTTCCAAGGCGATGGCAACTGGGGAGATGAAAGTCCTGCTTTAGCTTGGGATCAGCGAGGAACGGCTTTAGCTGGACAAGGGAAATATGAAGAAGCCCTAGCCTCTCATGAGCGTGCCATCGGGTTGAACAATAACTATGCTGAAGCGTGGAACAACCGCAGCGTAACTTTATGGTACATGGGACGACATGAAGATGCTCTTGCCTCTAGCGATCGCGCCGTGGAAATCAAGCCCGATTACTTTCAAGCTTGGTACAACAAAGGCAGAATCCTGAAAACCTTAAAACGGTATACCGAGGCAATTGAAGCTTATGATCAAGCGCTCAAGAGCGTTGGGAAAGAGGGCGATAACCGTGTTGTTGCGGATATTTGGGCAAACCGGAGTGTTGTCTTGTGGCATTTGCAACGATATCCAGAAGCACTCGCTGCTACCGATGTTGCCCTCGACATCAATCCTGATTCCTTTCCAGCTTGGTACAACCGAGGCATTGTGCTGATGGCATTGGGACGAAACTTAGAGGCGCTTACCGCTTATAATCAGGCCATCCAAATCAACCCCAAAGACGCTAACGTCTTAGCGGCAAAAGGCTTGGTATTAGCACGGGAAAAACAATTGCTAGAAGCGATCGCTACCTTTGAGCAAGCGTTGCAACTTGACCCCGATAACACTGTTGCCCAAGCTTACCGAGATACAGTTATCCAACAGTTACAACAGTTAGAGGAAAAAAAATCAAAAGATAGGTCTGAACCTAACAATAGGCGTTAATCTTGCTCAATAGGTTTAACAACAACCCGACCTTCTTCAACAACCGTACAGTATTGCTTCGGCTTCGTTGGGTTAGCACTAGATGAAGTCTGATCAGCTAACTGATTGCAGTGGTGAGTGTTTGCTTGATGTTGCTGATTTAAGGTAGGGACGCAACAAGTAGTAGTATTAACTGACATAGAGAGCGTAATCAACTCTTATTTCTATTGTCTCACCAATTTCTATATATTGAGTAACCATCAAGCCTTAACTTGCATTCGGTAAACGGGCAAGATGCCCGTTCCACAAGAAGTATAAAAAAAGATTTAAGAGGGAACGGGGAACGGGGAACAGGGAACGGGCAATCCCCCTACTTAAAAGTAGGGGATGTGGATGAGGACGCCTTGAAACATCGCATCAAGCTGCCGGACTTCGTCCCGCTTCG
>CBKWLJ010000105.1:0-21641 GCA_966675205.1 uncultured bacterium
GAACAACTCAAGGATGCGATTCTATCAGCTCAGACGTTGGGTGAGCTGTATGTCCTGATGGAAAATTACTCCTATGCGGAGTTTATGCATATCTATCATCAGTTGATGCCCAAGCAACAGGCAAGAATTGATGCAATTTGCGATCGCGACAGTCAAATGCAGATGTCGGCTTTGGCCGTGTAAGCATCTGTCGGGATGCCTCAACTGAAATTACGCAACACAAGTTACCAGGGAGGCGAGCATTGATCCAGATGCGATCGCCTCCCTGTCTTGTACGCCTAAACTAGAGGTACCCATCTTGCCTCTCTCACTATGTCTCTCGCTCACAATTCAGACAAGGCAACCCCATTAACTGCACGAACAGAATCAGAAGAGATTGTTATTCCCCCCTGCGATTTGTGGAGTGATGAACCGCCTTTGGAGAGCGATTTGCATCGAGATCAAATAGAAAGCTTGCTAGCCTGCCTGAAGTGGTGGTGGAGAGAACGCACTGACTTCTATGCTAGTGGCAATCTCACAATTTACTTCAGTCCCGAACACATTACCACACGAGACTTTCAAGGGCCAGACTTTTTTGTCGTGTTGGGAGTGGAAAATCGACCCCGAAAAAGTTGGGTACTATGGGCAGAGCAGGGTAAATATCCGAATGTCATTATTGAACTACTTTCTGATAGCACTGCCAAAGTTGACAGGGGCTTTAAGAAAGAGCTTTACCAAGATACCTTTCGCACACCAGAATATTTCTGGTTTCATCCTGATACCCTAGAGTTTAAGGGATTTCGTCTGATGGGAGGCAAGTATCAGCCTATAGAGCCGAATGAAGCGGGATGGTTGTGGAGTCAGTCGTTGGAGTTGTTTTTAGGAGTGCATGAATCAAAGCTACGGTTTTTCAATGCACAGAGGCAATTGATTCCAACTCCAGAAGAAAGAGCGATCGCTGCACAGCAACAAGCTGAAGCTGCACAGCAACAAGCTGAAGTAGAACGGCAACAACGAGAACTCGCGCAACAGCAGGTAGCAGAACTGCTAGCGAAGCTAAAAGAACTGGGTGTTGAGCCGGATACTCAAGAGTAGTATTAGGTGCAAGTAGAGCGATCGCTCTTTGGCTTCAGTTGATGGGTATTGCCTACCCAACTAATTGTGTTATGAGTACCTAGAAAGCAGTTCATGTCCGCGATCGCCTATTTCATGAAGCTTGAGTTCGATGAGCTTCATTGCCATCGGAGACGGGTTGGAGTGCCCATTCTCCCAACGGTTGACTGTAGGATAGACTACCCCTAATTCAGCAGCAAACTGTTCTTGAGTCAACCCCAGTGACTGCCGGAGTTCACGAATGAGCTTGCCAATTTCTGGTTGCTGGGTTAGCGCAGGTTCTTTTCTTCTCATCCGGTAGTTGCTCGTACATTTGATATATCATTCACAACACGGTAGCTGATCAGGAGGCACACTCGAATTCGTGAAATTACGGAAAATTCTCTGGCTAGCTGAATGTTGACTTCGGGGAAATTACGGTTGCCATTTCATCGCTTTTCTCTTATGGGTAATATCTGTGCGGAAGCGGCTGATGAGAATCATAACGTTATCGATCTGGCAACAGGCTTTTATTCCCCTCTTGGGCGGTACTATACGGCTCAGGTAGATACACAACTTGAGTCTTGTTACATTCCTTAATTGATCTTAAAAACCCCTTTCGTCTCCCCACTTGATAAGGCAAGAAATTTGTTTTGGTATAACGGTCAACTGATAGATGGCAGTACTTTAGAACTAGCCATTGATGACCCTGGCTTACTGTACGGTGCCACGGTATTTACCACATTGCGAGTTTATCAACAGTCTTTGCCTCACCCACTCACGAATTGGGAAAAGCACTGTTTGCGCTTATTATCTAGTTTGCAAATTTTTGGATGGCAACTTCCTGATTGGCAGCGGTTGCGCGAGGGAGCAGAAACTTTAAGTGAGTTTTATCCTGTACTCAGAATCACAATTTTTCCGGACGGGCGAGAGTGGATAACGGGACGTTTTCTCCCCCCTGATTTAGCACAGCGACAACAACAAGGTATTACGGCATGGTTGGCAGATGCCTCGGTTCCGCAGTTGCAGCTTGTAGATCGAGAGGACAAGGGGGACAAGGGGGAGAAAGGAGGCTATAGGAATGCAACTTCGTATGCATATCAGCGATCGCTTCCTACCCACAAAACAGGGAATTACTTATCGGCTTGGTTGGCGGGACAAGCAGCGCGACGAATGGGTGCAACTGAGGCGATTTTGATCGATGCTCATGGGAATTGGTTGGAAACGAGTACGGGTAATCTCTGGGGATGGCAAGAAGGTTGCTGGTGGACGCCACCTTTGGATGCAGGCATTTTACCGGGAGTGGCGCGATCGCAACTGATCGATTGGCTTCAATCACACGATTGTCAGGTTCAGGAGGTAACTTGGGATGCTAAGCGAGTATTACAGTTTGAAGCGATCGCTTATACCAACAGTGTTGTCGAAATCGCTCCTATTCATACTGTTCTCACGACAGTCGGTTCCTTAACTTATGAACCGTTTCACCCTTGCTTGGAGCAATTACGGCAGTTGTGGCGGCAATAAAGCTAACCTGGAACAGAGGAGTCCGCATCCTCTTTTCCCCTCTACTTAGCGAGAGTTGGGCTGTCTTTTATCGCGCACAGCAAACCCAATATATTACCATAGCATCAGGGTGAAAAACTGTACTACGGGGAAATTCGTCCATTAAACCTGAGAGAGGTTAACATTAGTTAATATAAGAGACAAATGCGACATCCCCACATCCTAAGCCTTAGGAGGTAACAAGAGTGAATAAAAAGTGGAGAAATGCAGGGCTATATGCACTACTAGCAATAGTATTCATCGCTTTAGTCACTGCATTCTTTGATAAACCAACTCAAAGTCGGGAAACCTGGAGGTACAGTAGGCTAGTACAGGAAGTTCAAGCAGGCAAAGTTGAGACGGTTAAGCTCAGTGCCGATCGCACCAAAGCCCTCGTCACCGCTCAAGACGGAAAGCAAGTCTTAGTCAATTTGCCGAATGACCCGCAACTTATTAGTATTCTTGCTAACAATAATGTAGATATTTCCGTTCTGCCCCAGAGCGATGATAGCTTCTGGTTCAGAGCGTTAAGCAGCCTTTTCTTCCCAATACTCCTACTGGTGGGATTGTTCTTCTTGCTGCGCCGCGCTCAGAATGGGCCCGGTTCTCAGGCGATGAACTTTGGTAAATCCAAAGCTAGAGTCCAGATGGAGCCGCAAACCCAGGTCACGTTCGGGGATGTCGCTGGTATTGACCAAGCTAAGCTGGAACTCAACGAAGTCGTTGACTTCCTCAAAAATGCCGATCGCTTCACTGCCGTTGGCGCAAAAATTCCCAAAGGAGTACTCCTCGTTGGGCCTCCGGGAACGGGTAAAACCCTCCTGGCTCGTGCCGTTGCGGGTGAAGCGGGTGTACCCTTCTTCTCCATCTCCGGTTCTGAGTTTGTAGAAATGTTCGTGGGGGTTGGTGCTTCTCGCGTCCGCGACTTGTTCGAGCAAGCCAAGAATCACGCTCCTTGTATCGTATTCATCGATGAAATTGATGCCGTCGGTCGTCAGCGCGGTGCTGGTTTAGGCGGTGGTAACGATGAGCGGGAGCAAACCCTGAACCAGTTGCTCACGGAAATGGATGGTTTCGAGGGCAATACCGGCATCATTATCATTGCTGCCACGAACCGCCCAGACGTATTGGATGCTGCATTATTGCGTCCCGGTCGATTTGACCGACAAGTGGTTGTTGATCGTCCTGATTATGCAGGCCGTTTGGAAATTCTCCGCGTCCACGCTCGCGGTAAAACCTTGGCGAAGGATGTGGATTTGGAGAAAATTGCCCGTCGTACCCCTGGTTTCACCGGTGCTGATTTATCCAACCTGTTGAATGAAGCAGCAATTTTGGCCGCACGTCGCAACCTCACTGAAATCTCTATGGATGAGGTGAACGATGCGATTGATCGCGTGTTGGCAGGGCCGGAGAAGAAAGACCGGGTGATGAGCGAGAAGCGCAAGACGCTGGTTGCTTATCACGAAGCAGGCCACGCTTTAGTGGGTGCGCTGATGCCGGATTATGACCCTGTGCAAAAGATTAGCATTATCCCTCGTGGTCGTGCGGGTGGTTTGACTTGGTTCACACCCAGCGAAGATCGGATGGATTCAGGTTTGTATTCCCGCTCTTACCTGCAAAATCAAATGGCCGTTGCTTTGGGGGGTCGCCTTGCTGAGGAAATTATCTTCGGTGACGAAGAAGTCACCACTGGGGCCTCCAATGACTTGCAACAGGTCACTCGCGTAGCACGGCAAATGGTAACTCGCTTTGGCATGAGCGATCGCCTCGGCCCCGTTGCTTTGGGTCGTCAAAACGGTAACGTTTTCCTCGGTCGGGAAATTGCCACAGACCGCGATTTCTCTGATACCACTGCGGCAACGATTGATGAAGAAGTTCGCAAGTTGGTGGATGATGCTTACAGACGTGCAAAAGAAGTGTTGGTCAACAACAAGCACATCCTCGATCAGTTAGCATCCATCTTGATTGAAAAAGAAACAGTCGATGCAGAAGAACTGCAAGAGCTGTTAGCCAATAGCGACGTTCGGATGGCTGCGATCGCCTAACGAATCTCTAGCGTTTCTCGCTTCAATCTAAATTTGTCGCTGTAACCACTGTTAAGGTAGCGCATGACTGCGCTACCTTTTCTTTTGTTAATTTTGAACTACTACCCATAAAGCAGGTAGCCGGACATCAATAAGCGTAAGTATGTCAACAAATATTAACACCAAGTTGCATTCATACGTAGCATATTCATTTTCTGGAGCGTCCCCACGTCCCCGTGTCTGTGCGTCAGTCTCAACTAGTCTCTTTGAACGCAACTCGGTATAAGAGCGTCAAACCCTCTTCCCTTATGCCTTGGAGCCTTGCCTCAACGACAAATATTCATGCCCACCTCCTTACAATTCCCTATTTATGATTACTCTTCCCAACTACCGGATTCTAGAACCAATTTATGAAAGTTCTAATTCCCTAGTCTATCGAGGGATTCAAGAACAAGATAACCGAAACGTTATTCTCAAGGTTCTCAAACGAGATTATCCAACTCCTAGTGAATTCAATCGCTATCAGCATGAGTATGAAATCATTCGCCATCTGAATCTTGAAGGAGTCGTTAAAGCTTATGCTTTAGAACCCTATCAAAGAACTTTGGTCATTATCCTAGAAGACTTTGGTGGGGATTCTTTAAAAAAAATGAATCTTGGCATTGAAGAAGAAATTAATGAGACTTATCTCCAAAGCCGTCTGCGTATTGCCATCAAAATTACCGAAATATTAGGTGAAATTCATCGCAAAAATGTGATTCACAAAGATATTAATCCATCTAACATTATTTATAATCCTAAAACTGAACAACTCAAAATTATTGACTTTGGTATTTCTACAGTTCTAACCCGCGAAAACCCTACCCTAAAAAATCCCAATATCTTAGAAGGTACTCTAGCCTATATATCGCCGGAACAAACAGGGAGGATGAATCGCTTTGTTGATTACCGCACGGACTTTTACTCCCTTGGTGTTACCTTGTATGAGCTGCTTACCCAGCAACTACCCTTTGCAACAACCGATGCTCTAGAGTTGGTGCATTGTCATCTTGCCAAGCAACCTATCCCCCCTCATGAGGTAAATCCAAAGATTCCCAAAGCCATCTCAGATATTGTCATGAAACTGATGGCAAAAACGGCTGAAGAACGATATCAAAGTGCTTGGGGAATACACTTCGATCTGGTCTTTTGTTTAATGCAGTTAGAGGTTAATGGAGAGATTGAAGATTTTATTGTTGGCGAAAATGATATTGCTGATAAGTTTCAAATTCCGCAAAAACTTTATGGTAGGGAAAAAGAAGTAGAAACGCTACTAGCGGCATTTGATCGAGTGGCAACAGATAGGATAAATTTAACGGATGATTTATCAGTGGAAGGAAGAAGTTTTTTACCCACTGATCAGCTATCTGCTCCAAAATTTGTTGCTAAAACTGAGATGATGTTGGTAGCGGGTTATTCGGGTATTGGTAAGTCTTCGCTTGTTGCCGAGCTTTATAAATCCATTACAGCCAAGCGAGGTTATTTCATTGTTGGTAAATTTGAACAATTTCAGTGCAATATTTCCTATTCGGCTGTCTTTGATGCTTTTCAAAACTTAATTCGACAACTGTTAACAGAAAGCGAAGCACAGTTAAGTCTTTGGCGAGAAAAACTATTAAAGGTATTGGGGAACAATGCTCAAGTTATTATTGATGTCATTCCGGAAGTGGAACTGATTGTAGGGAAACAGTCTGCTGTACCAGAGTTAAAGGCAACAGAAGCTCAAAATCGCTTGAATTTCTTGCTGCAAAATTTTATCCGAGTATTTTGCTCAAAAGAGCATCCCTTAGTTTTCTTTTTAGATAATTTGCAGTGGGCAGATTCTGCCAGTCTTCAGTTCATTCAACAGATGATGGCGGATGCGGATATGCATTATCTATTTCTGATAGGTGCTTATCGGGATAATGAGGTGAATTCCACCCATCCCCTGATGATGGCGATTGATACCTTGCAGAAAGAAGGAGCAATTGTTAATCAAATTACATTACCTCCTTTTACTGTAGATCATATCAGTCAGTTAATTGTTGATACACTGCACACCCATAGAGAATCGGTTAAGCCTTTAGCCAAATTAGTGATGGAGAAGACTAGAGGCAATCCTTTTTTTGTGCATGAATTTTTGAAAAATTTGTATGCGGAAGGCTTACTCAATTTTAATTCAAACTTTCTAATTTGGGAATGGAATTTTGCTCAAATTGAAGCCGTAGAAATTACTGATAATGTTGTAGATTTAATGCTTCGTAAGTTAAAGAAGCTTCCTGCCGCTACACAGGAGGTTTTACGTTTAGCTGCTTGTGTGGGTTCAGAGTTTGATTTAAATACCCTATCTATTGTTTGTGAACAATCATCTTCAGACATTGTTAAACATTTAACCTTAGCCGTTCAAGCCGAATTAATTCAGCCCTTATCTAAGTTAGCTTCTCAAGAGTTCATTCAAACTTATGAATTCCTGCATGAGCGATTTCAACAAGCGGCTTATGCTTTGATTGATGAATCTCAAAAAAAAGTGATTCATTTAAAAATGGGTCGTTTACTGTTAAAAAACACCCCGGTAGAGGCAGTTTCAGAGAAGATATTTGAAATTGTTGAGCATCTCAATCTCGGGGTGGAACTAGTGAGCGATCGCATAGAGAAAGATAACATAATAACATTAAATCTCATGGCAGCTCAAAAAGCTAAAACAGCAACAGCTTATCGTTCAGCAATGGGATATTTACAAGTAGGGCAAAAACTCTTGGCGGCAGACTCTTGGCAAACCCATTATGACCTAACGTTGAATTTACATTTAGAACTATTGGAAGCTGAATATTTAAATACTAATTACGAGCAAACTGATATCATTTCTCAAATTATTTTAGAGCAAGCTCATAGCCTTTTAGAAAAAATTAAAGTTTATGAGCTAAAAATCCAGATGTATACCGCTCAAAACCAATTACAAGATGCGATCGATACGGGGTTGAAGGTTTTGAGAATGTTGGATGTATCTTTAGCAATATCACCTCCCCAAAACGTTGTAATTCAAAATCTATTGACTCTGCCTCCTTTGACTGCGCCCGATAAGTTGGCAGCCCTACGAATTTTAATTATCCTCTCTCCTCCTGCCTATAATGCTAACCCTTCATTGATACCCTTATTGACCTTTACAATGGTCAATCTTTGTATAAATTATGGTAATTCTCCCCTAGCAGCTTATGCTTATGCTTTTTATGGAATGCTGTTATGTTCGGTATTGGATGACATCCAATTAGGGTATGAATTTGGTCAACTTGCTTTACAGGTTGTAGAGCAATTTAAAGCAAAAGACATTCAAGGAAAAGTTAACCACTTATTTAATGTTGGGATTAGACATTGGATAGAGCCGGCTCGGCAAACGATTAAACCTTGGCAAGAAACCATTCAAGTGGCTTTAGAAACTGGAGATATAGAATATGCCTGTTATGCAGCAATGGGGTATTGCATCAATATCTTCTTAGTGGGAAAGCCTTTAGATTCAGTTTCTCAAAGACAGGCTAAATATATCAAACTGATTCAAAATCTGAAACAAGAATTTCCGCTCAATGCCACCAAGATTTGGGCACAGTTCGTGCTGAATTTGAGGGGGAGGGCAGTAGATAAACAGCGTTTAATTGGGGAACTATGCCATGAAGAGCAACTTTTACCCCAGTTGATGCAGTCAAAAAATATTCAGACGCTCTTTGTGATCTATCTATGTAAGACTCGCCTATGTTATTTGTTTAAAAATTACCCTCAAGCTGTTGCTCATGCGACTGAAGCTTCAAAGTACAAAGAAGCTATGGCAGGATTGCTGCCAATTCCTGACTATTATTTATATTACTCTTTGAGTCTCTTGGCACTATATCCTACTGTCAACAGCCAGGAGCAAGCTGAGTATTTAAAAATCATAGCAGCGAACCAAGAAAAACTTCAACACTGGGCTGATTATGCCCCTACCAATTATCAGCATAAGTACGAATTGGTAGAAGCAGAAAAAGCGCGAGTTTTAGGTCAAAATTGGGAAGCTGTCGAACATTACGAGCGAGCAATTCAATGGGCAAGAGAGAATGCTTATCTTCATGAGGAAGCCTTAGCGTATGAATTAGCAGCAGAATTTTATCTGGCGCGGGGTATGGATAAAATTGCTCAAACTTATCTCAAAGAAGCCCATTATAGCTATAGTCACTGGCAAGCTGAGGCAAAAGTTGAAGATTTAGAGGCAAGATATCCTCAATTTTTGACTTCATCATCCCCAACGACTCCGATAATGATTGCCGATATAACGTCTACCAGTACCTCAAAAAGTAGCCATTTGGGGGTAGCTTTGGATTTAGCGGCAGTTATGAAAGCTTCCCAATCGATTGGCAGTGAAATTGAACTCGATAAATTACTCACTACTTTAATGACAATTCTGATTCAGAATGCGGGGGCACAAGCGGGTTACTTACTTTTGCATTCTCCGGCAGAGTCAGGAAACGAGGAGGGCAAGTGGCAAATTGAAGCTTTCGGTGCCGTGGATGCCGATACCATTACTGTGTTGCAATCTGTTCCTATTGAGAACCGCTTACCAATATCTATCCTCAATTATGTTGCCCGTACTCAAGAGAGTGTGGTTTTAAAGGATGCTTTTCATGAGGGGAATTTTATTCATGATCCTTATATCCAACAACATCAAACTAAATCAATTTTGTGTGCACCGTTACTCGATCGCACTCACCTTACAGGTATTGTCTATCTAGAGAATAATCTCACGACAGGTGCGTTTACGCCAGATCGATTGCAAAGCTTACAACTATTATCCGGGCAAGCGGCGATCGCACTGACGAATGCTCAACTTTACACCCAGGTGAAGGAGAGTCAAAGACGACTTACTCAATTTTTGGAAGCGATGCCTGTTGCGGTGTCGGTTTATGATGCCACCGGACAACTGTACTACGCCAATCAAACTTCAAAGCAGTTACTCGGCATCGAGAATCACTTACCTAACTCGACAACTGAGCAATTAGCCCAAGTTTATCAAGTGTATCGCACTCAATCCCAGCAACTTTATACTAACGAAGACTTGCCCCTTGTGCGATCGCTCCAGGGTGAACGGGTAAAAGTGGAAGACATGGAAATCCGCCAAGGGGATAAGACGATACCGTTAGAAGTGTCTAGTACTCCTATTTTTGATGAAACGGGGAAAATTGTCTATGCGATCATAGCCTTTCAAGATATTACTGAACGCAAACGAGCAGAAGCAGCCTTGTTAAAGGCGGAACAAAAATATCGTAGTATCTTTGAAAACGCACTAGAAGGCATCTTTCAAACCACCCCCGATGGCCATTATCTCAGTGCCAATCCAGCACTAGCGCACCTCTATGGTTATGACTCCCCCCAAGAATTAATCACAACCATTAGTGATATCAACCAGCAAGTTTATGTGCAACCCAAGTGTCGTGCTGAATTTTTAAGATTAATGCAGCAGCACGGTGCTGTATCTAATTTTGAAGCTCAAGTGTATCGCAAAGATGGCAGTATTATTTGGATTAGTGAAAATGCGCGTGCCGTTCGCAATACTCAGGGAGAATTGCTCTACTTTCAAGGATTTATTCAAGATATCACCGATCGCAAACAAGCCGAAGCGTTGATAGCCGAATACAGTCGCACTTTAGAACTCCAAGTTGCCCAGCGCACCCAAGAACTTTCCCAAACCCTCGAACACCTCAGAACCACTCAACAAGAACTCATCCAATCGGAAAAAATGGCAGCTCTCGGACAATTAGTTGCGGGTATTGCTCATGAAATTAATACTCCCATTGGAGCGATTCAGGCATCAATTGGGAATATTTCCACAGCTTTAGATAAGTCTATTCAAATCTTACCTCAATTGTTCCAAAAACTTTCTGGGGAACGACTGGCTGATTTCTTTGAGTTATTAGAAGCAACTCGAGAAAGACAAGAAATGCTCTCTTTTCGGGAAGAACGACAAGTGAAGCGGGCTTTTAAAAAAGAACTAGAAAGTCAAGGAATCAATAATGCCGATGCCCTTGCTGCCACCCTAGTCAACATGGGCATCACTCAAGATATGACTCGCTTTCTTCCTCTCCTCCGCTCTCCCGAAAATAGTTTCATTTTAGATGCAGCCTACAATCTTTCCATACAGCATACCAATAGTAAAAATGTCATGCTAGCGGTAGAACGGGCATCAAAAATTGTATTTGCACTCAAAAGCTACGTTCGACAGAATGATTCTAGCCAAATGACTCAAGCGCAAATTACTGAAGGCATTGATGTTGTTCTTACTATTTATCGCAATCAGTTAAAACAAGGTATTGAAGTGATTAAAAACTATGAAGAAATCCCGGAAATTCGTTGCTATGCAGAAGAACTGAGTCAAGTATGGACGAATCTCATCCATAATGCGATTCAAGCTATGAATAATCAGGGCAAGCTAGAAATCACTGTGGCTCAGAAAAATAATCAAGTTTTAGTGCAATTTACAGATTCCGGTTGTGGTATTCCTCCAGAAATCAAAACCCGAATATTTGAGCCATTCTTTACAACTAAGCCAGCCGGGGAAGGGAGTGGATTAGGATTAGATATTGTTCGCAAAATTGTGGAAAAGCATCAGGGAAACATTGAAGTTGATTCCGTACCGGGTAAAACAACATTTACTGTATTTATTCCTAGTGAATTATGAATTGAAAATTACAGTAGTTTTCAATTGGATGCAGTACATAACAGAGTCTTGTTGACTAGAGAGAAAGCCTGTTGTACTTGGATACTCGGAAATTCTGCTGTCCGTAGAATTTTCTATTTTTTTTACCGAGCCTTCAGAGTGTAGCTTTCAGCCTTTAATATAAGGCTGCATCTATCTCAAGAG
The DNA here is from genome assembly GCA_966675205.1 of uncultured bacterium. Classification (GTDB taxonomy): domain Bacteria; phylum Cyanobacteriota; class Cyanobacteriia; order Cyanobacteriales; family Coleofasciculaceae; genus JBFLZA01. The sequence goes on from CBKWLJ010000105.1 coordinate 11,536, forward strand.
TGTAATTGGCTCTTTTTAATTCATATACTGCCCACTTCGACCCATGCCACAAAATCTGTCTGATGCCAAAGCTTTACTCCAACAAGCGATCGACACCCATCCTTTAATCGTACCTCCAGACACTCCCCTTGTTGAAGCGATCGCATCCATGAGTCAAGCGCATACGAGTTGTATTTTAGTCGTACAACAACAGACATTAGGGGGGATTGTTACAGAGCGTGACATCGTCAGATGGATAGCAACTGAAAACTGTCTAACCGAGGTGGTTATCTCCCAAGTGATGACTCGGCAATTAATTACACTTCCCCTACACCAATTGCAAGATATCTTTGAGCTATTAACTTTATTGCGTTCTTCTAGAATTCGTCATTTACCCATCATGAATGAACAGGGAGGCGTGGTAGGCGTAATTACACCCGAAAGTTTGAGGGCAATTCTCAAACCCGCCGATATGCTGCAAATGCGGCGCGTGTCTCAAATCATGACAACCCAGGTGATGACAGCACCGACGACTGCCTCAGTGTTTGAAGTGGCACAGCAGATGGCAATCCATCGCAAAAGCTGTATCGTTATTTGTCTTCCATCCGAGCCAGATGAGTTACACCCTCAACCTTCAACCCTCCAACCTTCCAACTTTCAACCCCATTACAAACCCGTTGGAATTATTACAGAACGGGACATGGTGAGATTTACGAGCAACCGAATTAATCTCGCCCAAACCCCAGTTAAAGCAGTAATGAGTTGTCCACTGCTTTGTGTTCCGCATCATTTCACCCTATGGCAAGCCCATGAAATGATGCAACAGCATAACATCCGGCGCTTGGTTATGGTGGATGAAGCAGGAAATTTATCTGGAATTATCACTCAAAGTACCCTTCTATCTGCCCTAGACCCTGTAGAGATGTACACCACTGTCGAACTGTTGCAACAAACCATCACTGAACAAACCCAAGAATTGAGACAAGCAACAGAGCGTATGCAACAGGAAATCCAGCAACGGCAACAAGCAGAGAAAGCCTTGCACCAGACAAAGGAAAACTTAGCAGAACAAGTATTCCAACAAACCCAGGAATTAACCCAAGCCAATCTTCAACTCCAGCAGGCACTGCGAGAACGAATCGCAGCCGAAGCTGAAGTGCGCCGCCTCAATGCTGAACTTGAGCAACGCGTTCAAGAACGCACTCAAGAGCTAGAAGCTAGTAATCAAGAGCTTCAACAAGCTCTCAATGAACTGAAAACGACCCAAAATGGACTGATTCATGCCGAAAAAATGGCAGCCCTGGGACAACTCATTGCGGGTATTGCTCACGAAATTAATACTCCGCTTGGGGCTATCGGTGCCTCAATTAGCAATATTTCCACAGCTTTAGAAAAATCCCTTGAGCAATTACCTCAACTGTTCCAACAACTCACTCCTCAAGAGCAAGGATATTTATTTACCTTATTAGAAGCGACTCGAAAAAACTACGAACCTATTTCATTTAAAGAAGAACGGCAATTTAAACGGGAATTAAAGAAGAAAATAGAAACCCAAAACATTGAGAATGCAAGCACCATTGCTTCTATGTTTGTTAATATGGGCATCATTCAAGAAATTGATGACTTTATTTCCTTGTTCAACTACAAAAACTACCCTTTGATTTTGGAAGCCGCTGCTCATTGGTCAGTGCAACACAATAATGCTCAAAACATTAGATTAGCAGTGGAACGAGCCTCAAAAATTGTCATGGCTTTAAAAATTTATGCTTATCACAATCACTCTAATCAAATGACGAAAGCTAAATTAACAGAGGGGATTGATGTTATTTTAACTCTTTATCATAATCAGTTAAAGCAAGGCGTAGAAATCATTAAAAATTATCAAGATATTCCGGCCGTTTATTGTTATCCCGAAGACCTCAACCAAGTTTGGACGAATTTAATTAACAATGCAATTCATGCCATGAAGAATCAAGGAAAATTAGAAATCAACGTGTTGACAGAAAGCCATCACATTGTTGTGAAAATTACTGATTCTGGAAGCGGGATATCTCCAGAGATTCAAGCCAGAATTTTTGAGCCATTCTTTACCACTAAGCCTGTTGGAGAAGGAAGTGGTCTAGGTTTAGATATCGTCCGTAAAATTATTAATAAACATCAAGGTAAAATTGAAGTAGAAAGTGTTCCCGGACAGACGGCATTTAAGGTTTGGATACCGATTCGGGAATAAGGGTTAGCAGCGAGAAAATATTGGTGTATATTTTATCTCCTACAACAATGGATAAAAAAGCAATTTTATGTGTAGATGATGAAAAAATAGTCTTGCTGAGTTTGCGAGACCAACTCACTCATCATTTTGGCGATCGCTATATTTATGAATTTGCGGAAAGTGCCGATGAAGCCTTGGAAGTGATTGAGGAATTAAACGAAGATGAGGTAAAAATTTTGATCATTGTTTCCGATTGGCTGATGCCTCAAATGAAAGGAGATGAGTTTCTCATCCAAGTTCATCAGAAATTCCCTGACATTATTAAAGTATTATTGACGGGACAAGCAGATGAAGAAGCGATTAAACGCACCCAACAGTACGCAAACCTACATCGTTATATCCCTAAACCTTGGGATGAATCTACCTTAATTCAAGTCCTCGAATCAGGATTAGAGGGAGTGAATGATGGATAAACCAACCATTATTTGTGTTGATGATGAACGGGTTGTACTAATCAGTCTCCGAGATCAGCTAGCTCAACATTTAGGTAATGAATATAGCATAGAATTGGCTCAAAGTGGCGAAGAAGCCTTAGAAATTTTTGAAGAATTACGAGAAGAGGAAATAGACATTCCTCTCATTATCTCAGACCAAATTATGCCAGGGATGAAAGGTGATGAACTCTTAGTTAACCTTCACATCAACTATCCCAAAACCTTGAAGATACTTTTAACTGGGCAAGCCAGTGCAGATGCAGTTGGGAATGCTGTTAATTGTGCCAACCTTTACCGTTATATTGCTAAGCCATGGGACAAAACAGACTTATGTTTAACTGTCTCTGAAGCGCTGCGAAGCTATGCTCAAGATAAACAATTAGCAGAACAAAATGAAGCCTTACAAACAATCAATACAGAACTCGCTTTATTAAATACCTCATTAGAAAAGAAAGTTGCCGATCGCACAGCTGATCTAGCCAAAGCCGAAGCTGAATTGCGAGGCATCTTTGCGGCAATGACGGAACTCATTTTTGTCCTAGATCATCAGGGACGATATCTAAAAATTGTATCGAATAATCCAGCTCTCCTAGGTCACCCCGATCAGTGGTTAGGCAAAACCCTACATGAAGTTTTTGCTCCAGAGCAAGCGGATACCTTTTTGAGTTATATCGAAAATGTGATAAAAACGCAGCAAACCGTCAGTATTGAGTATAGCTTGCATATAGACCAGCAATTTTTGTGGTTTGCTGCCAATATTTCCCCGATTTCTCCTCACTTAGTTATCTGGGTGGCTCGTGACATTACTGCTCGCCAATTATTAGAGGAAAAGCTTCGCCGATCGGAAGAGAAAATTCGGGCAATTTTTGAATCGATGACTGATATTGTCTTAGTCATCAATGCTCAACGAGAAATCGAAGTTGCACCAACCTATCCCAATCGCTGGCATCACTCTAAACCTGACCTGATCAGCCTCACCATTGAGCAATTTTTTGTAGAACACAGAAGTGAAATTTGGTGGAGTAAAGTGCAGCAGGTTTTAGAAATTCAGCAAACCACTAATTTTGATTACAGTTTACAAATTGAAGGTAAAGAAATTTGGTTCTCTGCTAGCATTTCACCCATGCCCAATCATTCAGTGATTTGGGTAGCTCGTGATATTAGTGAGGTTTACGAGGAACTGCACCTGCGTCATCAGACAGAGTTAGCACTGCGTCAATCAGAAGAGAAATTTGCCAGTGCGTTTCGTTCCAGTCCTAGCGCTGTTACCATTACCCGATTAAGTAATGGTTGTCATGTTGAAGTCAATGATAGCTTCTGTCAATTTACGGGTTACACTCGTGAAGAAATCATCGATCGCACAGCTCTTGAACTGAATCTTTGGGTCGATTTGAGCGCTCGTAACCAACTGTTTCAAACCTTGCTAACCAGAGGAACCGTTCGCAACTATGAATTTGAGTTCCGTACTAAAGCCGGTGAAATCAAGACAGCACTGTTATCAGCAGAACTGATTGACCTTAACGGACAAACTTGTGTGATTTCTGTGAGTCAAGATATTAGCGATCGCAAACAAACTGAAGCCGCCATGCGAGAAGCCAAAGAAGCGGCGGAAGCAGCCAACCGAGCGAAAAGTACATTTCTCGCCACGATGAGTCATGAACTGCGTTCTCCCCTCAACGCCATTCTTGGCTTTTCTCAACTTTTAACCCGTAGCCGCAGCCTCAATCCCGAACAACAAGAAAGTGTCAGTATCATCAAGCGCAGTGGAGAACACCTCCTCACCCTGATCAACAACGTTCTTGATTTATCCAAAATAGAAGCCGGCCGAACTCCCCTCAATGAGCAAAATTTTGATCTGTATCGCCTGCTAGATGATTTAGAAGATATGTTTTATCTCCGAGCCCAGGAGAAACACTTACAATTAATTTGCGATCGCGCCTCGGATATCCCCCAATTTGTGCGAACCGATGAAGTTAAGTTGCGGCAAATTTTGATTAACTTGCTCAATAACGCGATTAAGTTTACCGAATCGGGGTGCGTATCGATACGAGTGGAGACAATGTTAAAAGTGGGAAAGTTAGAAAGTTGGAAAGTGGAAGAAAGTAACCAACCAACCAACCTGCCAACCTGCCAACCTGTCAACCTTCAATCTACCAACCTGCTAACCTCCCCACCTCCCCACTTACCCCCTGTCACCCTCACCTTTGAAGTTTCTGATACAGGGATTGGCATTCCCCCGGAAGAACTAGAAAATATTTTTGAAGCCTTTGTGCAAACTCAAATTGGCAAAGCCTCATCCGAAGGAACGGGCTTAGGCTTAGCCATAACGCGGCAGTTTATCAAATTGATGGGAGGGGATATTACCGTCAGTTCTCAAGTAGGGCGTGGTTCCATTTTTAAGTTTAATATTCCTATCCGTGTGGTTGATGCGATTCACCTTGAGGTAAACAAGCAGCCAACGCGACGAGTTATCGCCTTAGAGCTTAATCAACCTTTCTATCGCATTCTCATTGTTGATGATCGTTGGGAAAATCGTCATCTGTTGTTCAAAATGTTACAACCCCTTGGCTTTGAATTGAAAGAAGCCAGCAATGGAATTGAAGCCCTTGAAATTTGGGAGAGTTGGCAGCCTCACTTAATATGGATGGATATGAGGATGCCAGTCATGGATGGCTATGAAGCAACTCAACAAATTAAAGCAACCACTAAAGGGCAAGCGACTGCTGTTATTGCCTTAACTGCCAGTATTTTAGAAGAAGAGCGAGCGGTTGTTCTCTCGGCAGGTTGCGACGATTTTGTGCGTAAACCCTTTCATGATGCGGATATTTTCGACACGATGAGCAAGCATTTGGGGGTACGTTATATCTATGAGGAATCGACGGATTGGGATACCTCCCATCAAAAAAAAGCAGAGAAGCAAAATACTCTAACATCACAAGGGGTTGCAGCTTTACCGCTCAATTTACTGACTGAACTCAAACAAGCAGCTACCTGCATCGATATGGAAAAAGTTAACGGCGTGATTGCGGAAATTCAAAACCACAATCGAGGTTTAGCAGAAGGGTTAGCCCAGTTAGCGGCTGATTTTAAATACGATGAAATTTTAACCCTCATTCAAAGCGTGATTGAACATTAAAATTTATTATTTCAAATTATAAAATCCACCTTTAATTCCGATGAATGAACATCCAACTAATCATTATAAAGCCGATATTTTAGTGGTTGATGATACGGTTGCAAATTTACGTCTATTAGTCAATCTTTTGGTTGAACGAGGATATAAAGTGCGACCTGCCTCTAATGGCGCGATGGCGCTTTCGGCTGCACAAACCGAGCCACCGGATTTGATTTTACTCGACATTATCATGCCCAACATGGATGGCTATGAAGTTTGTGAACAGCTAAAAGCCAATGAACGAACGGGCAATATTCCGGTAATTTTTATTAGTGCAATTAGTGAAGTGTTTGATAAGGTCAAAGCTTTTGCGATCGGAGGTGTAGATTACATTACAAAGCCTTTTCAAGTCGAAGAAGTTTTAGCCCGCGTGGAAACTCACTTAGCCATGCGATCGCTCCAAAAAACTTTGGAAGAAAAAAATGAAGAATTAGCCAAAACGGTAGAATCTCTACAACTTACTCAGGCTCAATTAATTGAAGCAGAAAAAATTGCAGCTTTAGGGAACTTAGTCGCTGGCGTGGCTCATGAAATTAATACGCCTCTTGGCATTAGTGTAACAGCCGCTTCGGTACTACAAGAAGATGCTACTGATTTTTTGCAGGTTTATAAAACTGGCAAGATGAAGCGCTCAGATTTAGAAACATTTTTAGATACAGCTATAGACAGTAGTCGGATGATTTTAGCAAATCTCCAACGCGCTGCTGATTTAGTGCAAAGCTTTAAACAAGTGGCAGTTGATCAATCGAGTGAAGTTAAACGTCCTTTTAATGTCAAAGAATATCTCGAAGAAATCATGCTTTCTTTAGTCGCTGAACTCAAAAAGAACAAACATAAAGTCAACATTGAAGGCGATAAAACTTTAATTTTAAATAGTTATCCAGGGGCATTTTCGCAAATCGTAACCAATTTAGTGATGAATTCCATCATTCATGCTTATGAGCCAGGGAATTCAGGCCAGATTCAAATTAATTTTCAACGTGATGGGGAACAGATAATTTTTCAATATCAGGATGATGGTAAAGGTATTTTACCCGAACACTTGAGCCAAATTTTTGACCCCTTTTTTACCACAAACCGGAGTCAAGGAAGTACAGGACTAGGGTTACATATTGTTTACAACCTCGTTAGCCAACAACTGAATGGCACGATTCAATGTGAAAGTAAGGTTGGGGTTGGCACTACATTTATGATTCACTTACCAATCCGGGAGAAAAGGTGAGAACAAGGAATCTAATAGTGAGGAATAAACGATTCAGCGCTTCAACTTCTTACCCATAAGTAAGGCTACACCCCCCAATCCTTCTCTTGTCCCATCGATGAAAAATTGTCAGAACCGAACCCATCTAAGTAGGTAGGCACAAATCAATGCAGGTATGTCAAAAAATGTTAAGAGTCTAAAACCCTCTTCCGTTCTGCCTTGGAGTCTTCTGTCTTCTGCTTTGCCTTAACGACAAATATTAATGCCCACCTACTTAAGTATAATTAACTATTTATCCCCTAGAGGTCTAATTAATGTCAGAGAATAATCCCAACTCGCCTTTGTTTGAAGACGAGGCTAGTGAAGAGATACTCTTTGCTGAAGATGATTCAAAATCTCTCTCAACCGAACAAAGCTGGAAAATCCTTATTGTAGATGATGACTCAGAGATTCACCAAGTTACTCAGCTTGCCCTCAAAAATTTTACTTTTGAAGGAAAACCCTTGACTTTACTGAATGCCTATTCAGCTCAAGAGGCTAAAGAATTAATTGAAGCTCACCCCGATATCGCCATGATTTTACTTGATGTAGTCATGGAAAACGATGATTCTGGGTTAGATGTTGTTAACTATATTCGCTATTCATTAAGAAATGAGTTTGTGCAAATTATATTACGCACAGGTCAACCGGGTAAATATCCGGAAACTCGAGTTATATTAACGTATGATATTAATGATTATAAGACAAAAACAGAATTAACTAAACCCAAGCTTTTAACAGCGGTGGTGACAGCGTTAAGAACTTATAGTGCCATCACAAAACTAGACGGCATTAAAGCCGAAATGGAACGATTGGCTCGAGAAAATAATCAGCTTTATGAGCAAGCTAAAGATTATTCAGAACGGTTAGAAGAAAAGGTAGAGGAGCGAACAAGAGAATTAAAAGCGAAAGAGGCTAAGCTCGCTGTTAGCGAAGCAGCACTCCGTGCAGCTCAAAAATTAGCGAATTTGGGCAGCTTTGAATGTGATTTAGCAACCTGTAAAGCGACTTGGAGTGATGAACTATTTCGCATTTTCGGACTTGACAGTAAACAAGAAGAACCGAGTTGCCAAGCGGTTGAACATCTTATTTATCCGGACGATCGCGAATTGTGGTTAACATCGCTAAAACAGGTATTAGCCTCAGGAGAAGATAATGAGGTGGAGTTTCGGATTGTCCGCCCTGATGGCTCGATTCGGTATGTTTTTGTCAAGCGACAAGCGATTAAAGACACCGAGGGGAGGGTAATCAAGCTCTTTGGAACAGTACAGGATGTTAGCGATCGCAAAGACACCGAAGCCGCGTTACAACAAGCGAAGGAAGCAGCGGAAGTCGCAAACCGTGCTAAGAGCGAATTCATTGCTAATATGAGCCATGAACTCAGGAATCCCCTCAACGGAATTATGGGATATGCACAAATTCTCCAACGGGATAAAACGATAACTCCTAAACAAAGGGAGGGCATCGATATTATTTATCAATGCGGTTCTCACCTCCTGACCCTGATTAATGATATCTTAGATATCGCCAAAATTGAAGCACAGAGAATGGAACTTTATCCCATAGAATTCCATTTTCCCAACTTTCTCTATGGCGTACAACAAATTTTTCGCCTCCGCGCTGAACAAAAGCAGCTAACCTTTATTTACCAACCCAGTTCTCAACTCCCCACTGCAATCCGTGCTGATGAAAAACGGCTACGGCAAATCCTGATTAACCTTCTGAGTAACGCAATTAAGTTTACTAATAGGGGGAGCGTTACATTGAAAGTAGAGATATTAGAAATCAGGAACTGGCAACTCGATACTGAAGAAGAATCCTCTCCGCAGAGATATCAAAATTCAACGACAACGCTCCAATCTCCAATTGCAAAAATTCGCTTCCAAGTTGAAGACACAGGGATTGGTATGGCTTCCGAACAACTCTCCAAAATCTTTTTGCCCTTTGCACAAGTGGGAGATAATTGGCGGCAAGCAGAGGGAATCGGTTTGGGATTAGCCATTACCAAGCATATTGTCTCACTCATGGAAGGCGAAATTGGGGTTGAAAGTGCATTAGGAGAGGGAAGTGTCTTTCGGATTGATGTTGATTTGCCGCTTGCCTCAGCAGCAATTGACGTTATTTCCGGAAAAACCCCAGAAACAATTGTTGGTTTTCAAGGGGAAGTTCGCAGAATCTTGGTAGTTGATGACACATTTGCCAATCGCTCTGTGATTACCAACTTACTAGAACCTATCGGCTTTGAAGTCATTGAAGCCGTAAATGGTCAAGAAGGCATCGAAAAAGCAACCCGGATAAAGCCCGATTTAATCATTACCAACCTCATGATGCCAGAAATGAATGGGTTTGAGATGACGCAACGCCTTCGAGAATTACCCGAATGCAAAAATACACTCGTGATTGCCTCTAGTGCTTCAGTCTTTGACATTGATAGACAAAAAAGTCGGGAAGCAGGCTGTAACGATTTCATCCCCAAACCCATTCAATCGCAAGAACTGCTAGAAAAAATTAAAACCTGTTTGGGAGTGACTTGGATCACAGAACCGAGTGATACTTTAGCATCGAAGAACAAACAAACTGATGAGCTCATTACTCCCCCCCCTTCAGAACTGATGGCGTTATACCAATCCGCTCAAATTGGAGATATTGCAGGTGTTGAAGAAGAAGCAGTGCGCCTGAGACAATTAAATCCAAACTATCTTGCTTTTACTGACAAGCTACTTCAACTGGCGCAAGAGTTTGAAGAGCAAGAAATTCTCAAGCTGGTTGAAAAATATATTACTGAGCAATAAAAATGTTAACGACCCAATCCAGCATCATCTTGATAGTTGACGACCATCCAACGAATCTCAAGATGCTGTTTAGCTTCTTGCAAGAGTCCGGCTTTAAAGTTTTGGTCGCTAAAACGGGGGAAAGTGCGCTCAAAAAACTGGAAAAGGTATTACCAGACCTCATTTTACTCGATGTGATGATGCCGGAGATCGATGGGTTTGAAACTTGTCTACGTCT
>CBKWLJ010000106.1:0-21504 GCA_966675205.1 uncultured bacterium
AGGTATTCTTAGAGCGGGAAAGGAGTATAAGCTGTCGCCATCAAGGTTAAGACAGATATAAGCGCTGAAACGACCCTGTATCAGTAATAGACATAGTAGCCCTCTGCCTTTTGGTATAATTTCCGCTTCTCCGTAATTATGCCGACAAAATTCAGCAAGAATACCGAGGCAGCTAGCAGTGGATCAGGCAAACAATAGTATCAATCCCTTTGCATATCTAGGTAGAAAAATCGAGAAAAGTACTTAGATTTTAATAAAGCTTTACCAATTTCTCAGTCATCGTGGTTAAAATCAAAGCAGCAAAAGCTACAATTGAGTCCAAAATCCTAAGTATTCCCCAAAGGAATAGCTGTAATCTCAGCAGCGCGACCTTAGTGCATCTCCACAAAACTTAAGTTATCGTTCGCTGCTGCCGACAAAAGAAGTTTTTTGATACGGGTGATTTGCCAATTAGTGAGAAGCAACCAGCAAGGGGCTGAGGGATTGTACTGGCTTGGTTTGGATGTTAACAAAACTGTCCCGACGATTCCAAACCCTGTACCGCTCCTCGGTGTGCTGACTCATCCCTTGCCAACGCTTGGGTAAGGTTGCTTCGATTTCCTCCACTCTCAACGACTAGAAACATCTTTCCCGAGGTGGTTACCTCCGATTATGAAGAATCAAATCGATCGCGCTCTAGCAACAACCCATTCGCAAGAACAGTACGAGACGGTGATACAACCGTTTTCAAATCTTGCCTCTACAAATCACCAAGATGCAAAAATTCGCATTTGGCTAGGTGCTGCCTGTCGTGAAGCGGGTGACTTTGACAGAGCGAGGTCTGAATTTCGTGAAGCCCTGAAACTAGCCACTGATTCTGCAACAGCAGACTTGGCTCGCACAGCCTTGGTGCAACTAGACAATGAGATTTTAGGAAATAATACTTATCAAGATATAGCAAGTAACGACAAAGGTTCCAATTTATCGCCACTTTACTTACCACCGACATCTAAGGGGATGATTAAACCTCAACCCCTCAATCCATTATTATCTGTTCCCAATCCGCAAAAATCAGCTCCTTCCTGGTGGCAGCGACTGCGCTTGAGTACTAAAACAACGGCGATAGCGATCGCTTTAGGAACTATTCCAGCACTCGCCATTGGAGGAACGAGCTACTACTTTACCAACCAAACAATTACCAAGCAAATTGCTCAGTCCGAACGCGGTCAAGCCACAAATCTAGCGGAATTGAAAGTACAGTTGTTGCTGACTTTAATGCTGGGAACTGGGTCAACCGCATTACTGGTTGGTGCGATCGCAGCTTACCTCGCCCACTGCACCACCCGTAAAATTTTAGCAGCGACGGACGCAGTCGAGAAACTGGGTCGAGGAGAACTCAGCACTTACCTCAAAGTCGAAGGAGAGGACGAATTATCTGCTTTAGGCTCTAATATTAACCAACTGGCTGACCAACTCCAGCTTCAATTAGGTAAACAAGTCGCCGAGGTTCAGCAAGAACTAGTCTTAAATTCAATTTCTTCCAGCATTCGGGAAGCCTTCGACACGGAGGATATGTTTAACACCGTGGTTGGACAAGTTCGCGTTGCCCTCAAAACCGACCGGGTGGTTGTGTATCGCTTTAATGAAGACTGGAGTGGCACGATGGTTGCCGAATCCGTCGAACGGGGTTGGCCCCCTTCTTTAGGAGCGCAAATTAATGACACCTGTTTTAAGAACCGATTTATCATTCCTTATCAGAAAGGTCGGGTTAAATCGATTGATGATATTTACAACGCGGGTTTATCCGATTGTCATATCCGACAACTGGAAACTTTCTCCGTTAAAGCCAACTTAGTCGTCCCCATTATCGCTGACCGACAGCTTCATGGTCTGCTGATTGCTCACCAGTGTTCGGGTTCACGCGCTTGGAAGGAGACAGAAATTGATTTCATGAAGCAAGTGGCAACCCAGATGGGTTTTGCCCTCAACCAAGAAATCTTGCTCAAGCAGCAGGAAACTTTGCGAAAACAGCAAGAAGCGGAAGCCGAGCGAGCGCGGTTATTAAATGAGATTACTTCTAATATTCGGGAATCTCTGGATACAGAATATATCTTCAACACGGCTGTTGTTGAAACTCGCGCTGTACTTCAAGCCGATCGCGTCGTCGTCTATTGTTTTAATACTGGCTCTGATTCAAAGGGTACCATCGTTGCCGAATCTGTCGTTCGCGGTTGGCCGAGTGCCTTGGGCACTGAAATTACTAACCCGTGTTTTGATCGCTATGTCATCCTCTACGAGAAAGGTCGGGTTAAAGCCACGGAGGATATTTACAAAGCGGAGTTGGCTGATTGTCATATGCGACAACTCGAAACCTTCTCCGTCAAAGCTAACTTGATCGTACCGATTGTTGCTGACCGACAGCTTCATGGCTTGCTGATTGCTCATCAATGTTCAGGCCCACGGCTGTGGAAAGACATTGAAATTGATTTCTTCAAGCAAGTGGCGACTCAGGTTGGGGTTGCCCTCGACCAAGCCATGCTCCTCAAGCAGCAGGAACGGTTACGAAAACAGCAAGAAGCGGAAGCGGAACGGGCTAAGGTGTTGGCAGAAGCGGCGGAAAAGGCAGCAATTGAGCAGCGAATGCAAAAAGAGGCAGAAGCTAAACGTGCAAGTGCGTTTGCTGAGATGACCAAGCAAATTTTGCGATCGCTCAATTTAAAAGATATCTTCAATACTACTGTTCGACAGGTGCAACAAGCTCTCAAAGCGGATCGTGTCGTGATTTATCGCTTCGATGCCAACTGGGGAGGCACCATGATTGCGGAATCAGTGGATGCGAAGTGGACTGTTTGTTTGGGGGCGGAGGTTAAAGATACTTGCTTTCAGGAAACCCATGGTGGACTTTACCGTCAAGGCCGTGTCCGTGCGATTAATGACATTTATCAGGCGAATCTGACTGAGTGCCACATTCAGTTACTCGAACGCTTTGAAGTTAAAGCCAATTTAGTCACCCCTATCTTAATTCGTGACCAATTGCTCGGTTTATTGATTGCCCATCAGTGTTCGGGCCCGCGAGTTTGGCAGCAGGAGGAAATCAATTGGTTAGCCCAGGTAGCAACGCAGGTGGGAATTGCGATCGAACAGGCAACACTCATCGAACAGAGAGAACAAGCGCGTCAAGAAGCTCAAGCGAGTTATCAAGAGCAACGGCAACAAAAAGAAGCACTTCAGCACCAACTTACAGAATTACTCACTGATGTGCAAGGCGCTGCCAAAGGCGACCTCACGGTTCGAGCCAAAATGACGACCGGGGAAATCGGTACTGTTGCAGACTTTTTTAACTCCATTATTGCTAGTCTGCGCGATATTGTGACGCAAGTGAAGCAAGCGGCGGTTCAAGTCAACGTTTCCTTAGGAGAAAATGAAGCGGCCATTCACCAACTTTCTGATAAAGCGCTCACTCAGTCTCAAAAAACGCTTCGCGTCCTAGAATCGGTTGAACAAATGACGGGTTCGATGCAAGATGTAGCAGAAAGTGCTCGTCAAGCTGCAATTGTTGCTCGTACAGCCTCTGCTACTGCTCAAATGGGCGGACAAGCGATGGATCGCACCGTGCAAGGGATTATGAGGTTGAGGGAGACAGTCGGAGGAACTTCTAAAAAAGTTAAGCGATTGGGTCAATCTTCTCAAGAAATTTCCAAAGTCGTTTCCTTGATTAACCAAATTGCCGCCCAGACAAACTTATTAGCCCTCAATGCGGGGATTGAAGCAGAACGGGCCGGTGAAGAAGGCGTAGGCTTTGCTGCGGTTGCCGAACAAGTTCGTGAATTGGCAACTCGCTCAACGACCGCAACCCAAGAAATTGAGCGGATTGTTGAGAATATTCAACGAGAAACGAGTGAAGTCGTTCATGCCATGGAGTTGGGTACATCACAAGTCGTGGAAGGAACTCACTTGGTTGAAGAAACGAAGCACAGCCTCAGCCAGATTTTGGCAGTATCGAGCCAAATTGATGAGCTGGTGCAATCTATTTCCGGTGCAACAGTTTCACAAGCACAAACTTCTCAAGCCGTTACTAACTTGATGCAGGAAATCGCCAGAGTTTCTGAACAAACGTCTCAGTCTTCTCATCAAATTTCGGACTTTTTGCAACAAACCGTAGCTGTTGCTCAAGAACTTCAAGCTTCAGTAGAAGTGTTCAAGGTTGATACTGAAAAGTCACTCAATTGAGAGAAATTCATGCCGTTTGTAAGGGCACGGCAATGCTTGTTGGCATCAACTTAATGTTAGCTTGGCGGTTTGAAATCGCAGCTATTGCATTCAAAACCCACCTGCACGGGTTATAAGAATCCTGATTTTCCCTTAGTCCGCGTAGGCGGACTTTGTTGTTATAGACGCGAATTCCATGATGTTGTTGACCAATTCGTAGGAGATTATACCCGAAACCGGGACATGGTAGGGGCATCCCTTGTGGATGCCCTATAAACATGAAGAGCAGGTACAAGACCAGCCACATCGGGGAAAATTGGAGTAATGTCTAAAATAATTAATGGCATTAATATGAAAACCCTAACTTTTCGACTTTCTCTATACAGCCTTGTATTTACGGTTTTAACCATTGCGCCCAGCAACGGTGTTACTCAAGCTAGAAATAATTTAGGGTTTCGATGCTCGAAGTCTCCAACGAACTCTCGCCTAACTTTAGCACAATCGAGTAATACGGATAACAACAAGAGTCTACAAGCGATTCTAGATGACAACGCCCAAGTCGAAAAAGTGGCGGGAGAGTTCCAATTTACGGAGGGGCCACTCTGGCATCCGAAAGGTTTCTTACTCTTTAGCGATATTCCTGCCAATACTATCTATCAATGGATGCCCAATCAAAAACCAGAGATATTTCGTCGTCCTTCTGGAAATGCCAATGGTAACACTCTAGATCGCGAGGGACGTTTACTCACCGCTGAGCATAGTAATCGCCGTGTATCTCGTACTGAAAAAGACGGTACGGTTGTGACGCTAGCAAGTCAGTTCGAGGGAAAAAAACTCAACAGTCCCAATGATTTGGTGGTTAAATCAGATGGAAGCATCTATTTCACTGACCCCCCTTACGGCATTAAATCTGAGCAAGAGGAACTAGGCTTCTATGGTGTCTATCGCCTCGCACCCGATGGGAAACTAACTTTGTTAGTGAAAGACTTTGTGCGTCCGAATGGCATTGCCTTTTCACCCGATGAGAAAAAACTATATGTGAATGATTCCCAAAAAGGTCACATTCGTGTCTTCGATGTGAAATCGGATGGGACTTTGGAAAATGGGCAACTATTTGCAGAATTGAAAGATTCCAGTAAAAAGGGTGTACCCGATGGAATGAAGGTGGATCAAGCGGGGAATATTTACAGTACTGGGCCGGGGGGTATATGGGTTTTCTCACCGTCTGGCAATTTATTAGGCACGATTGAAGTGCCTGAAGTAGCTGCCAATATAGGCTGGGGCGATTCCCTGCGGGATAGCTCCGCTTCACGCGATTACAAAACGCTCTACATTACTGCAAGTAATAGCCTTTACCGTATCCGGCTCAAAATTCCAGGTGTGCGATCGGGCAATATATAAGATATTAACTGGAGATTGGCGCTTGATAGGAAGTAAGTCTGTTTTATCTCCTTATCTCAACTGCGCCAATAACTGCCTCAGATCCTTGAGCATTTCCTGCTGCATCGCGTGATTCCAGTGTTTGCCCCTTGCTAGGCGAAAACCATCCTACTTCAAGGCGGTAATGCCCAGGTAGTACACTAGGCAAAGTTTTTAACTTATGGATATCTCGCACAATTGTACCTGGAACAATTTGATCGAGAGGCAAATAACCAGCTACCAAAGGTGCATCGGAACGGTTCTGGGAATTTTCGTTTTGATTCCGGAGGCTGACGCTTATGTTGAAATCAGGCGGGAGTGGCTCCAGAAATTTCCAGTAGAACGTAACTAGAAGCTCTTCACCTGGTTTTAGCTCAGATCGATTTAGGTCATATCCTAGCAAGCGTATCTGCTTACCGAAAGATAGAGAGAGGGGAACTTGGATGTTTTTTAAATCTTCAGGTAGCGGCACAGAACCTGGATAGATTCGCACATAGTCAACTCCGTGTAGCTGTACAGTGTACAACGGTTGCTGGGTTGTAAAGTAATTGAATACAGACGGTTCTGGCTTCTGGCGCTGTATTCCATTGATGTAAAATACCACACGATTAGCTGATGTCCATTTGTTTAGTCCTACAGTACGACCCTGAAAATAGGGGGCAAACGCTGAGTCGTACCATACAGCTGCGGTGATTTCTTGAGCATTGGGTGACTGGTTTAACCAATGAGCGGCTCGATCTAGACCCTCTCCTTGACCTATCATTAACAAATTTTGAACGGTGCGTGAACCCCCGAACAAGGGATTGTAGTAAGTCAAATAGTAGGGATAGTGAGGTAAAAGGACGACTATTTGAGCTAGTGCTAGCAAGATCCCAGTTTTTACGCCTCGGTTAGTCCGCCATCTACCAACCCAGTGATCATACAAGCGAGGTTGTCGTGATGCCCCCCAGTGTTTAACCCAAGCTCCCATCGTTGTCCATCCAACCCCAGCCAGTAAGGCTAGCTCTGGCCAAGCGAGAAGGAAGTAGCGATCGTACTTCCTGTTGATAGTAGATAAGAAGACTAGGACACACAAAGAAATTAACAACAGGGCAATTAGCTCAGGGATTTTCCTGTAAGCACAACGCAACTTGGGAATGAAGAGTATAACTAAACAAGCTAGCAACCCAGCTTGCATGGCGGGTGAGAGACGATAGGCTAGGACTAATGGATAGAAAGTAAGCCCTAGCGAATCGGTCACCTGTCCTAAGAAGAAAAGACCACCCTTATCAGCTTCTTCCTCAAGACCCTCAAAGAGTTTGCCAAAGGTTTGTAGAGGTGCCACCCACAGCGCTGGCCACATCAGAACGATGACCGCACATAAAGTCATGCTCCACAACATCAGATCTATAATCTGTCGCTTCCAGCCTCTTGGAGAGAAACTTGTCCGCCAGAGTCCTAACTCAATCAGAACAATCCAGATAATAACTCCAGGCAACAGGAAAAGAGTCGGTATTTTAGCAGCCGTTGCCAATCCCATAAAGACACCTGAAGCGACAAGCCATTTGCGATCGCCATCTCCCCGTAAGTAGAGCAGAAAAAGAAGCAATGCCAATACACTAAAGTCAGTTTGTAGGGCATCAGTTGTGATTAAGCGCTGATAGCTTAAAAAGAAGGGCTCTAGAAGGAGTAAGCTAATGGCAGCTAGAGCCGCAGGTCGCCCTAATAACTGTTTAGCAAATATATATATCCCTACCATGCAAGCTGAAGTAATCACTGCTTGCAGCAGGCGAGGTATTACATATAAGTTGATGGGTATAGACCCCGGTATTATTGTGTTCAAACAAGTGTTTAGATTTGAAGAAGGATTCATGTTTAACAAACCTGGAAACAGCTTGTCTAACCAACAGTTCAGTATCATACCGCTGCCATTGAGCCACATATTGGTGACTCCTGGATGATGGCGGAGGAAGGTCTCTGCTAGGTTTCCATCAAACAGATTCTTGAAAAAACGGGCTCCGCGAGATATCCACAACACTTCATCGACATTTAGGGGAATAGTAATTTCCAGAACACGCAGTGTTAGCGACACCAAGAAAATCCATAACAAAAGGGGGGAGAATTTCATCGCTGCAAAACTCTTAAAGAATAGATGCACTGTTTGATTAATGTTTGGTCAAAGCGATTTATCTCGGCTGTTGAAGCAATTTTTCAAGGGTGGCGCGTGTTGTCATGGCATTGACATCGCTTGAAGATAGTCGATGAAGGCTCCAACGCACAGTATGCTGATAGCGATCGCCTTTTTTGAAAAGATGTAGTGGAGACAGCAGTTCTAGCTCGACATAATTTTCTTTAGCATCGCCATTGTTATACACTTCTACAGGAAAACCAGCACCGCCTACCGCCCCATCAGGGTATTCCCCATTCTCACGAGTTGCTTTTTCCATCATGGCGACGCCATCTTTAACTGCTGCTACCGCAACAACGGAAGTATCAAAACCAATCTTATAGCTGTTCTTCGTAGAGACTCCCACAGATGGACGCACCTGTAATAAGGTCGGCGTCATTTGCACAATCGGTGACTCACTCTTCGGAGGGACAAGCCAATGAAAATTATTTTTATAGATACTCTCGGAGTTGAGTGGCACAAACATGGCGTCCGGAGGTTCAATTTGGGTAACGTTCCAAATCGATAGGAGCAATGGTTCTCCCTTCACTTTCTCCACAGTTTGCCCAATCGCAAAATCCCCATTTCGTTCAAACCAGAACTCGCGTATCAAACGCGAACCGAAGCCTTTTGCCACTTCACTAGTCATCTGTAAGTGGTTATTGGGCAGAATCTTGGCTGTATAGGTATTACCATCCCAAGCTGGATCAGGAGGCCAATTACGCTGTGCGATCGCAGGCCACCATTGCTGGGGTGCAGGCCAAGTTTTATCGCCACCCCAGTTTTTCCATTTATTTTTATCGTAGGTTTTTTGAGGTGAATTCCACAAAAAATTGGAACCTCCCACCAAGCCATAACGCATGACTCGCCCAATTTCCGGCACAACGACGGCTTCAGTACGACCATCACTCAGCCGAAACGCGGTGCGGCCATCATAGACTGTCCGCGTAATCGTGCTGACAGTAGTGGATACTTCCGACTGCGCTTTGCTTTGAGGATTGCGAGACTCCGGTGAAGGGACAATTTTTCTAACTTTCCCGTCTTGTTTGGATGTCACATAGAGTTCTCCTGCTTCGTCTATCCCAAATCGGACATCGGTTCGTTTTTTACCAACCATTTCCAGAAATGAGCGTTCTTTTTTGCCCTCAAAGAGCCTGAGTTCTTTAATCGTTGCCTGTTTGCCCTCAGCCAGTTCATCTACAGGAACGTGGAAAAAACGCCCATCATTGCAAAAGTCGGCAAAAATATACTGACCCACTAATTCGGGAATGGCGGTTCCTCGATAAACAAAACCGCCAGCGATCGCAACAGCGTAAAAGCCTGACCAGTTTAGGGGCTTGTCATGGTCATATTGGGCAACGGGGTAAGTGTAATTAAAATCGAGATCGTTCTCAGGTAATTGATAAACAACATTTTCGTTATCTTCATCCACAACCCAAGTACCTTCACGCTCCCCCCAGCCATAATTGGCTCCTTTCTTGCCGAGATTTACTTCTTCAATAAAAGCCTGACCCGTATCGACAATCAACATTTTGCGATCGCCTCCAGTATCCCAGCTAAAACGATGAGGATTACGCAATCCATAAGCCCAGATTTCACCTAGAGTCTTAGAATCCCCATCATTCACAAAAGGATTGTCAGCAGGAATGCCATATTTACCATTGGCACTATTATTTCCAAACGGATCGATGCGTAGAATTTTTCCTAGTGGTGTGCCGAAATCCTGACCATTATCCAGAGGGTCTGTATCGCTCACAGGAAAACCATCACTTCCACCATCAGCTACTGCGATGTAAAGCATTCCATAATCAGCATCACCAGGTTTGGCATTGGGATTAAAGGCTAATTGTCCCGTATTGTGATCAGGGTAGGGTTCTTCGATGCGAAGAATTTCTCGCATTGTTCCAAAAAACGTATTAGCGGCAGGGTCTGTAGCTTTCCATTCATGAATCACGTCATGGTGAGAACTTTCTATCCTCTGACCCTCGTTGTTAAAAATTGGTTGAGTAACTGGAAAATCAGGTGTTCCAGTATCTTTATCTTCGCTAGTTACGGTATAAAAAATTCCATTGTTAGCAAATTCTGGATGAAAGGCAAAATAGGAAAAGCCTTGTTGTCCGGATTGGTCATGAAACCCTTTACCCACTAGATTTTTAACATCCATGTAAACGAAGGCAGTACGGTCAACAATGATATAGAGCTTGCCACGCATATCATTAATAAATAACCGTCCGCTACCGTCACCTGACGGAATCAGCAGGTTCAATCGAGCTGCTTTGTTTTTATCTTTATCACTCCCGCTATCAGGAATCTTTACCACCTCTTCCAATCCGACAGAGAGTTTCGATTTTTCAATCAGTTGAGAAATAGGATTTTTGGTAATCTGAGCGGAGGAAATATTAGTAAATACTATCACCGCAAAAAAAATACTACAAATCCAATGAGAAAAGGTAGATCTTTTGAAGAAGTTTGACTTTTTCATACAGAAAATTTGTCAGAATAATTATTACTTCTGACTGAAATAACCAATAACTACAGGAGTATTTATAGAGCTACCCTCTAACTGCTGAGCATTAATAGCATGACCATGCTACCTTGGCCAAACACAGCATCCGAATCTCACTCTCCTCATTCGTAGCTGTGAGGCTGATGAGGATACACTGCTATAAATGAGGCTAATCTTCCCGTAAACCGGGGAATAAAAACCTATAAGAACAATCCTAAGAACTTGCTTCAGTTGTTGCTAGAGTTCTCCGTCGGTAATCTACATATCCCGCAACCACAACTAAGCAAAGATTGCACCTTCCTCGCAATGCACAACCATGATAATCCTTGAGCATTGACTGGTCAAGGGTGTTTTCTACAGACATCAAATTTTCGACTGTTTTCCGGCAAGATAGAATGTTCTACTCGCTCAAAGAAGGTGTCAGAAGGGACGTCGCTTTTCCGTGAACCTCTGCACTCCTTTGCGAAAACCTCTGTATCCTCTGCGTTAAAAAAAACTTTGATGCTATCAGATTTGATATGAAACATAGAGCAGATTTCAACTGACCTGTTTATAAGGCACGGCAATGCTGTATCCCTACAGATTCTATATAAACGAAAATTGTTATAGTTACAAATTTTGACTTAGCAATTTCAATAGCGATTCAGTGGCAGTAGCATCTTGGGGTTGAGAGAAGAGGAAACCTTGACCATACTGACAATTCAGCGCTTGGAGTTGAGTTAATTGCTCAACAGTTTCCACTCCTTCGGCAATAACTTCTATTTCTAAACTCTGGGCTAGCATCACAATCGTTCGTGCAATTTGCAGGGGAAGGTTTTTGACTTTACCCAGTGTCGGCTCTGGAGAAGAGCTATCTTCAGCTATGTCAATACGACTGACAAAAGATTGATCGATTTTAATAGAAGTGATAGGAAATCGATGCAAATAACTTAAAGAAAAATAACCCGTACCAAAATCATCAATGCATAATCCAATTTCTTGCTGGATGAGCTGTCGAGCTAGATGAGCAGCAGTTTCTGGATCTTCGAGTAAACAACTTTCGGTGATTTCCAACTTCAAGCAGCGTCCAGCTAAACCCGTTATTTGAAGAATGTGGTTGATTTGCTCTATGGCATCCGGTTGTAAAAATTGTTTACTAGAAAGATTTACATGGATAGTCAAAAAGTCGGAAATTTGCAGATGAGAAGGTTCAAAAGTAATGGGATTTATCGGTTGTGAATGAGAAGACAGTTCGTTTCTAGAGAAGTGGAAGCTGAGATGAGAAGACGGATGGAAACCGACTGTATTCTTGCGAACCACACTCCCTTTTGGGTAACGAGAACGAGAACGCCTACGACGAATATTGTTCAATTTTTCGGCTTTCAATCGTTCAAATGGGTTAACATCTTCGTAGGAAATTCGGTGCTGTGCTAACCACTCGTCTTGCCACTGACGTAACTGGCGGCAAGCTTCCTGTAACGTCCACCAACCTAAGGGAAGGATGAGACCCGTTTCTTCAGCAAGAGGAATAAATTCCGACGGATAAACTAAACCTCGTGTAGGATGCTGCCAGCGGAGTAGTGCCTCGAAACCAGTAATTTGGTTTGTTCGCAGAGACACGATAGGCTGATAGTGAATTTGAAATTCCTGATTTTCAATGGCTCTACGTAAATCCGTTTCCAATTGTAATATAGCGACAGCATTCTGGTGCATTGTCTGGTCGAAGACTTCATAGCGTGCTTTTCCTAATGCCTTAGCCCGGTATAATGCTGTATCAGCATCGCGGAGGAGGTCTTCGGGTCGGTCATACTTATTGCTATAGTTGCCCTGATTCACCTCTCGACTCAGGACGATACCAATGCTTGCACCACTGAAAACTTCATGTCCATCTAAATTGAAGGGTGCCTTGAATTCGTGCTGAATTCTTTGCGCGACGCGGATGGCTTGGTTGACGTCACTAATATTTTCTAGGAGAATTGTAAACTCATCTCCTCCCAACCGAGCGACCGTATCTTCTGCACGTAAACAAGCTTTTAACCGACGTGCAATTTCTACTAAAAGTTGGTCCCCAATTAAATGTCCCAGACTATCATTGACAACTTTAAAACGATCTAAATCTAAAAACAAGACGGCGAAGCGGTTGTTAGGATGTCGTTTGGCCCGCTCTACGGTATGCTGTAAACGATCCATAAATAATGCACGATTTGGTAATCCTGTCAAGGAGTCATAAAAGGCTCGTTCATGCAATTGCTCCTTAACCCGCTTGCGTTCGGTAATATCTTCAACAGTGCCTTCGTAGTAAAGCAATTCCCCTGTATTGGTATTGCGAACTGCACGAGCATTTTCGGAAATCCAAATGATACTGCCGTCTTTACGATAAACTTGGGACTCGAACTCTGAAACTGCATCATTTTCTTGCAACAGGCGAATAAACTCAGCTCGTCGCTTCGGCTCTACATAAAGCTGATGCTCAATATCAGTCAGACGTTCCATGAGTTCATCAGGAGATGAATAGCCATATAACCGAGCTAGCGCTGGATTGGCAGAGATATAGTATCCGTTTACTGTCGTTTGGAAAATGCCCTCCGAGGCGTTTTCAAAAATGCTGCGGAATTTGGCTTCAGCTTGTTGTAGCGCTTGCTCAGCGCGTTTGCGTTCTGTAATATCTCGTGCCACCCAAACTACAGAATCGTTTTGAGTGGGGGAAATGCTAGCAGCCAACCAAATTTCTTCACCTTCAAGGTGCAAGTTATATTCAAAGTTGACGGTTGTATGGGTATTAATGGCACGCTGAATGTAGCTCAAAGAAGTATCAGCAGCTTCCTTCTCAAACACTTCATGCAGAGTTTTGCCCAGTATTTCATCAGCCGGTTTGCACAAAAGCCCTCGGATGGGATTTGTGGGAGCAATTTTGAGGCAGCGTCCTTCAGCATTGAAAACGAAGATAACATCAGTCATCGCGGCAAAAAGAGCGCGCAATTCACTTTCTGAAGAACGCAGAGCTTCTTCTGCCTGCTTCAACTCGGTAAGGTCTGTAATAAAGCCTTCAATTCCTAAAACTTTACCATCATGATCAAAAACGCCATGCCCTTTTTCCCACACCCACTTTTCTTGATTGGCTTTGGTACGGATGCGATACTCCACCACGTAAGGGTGTTTTTGAGCGACACTCATCTCTATTGCTGCCAACACCTGGGGTAAATCATGCGGATGTGTAATGGCATCAAAAGAAATAGCCCGATTTCCGATTAATTCTTCGCTGTGATAACCCGTTAATTCTAGGCAACCTTCGCTTAGGTAAGTCATTGACCAACCGGGGTCGCTTGCACAAGAAAAGACAATTCCAGGAAGAGAATTGATTAAACTCTCAATGCGTCGCTGGCTTTCTTTGAGTGCTGCTTCGACTTTCTTGCGTTGAAGTACGGCTCCTAATTGGGCTGCTACTGTGGAAATGAGTTCCACCAATCTTCGGTCTTCTTGGCGGGATTCATACATGAAAAAGGTCAGCACGGCTAACACTTCATTACCCGCAAGAATGGGTACTCCAAATCCCGCTTTTAGTCCACAGGCTTTAGCTAGATGAGAACGGGTAAAAAAGTCGTGGGGTTGAAGGGAGACATCTTTAATCCACTCCGGTTGACGCGATGCCCAAACTCTTCCCGGTAATCCAGTATCTGGAGCAAAGGTATAGTTTTGGCTTTGATGCTGAAATACACTCAGAGGATGGGAGTTTGAGGATTGGGGTTGAGGGGTTGCAGGTTGAAGGTTGGTAGGTTGAAGGTTGGTAGGTTGAAGGTTTGCAGGTTGAAGGTTGGTAGGTTGAAAGTTGGTAGGTTGAGGGTTTGCAGGTTGAAGGTTTGCAGGTTGAAGGTTTGCAGGTTGAGGGTTTGCAGGTTGTTCGGCGCAGCCGTTCCCGAAGGTTAGGTTAGTAGGTTGAGAGCGTTCCCAAAGAGCCTCTTGCCCGTTATTAGTAGAAGAAATTGCTTTTTTTGCTCCCCGTCTCCCCGTCTCTCCTACTTCCCCGCGTTGTTGGATACTATGGCTGCTACACCATGCGGTTAAACATTCTAAAATGGTTCCATCAGAACTTTTGACCCAAGCTTCGCCATAATCCCAACGGGTTGCTTCGCAGACTTCACACAAAGCAAGTTCTATAGCGGCAGCAAAATTGGGGGCTTCACTAATGACTTGAGTGAGGGTTTGTAATAGCTGAAGTTCTTCTGCGGCTCGTTTTTGCTCTGTAATATCGGTGATGAAGCCTTCTAGAGCTAACAGTTCTCTGGTAGTGGAGAAAATCCCTTGACCTTGTTCCCAGACCCACTTTTGTTCTCCAGTGGCTGTTGTGATACGATATTCGAGCTGATAGGGTCGGTTCTGTTGGAGAGCGGTTTCTACTTTATAGCGCACGCGCTCGCGATCGCTAGAATGAATAATAGTAGTCAGAGAAATCTTGCGATTTTCAATTAAATCTCCTGCGTGGTATCCAGTAAGACTCAAACAACCTTCGCTGACAAATTCCATCGTCCAATTCTCGTCAGTACGACGACGGTAAGCCATTCCTGGCAGGTTACTCATCAATGTTGATAGAATGCGCTGGCTTTCAGACAACGCTTCTTCTGCCTGCTTATGGCTGGTGATATCAAACGCACTCACTAAAACTGCAGGCTTTCCGCTCCAATCAATGGTGCGGGTGGTAACATCTAGCCAACGAACTTCTCCCTTTTTGGTGAGAATTTTCACGTCATAACGACTTTTAACCCACTCTCCTCGTTGTTGAGCTTCACTTTGTTCTCGCATCAGCGCTTGGTAAGTGGGATGCAGAAAACCCCAGACGTTCATTCTCGATAACTCATTTTGGGAGTAATCGGTAATCCGACATAAGGCGGAATTGACGTAGAGGAGTTGAGTGCCTCGGTAAACAAAGGTGGCGGCTGCCATCGCTTCGGCTAAGGTGCAAAATTTGACCTCGCTTTCTGACAAGTCAGGCAGAAGGCAGGTTTGGTGCTGAGTAGATTTCTGACACCAGTCATGGGAAAGGGAAGTAGCGGTGAGAATTCCCTCTAGTGATGCAATTTGTTGTTTGTAGGGAGTGATATTGTGAACAACGCTGAAAATTGCAGGTTCACCGTTTAAGGTTAACCTTTGCAAGGAAATGGAACACCACAGCAGCGTACCATCGGCTTTCTGCATTTTAACTTCGCGATCGCGCAGATATCCCTGGTGTTCAAAAACCTGTAATACGTTCTGCCAATCGGCTGGGTCATGGTAGAAAATTTGGATAGGGTAAGCTTCAACTACGGTGCCCTCTCTACTCCACTGACACGCTTGCTCTACTGAAGAAGGTTGTTCCTCTGCCTCTGATACTCCTAACGCCTTGAGTGCTGCCTTGTCTGGAGTCTGTTGAACGTTGTCCGGTTTTAACGGTGGTACACTTCGGTTGAGTCGTACTGAACTACGTTCCGCTTGTGCGTTCCCGTTACTATTACCAATTTCCTCAATTTTTAGACCAAAGGTAGAACAGAATGCTTCGTTCGCCAAGAGAATGACTTTATCTGAGGAGCGAATAATAACAGAAGGAACCGGAATCACTTTCAGTAAAACAGGCAACAATTCAGTCAAGTTTTCGCAAACTCCTGTTGGTGCTTGCTCGGAAGTAGCGGTAATCATTTCTAGTGCGACCGTAGCTAGTTTCACTGCAATGTTCAAATGAACGACTATGCTTAACGTTTAAACTCCACGCCTTCTTGGTGTGCAATCAAGGCAGCTTGGGCGGGAGATAGATGAATACGAAGTTGCGCCTCAAAGATAGTAGGTAGCGGGACAAGGGGGACAAGAGGGACAAGAAACACAAGGAAGACAAAGGGGAGAGAAAGTACTACGTATGAACGCAACTTGGTATAAGTGCCAATCGCAAGCAGCCATCTTTTCAGGCGGTAGTGACCCTGTTGACGAGAGATAGCACCGAGAAGGCAGTAAAATTTTTGACCGGAACAGCAAGCGATTCCATCAAATCGCTCCCTGAAAACAACAAAACCTGCTCGCAACTGCTTGCGAAGCCAGTCTCCTGGGACTCAGCTTCTGCCGTAGCTGTAGCTTCTGCTAGAGAAGTTACAAGATTACACTAAGTTCTAGTCCTAGAAACAGTTAAATAGACTACACTTTACAATTGCCTGGTATGACACTTCCCAATTCTTGAACTTCTATCAAGTTCAGCAAGTATCATAACTGGCTGTCAGTGACGAATTAGTCCAAAATGCATAATGCATAATTCACAATTCATCATTCAATTTCTCAATGAAAGAAAAATCATTTCTTGCTAATAAATATTTCACTCCTTACCTGTTTCTACTCCCCGCTTTTGTTATTTTAATCTTGACAGTTTTTTGGCCTGCGTTGCAAGCTTTTTATCTAAGTTTTACCCAATATGAATATGACCTGACTCAAGCCCCTCAGTGGGTTGGTTTAGCGAACTTCAAGCGTTTATGGGTCGATCCAATTTTTTGGAGAACGATGGGAAATACGTTACTGTATCTGCTTGGTGTTGTCCCTGTTTTAGTCATGCTTCCCTTGGTTCTGGCTATTTTAGTGAATCAGAAGTTGCGGGGAATTAACTGGTTTCGAGCCTCTTTTTACACGCCTGTGGTGATTTCTATGGTAGTTGCTGGGATTGCCTGGAAGTGGCTATACGAAGAAAATGGTCTTTTTAATCAGGTTTTAGCGCAAGTTGGCTTTAAAACAGGTATTCCTTGGTTAACCGAGCCGGACTGGGCAATTTTCAGTGTGATGGCGGTAACAATTTGGAAAGGATTAGGTTACTACATGATAATTTACCTAGCTGGATTGCAATCCATTCCCCAGGAACTTTATGAAGCGGCTGCAATTGATGGCTCAGATGGCTTGTTGAAGCATTGGGATATTACCCTGCCGTTGATGCGCCCTTATTTAGTCTTGGTGTCAGTAATTTCTGCTATTTCTGCAACAAAAGTGTTTGACGAAGTCTACATCATGACGCGGGGAGGTCCGCTTAATAGTTCTAAGACCGTTGTTTATTATCTCTATGAGCAAGCGATTTCTGAATTGGAAGTTAGTTATGCTTGCACGATGGGGCTGGTTTTATTTTTAATTATTTTGGGTTTGTCACTTTGGAATTTACGCTTATCCCAAGGGCGAGTGAAAGAAGCGATCGCAAATCATTAATGCTTGATACTATAATCTGACAGCCTATCAGCAACTTCTGAAAATCCACCTCAAAATTTTGATGCAAAATATTGCTATTTATATAGTTTTTTGTTTCAAGTTTAAGTTGAGGGGAATTTGAGCAGAGGCTTCGTTATAATTTTTAGTGAGAGATAAGTCTACAGCTAATTAGCTGTTAATAACAAGTTAGTTTTATTGATTTCCGTTGATAAATTTTTGATTTTTGGAGGAAAATTATGAAGGTTTTCACCCGAATCCAAGAGATGCTTCAGTACGTCTGGGATGGAGTGAACATGATTTTTAAGCCTAGAGATGATGACTATCCCACGACAGGTGTTCAGCCCTTTGAAGGCGACCCAGCCAGAGAAAGAGAACCATAAAAGCAACTTGCTCAAACACAGGGGTAGAGAAAACTAGAGGGGAGCACATTGCTTCCCTTCTTTTATAGTTCACGTTTAGCTATTGCCTCTATCTAAGGAGAGATAGTGTAATTTTTGCTATTCTCAGGAATCTAGTGCAGCGCGGCGAAAATAACCCACCCGTTCCAAAAGGTGAAAAAGCTTACTCTACAGACAATATCTCTTTTGCCTCGGAGCCTTATCTCTTTTGTCTTCTTGCACTAGCGATCGCTACTACTGTAGCCCATCAATCATTAATAAAACTTTAATACTTTTTCAAAGAATTTTTAAATTCTAATTTTTAGTATATTTCTTAGTAAAACCTCGTCGTTTTAGGTAAGAAAGGCTTAAAGTCAATGAGGAATGTCAAGCTTACGTAAAAAATTTTTAGGAAGATACGAATTAGTATGCTGCCCGCTCTCTTCAAAAAATTACTCATTCCTCCCAATGAAGCTATGGTTGCACTGCTAGGCGAGGGAAAAAACTCCCTTCATCCAGCTAGCGTTAAATATTCTTTCTTAGGGAATGATGGATTAACTAAAGGTGGGGTAATTTTGGAGTACGAAACCAATACCTACACTAATTTCTCATTAACGACATTTGGTTTAGCGCCTGTTACCTCATCAAAAGGTCAGTTTTGGCAGGAGGCTCTAGGGAAAATACGGATAGATTTTAAAGTGAATTTTACTGAAGGGGATGAGGTAGATTCCTTAAAAGGTAGGTTAACCTTACTGGACTGGGAATTGAAAAAGAATCAGGGCAGGTGGATGGCTAGCGTTCGCAGTTCAGAGCGAGAAGTTGCGATAGTTAAAGGGACTTGGTCGCGTTGCCCAGTTGAACACAATGAACTCCAATCACAACACAAAACAGGCTTGATGTGTACCAGCGCCCCTAAAAAATGAGCAATATTTTCCCTTGCTCTCTCCCTAACTCTTACACTTCTTGCTCCAAGTCGGGAACAGGGAACTCCTTAACGGGGAACAGTCAACAAGAATTGCTCAGTAAACACTTCAGCATAGGAAACAATTCCCCATTCCCAATTCCCGACTTTCAACAGTGGACAGAGAATTTACTGCCGATACTCGTCACCACAGTCACCAATCAGTTGATACAGATTTCGTGATTGACCCAGTACAGCATTAATCCGGTCGTTATCCTCCGCATCAAGTATCACATCAAATACCCTGGCGTTGTCTTCCAAATGTTCGGCGATACCTAATCTGGCACCAACAATCACACCCGCCACCGTTGGTTTGTTCAGAATGTAACGCACCGCAATATTAGGGATGCTGACATGATGTTTGTCTGCAATTTGCTTAAGAACCTGAAGCAGTTCTTGAAATAAACTCCAACCGCCCCACGCATCTATCATATTTTTGTATTTTCTCAAAGATGCGGTGGAAAGCTCTCCCCACCGAGGTTCAGGATATCCCAGATATTTTTCGGAGAGTAAGCCACCGCAGAGAGTTCCGTAGGTGAAAAGTTGGATGTTATGTTCAGCACAGAACTTGACCATGTTCACCTCAGGACGACGGTCAATCAGAGAAAATTGCACCTGATTGGACACAATCTTGATGCCTGCTTCAGTAATAATTTGTAAATGTTCTGTATCAAAGTTCGTTAAAGCTAGGTGTTTAATCTTTCCTTCAGTTTGCAGTTGGGTCATGTACTTGAGAGCATCCAAATAATTGTTATCTCGGTAGTCCCACCAGTGGAATTGCATGAGGTCTAAGGTGGCAACACCCATTCTCTGCAAAGAGATATTGATATTTTTTTCAACCAATTGCTTGGTCATTCGAGCGGGTCTAGGCACCCATTTGGTAAAAGCTTGTAAATTAGCTAAAGCGTCTTCCCCACGACTCTCGATTAATTGACGCCTGAATTCTCCAATAAAGTCTTCGGCTGATCCGTAATGGTCGGCTAAATCCCAAGTGGTAAAGCCTGCATCCATATACTTGAACATACTCTGGATAGCTTGTTTGGGATCAATACGTCCGTGTGCACCAGATACTTGCCACATTCCGTTTAAAATCCGGCAAATGTTTAAATCTGGAGTAAATTGGAGTCGGCTTGAAGGGGGTAAGTTCATCTTAATGAAAATTTGAAATGATGCTGATGAAGCGCCGCAATAGTCTGTACTTAATGCTGACGCCTCGTAATATTTTCACAAAAAAGTTAACTTTTGTTAAGCTAATGTGGGGTTGATCAAATGCTGCACTAGACTTTCTACGGCTCCTTGAAAGCAGAACACGGGTCAAGGGGAAAAGATGTCGGGATAGTGGGTATTAGACCTCTTGCTCCAAGTCCGGCTAATTGCCCATAATAAAGATTTCTCCGCGTCCCCGCGTCCCCACGTCCCCGCGTCAGTCCTAACTATGGGTATTCAACCGGACACGATATGACTCCTATTTTCAAGTTAGGTCTATTGTTTAACTCTTCCGCTATCAGTTATCCAAGGGTTTTACGGAGAACATCATAAAGCTTTCATGAAGCGTCCAGATAACGAGTCTCGCCTCAGTAAGTTGTAGCAGAGTGATTTAGCTCACCCCAACTCAAAAAATTCTGAGGTAAGAGTTCTGTCACCTAAATGAGAAAAAATGTCAAGTTTTCTTCTCAAAAGGTTACTTAGCCCCAGACTGTACGGTTGTGGAGAGCTTTTCTGATCAAGCGTTGTCATTGCAGTTTTTAGTGCTGGTTCAACGCATACCACTAGTTGAACAATCAATTCTCGAGGCAGAACCAATGGAAATTTTAGCTATAGTTGTTCTTGGTGTTTCCGCATTCGTTAGCTTTTCTACCGCCAATCGCCAGCCGAAACCTAATAATGATCGCAGCCATCAGGATGACCCGGATTGGGCTTTCACTGAAGCTTGCGATTTGGATGGTAGCACGAATCGGTAAGGTTACGACCAACAGTTGCAAAATAGGCGAGTCATACCGCTAGCTTTTTCAATTTGGCAGCATTCGCATTTTGAATCCACCTTCGTTCTGGTTTGTGTTTGTTTGTTTGGAGTAGTTGGCTTGTTACTTCTCCAACTGTCCACTGTACCCAAGCCATGTTAGACGCAACTGTTGCCGCTTGAAGTTTTTTGTTAGAAGGAAGCGATCGCACAATATTATACCCCCCCCCAATGCGATCGCTCGGTGAAGAGGAGTGATACTTCTAGCGGCAATAGTAGCCAAATTACCCAGCAATAACAGCAGCTAACTTAAATCTCAATGTTTAATTCTCCTGAGTATAAAAAATATTAAAGTTTAATATTAAATCGTAAACTTATTGGGTCAACTGAGCTGAATTAGCGTAAAGTCCAAAAACAGAGATCGTTTAGTAGGTAATTTTCAAGCGAAAATTATCACTTTTCCTCATTTAGCTTAATTCGCGAGAAGCCCCACAGATGAAAGACTACGAATCTTGACTTCTGGAACGGGGGATAAAGCCTGTCGTCGAGATGTAAGTCGCAGTAATAGAGGACGAAAGAAATCTACTACTACGCTTTCTGTTGGGCAGGAAGCAGGCACTCACCCGTAAGGGGAGTACAGGTAGTTCAGTATATTATTCTATTCCTCGCAAGGAAGGAGATTAATATGTCCTTGGTTTTTGTGATT
Source organism: uncultured bacterium (assembly GCA_966675205.1). Classification (GTDB taxonomy): domain Bacteria; phylum Cyanobacteriota; class Cyanobacteriia; order Cyanobacteriales; family Coleofasciculaceae; genus JBFLZA01. The sequence continues at coordinate 21,440 of CBKWLJ010000106.1, forward strand.
TCGCTAACGATTGTCCCGATCTCTGTTTTTGTCTTAAAACATTCATCTGACGAAATTTCCTATCT
>CBKWLJ010000107.1:0-21474 GCA_966675205.1 uncultured bacterium
CTACCTCATACCTCCTAACTCCTGCCTCCTGACTCCTGACTCCTGACTCCTGAATTCTATTTATATCAACCTACCTACTAAGCTTATGACAGACAGTAACTTTCACGGAAAAAACTACATCACAGCCAATCGCTTTTATGTAGAAATTGAGAGTAATCTTACTGCTTCTTTTAGTGATTGTTCAGGTTTAGGAGTCACAGTTGATAAAGAGACTTACATGGAAGGAGGAGTAAATGAGCAACAGCGAATTTTCCTCAAACAATCCAAATTTAATGATGTTACATTAAAGCGGGGCATCACTGATGATTTAACCTTCTGGAATTGGCTTAATCAAACTTTAAGTCCTGGCACTAAAGAACGCCGCAATGTCAATATTTTAGTATTTAATCAAGCTGGAGAAACCATGCAGTGCTGGACACTCATCGGTGCAATTCCTGTTGCCTGGAAAGCTCCTTCATTACAAGCCAATTCTAATTCAGTTGCGATTGAGGAGTTAACATTAGCCTATGAAGGATTGAAGGTTGTTGCTAAACAAGGTGGCGGCGGTGCGAGTGAAAACGTTCAGCGTAATTCAACGGGATTTTTCCCTAGCAATTAACCTATGTCAGACTCCTCACAAAATACCCAATCTGATTTTAATCCTACTCTGGAAGGAATAGAATTATTAGACTCACCTCTAGGTCTAAAACAGCCTTTGCTTCCACCCAATCCTTTAGGACAAAACTTTCTATCTCCAAAATTTCTATCTCTATTAGGAACTAACCCTTTAACCAATATTACCTCCTTGGCATCACCCCGTTCAGAGATGCCAGAGTCCCATTGGTTAAACAATACTCTACAAGAAACTTCTGTTTTAAATAACTCTTTATCTCGATCAAGTGAACCTATAGCGGTACAAACTTCTTTAGCCAACCTAAATTCACCAGCAGTAGACACGACTTCTTTAAATTCAACAACTATCCAACCTTTTGCAGAAACAGAAGTTCCTCTTGAAGGGAAACAAGAAATTCTCAATCCGATAGAATCAATCCAACAAAAGTCAGTTCCAAGAGAGCCAATCCCAACAGAAATTGAGCAACAAAATCCAACTGCTTCTGACTTAGCAGCCATCCAACCCTTGTTAGAAGCTGAGCTACCGCAGCCAACCTCATCTTCTATTGTAGAAGTCACAGAATCTGCGATCGCATCACCACCCACCCAATTATCAGAGCTAACGAATATTGCCCCCTCCCCACTAAATTCAGAAATACCAAGCTCTGCAACAACATCTGCTCAAGAACCGAAAATTCCAACCCTCTCCGAAAATTCCCCCACTCCCTCTAGCCTGCCGCACCCTACACCCCCTCCAAGCCAAACTTTATCAGCAGACAACATCTCAGCCACAGAGCCAATTGTCCAAACCTTTTCAGACGCATCGACTCCTTTACTTGAGTCGAAAAATACTACATCTCCCCATCAACCCGAAGTTCAAACCTTTTCAGAAACTTCTTCTGCTCAAGTCGAACAGGTAACACAAACTCCCACTCAAGAACCAATTATTTCAACTGCATCGGAAAACACTTTGATGCAATCCGAGACAGTTGAGACGATACCTGCTCAACAACCAATATCTCAACTTTTCTCTCAAACATCTTCCCTCCCTCCAACTTCAAGTAACCAGTTACCCGATACGCCAACAACACCTATCCCAACTCAACCCCTATCAGCCGATAATCTCTCTTCTACAGCACCAATCGCCCCAACTTTCTCGGAGAATTCTCGTACTCAGTTTGAGCAAGTAAATACTACACCGCAACAATCTTCCCTAGTTCAAGCATTTGCAGAAAACGTTTCTACCGAAACCTCCGAAACAGAAACTCAACCTTCTGTAGTTCAAGCTTTCACAGAAGACTCCTCAATCGGCTCAGAGATAACAGAAGCTCTATCTGCACAAGAATCTAATATTCCAACTTTTTCCCAAAACGCTGCAACTGAATCGGTAACAACAGAAACGGCACAAACTCAACCTTCTGTCATTCAAGCTTTCACCAAAAGTTCTCCAAGTTCAACCGAAGTAGTACCAACTCCTATCCAAGAGTCAACTACCCCAGCCTCATTAGACAACATTTCTACTCAATCGGATGCAGTTGAGACTGTACCAACTCAACCATCAATACCTCCAACTTTTTCACCGTTAACTGATTCTGCTTCAACTTTAGACAGTACTGCTTCAGTTACTCCAACAGAGCCAATCATTCAAACATTTTCGCAAGCATCTACTGCTCCATTCGAGCAGGCAGATACTCCATCTCCCTTATCCCAAGCCGTACAAGCTTTTGCAGAAAACATTTCAACTCAACCCCCTATCGTTCCAACCTCCAATGAAAACTCCTCAACAGACTCAGCGGTAGCAGAAACTTCATCTGGCGAAGCATCTAATTTTTCAGCTTTTTCCCAAAACAGTGCAACTGAATCGGCAACAACAGAAACAACACCAACTCAACCTCCTGAATTTCCAGTCGTTTCGGAGAACGTTTCAACTGAACCAACAGTAACAGAAACTCAATTTACTGAAGTTCAAGCTTTTAGTGAAGACTCCCCAACAGAATCAGCATTAGCAGACACGACATTTACTCAAAAGCAAAACACTTCAGACTTAGAATCTTCAACAGCATCAACAGAAATACAAACCTTATTCACTGAATCTGATGCAGTTCAAAGTTCTTTAAAACAATCTCCGACTCAATTTGAGCAAACAAGCACTGCTTCCGAGACGCAATCACTCGGAATTTCAGACTTATCAGCAGATATTTCGCCTCAATCCGAGGCAACCAATACAATTCCCGCTCAGCAATCCAATCTTTTAACTGCTTTTTTGGATGACTCTACACCTGAATCTCAGGGAGCCGAAATAGGTTCGCCCCAACCATCAAGAGTTCAAGCCTCTTTGGAGGATACTTCTACTATCCCCACTCGAATCGGCGAATCCTTAGCGGCTTCAACTGAGACAAACTCAACTGAATCTGGATTAGCCGAAACTCCTCCAACACAAGAGCTAGATGTTCAGGATTTTGCACCCAGTCATTCCTGCCAAACTCCAATCGTTCAAGCTTTTTCCGAAGCCTCTCCAGTTCAATCTGAGCAGGTAGACACAATACCAACTCCATTTGAGCAAGCACACACTGCAGCAGAAATTTCTCCTCCTCAACCATCAGTAGCTCAAGCTTTTTCAGAAAACACTTCAACAGAATCGATACCAGCAGAAACCCTATCCACACCACAACCAAATTTTCAAAGTTCTTCAGAACAACCTTCTTCTACACGAGATTTCAGCGAAGAAACTCTACTTACCTCAACACAGCCAACCCTAAGTGAATCTGTATCGGCAGAAATTACACCAACTCAGGAACAGATTGTCTCAGCTGTTTCGGAAAAGTCTCCTATTCAGTTAATGGAAAATGAGGCTACATTACTCCCAGAATCAGCGGTTCAATCTTTGAGTGAAGATACCTCAACACCATCGAGTTCAACTGAAGTTTTACCCTCCGAAAACCCAACCTCTGAAGATTTCTTGCCAGATGCGGCAACTCCATCAACGCCTGTCGAATCAACACCGACTTTAGAACCGACGATTCAAACCTTATCTGAAGACGCTCATGCTACATCTGAACCCTTGGAATCTACATTAATTCAAGAGTCAATCCTGCCAATATCCTCACCTGAATCTCCCCCTACATTTAACCAAAACGAAGGAATATCTACTCAAAAATCAGTAGTTCAAGCTTTCAGTGAAGATACCCCAACACCATCGAGTTCAATTGAAGTTTTACCCTCCGAAAACCCAACCTCTGAAGACTTCTTACCCAATGCGGCAACCCCATCAACAAGCGTTGAATCAACACTAACTTCAGAACCGACGGTTCAAACCTCTTTTCAAGACGCTCATACTACATCTGAACCGCTGGAATCTACATTAATTCAAGAATCAACTCTGCCACCATCCTTACCCGAATCTCTTACTACGTTCAAGGATGAAAAAGCAACACCCACTCAAGCATCAGTAGTTCAAGCTTTCAGTGAAGATACTCCCCCACCATCGAGTTCAACTGAAGTTATACTTCCCGAAAACCCAACTGCTGTAGACTTCTTGCCCGATGCAGCAATTGACTCAGTTTTGCTAGAAACCTTGCCTACTCAAGAGCAAGTAGTTCAAGGTTTTGCAAAATCAACTGTAGATGAATCAACTGCTGAAAATCGTACCTCTTCAGAGCCAACTTTTATTCAACCTCTGTTAGCAACGGAAGCGTTACCTCCACTTCCCACAGTTCTGGACAATTTATCATCTTTCCAATCCCTAAGTTCTGTACAACCTCTAGCTCAATCTTCTGACTTTCTTCCTTTTTCATTTTCCAGTGATTCCACTGACGAACAAAGTTCCAGTATTCAAAGACGGCTAGTAGAACCCTTTTCCAACTCACAATCCTCATTCCAAAATGCTTCGGAGCCTACCGCTGCTAAATCAACCAGAGCAGAAACAAGTCTTGTACAAGATTCAATTGTGCAATCTTCTGTAGAACCTATACCTGTAGTTTCATCTGAAATCGTAAGCGAAATCAATGCTTCCCTAACTCCTTTAAATTCCAATGAAGGAGTTATTACGGAAAGCCCTACTAGCTCAGAATCCACTATCGTTCAAGCCTTTTCGGAAACGGAAACGATTCCTCAATTATCAACGGTTCTCGAAAATTTAGCACATCAGCAACCGCTAGGTTCCTCAAATCCTCTCGTTCAACGCTCCGACTTCCCACTTGGAACTTCTGCCGCTGAGGCTTCCGGAGAACAACCTGCTTATCTCCAGAAACAGCAATCACACCCTTCTAATCATTCTGTTCAGGAGAATGTTTTGATGCATTCTCTGCCAACTGTACAAACTCCTCCTATAACAGTGACTCAAAAACCTGTTATTCTGCAACGATTTACCCCAGAATTTGAGAATTTGAGAACACCAAGCTCGAATTCAGAGCCTCAATTATCAAGCTCTTTGGTTCAACGCGAAACTATACCGAGTTCTTGGTCAAGTATCAATGAATTACTCAATGGAAGCCAAATAAATTATACATCAAGTCAGGGAAATGAATCTACCATTATTCAAAAATTATCTTCTAGTTCTGAACCTTCAAATTTTCTTGATTTTGACAACCTTGTTTCACAAAAGATGCCCGTTGAAGATGCATCTAGCTCTAATTTAATCTCAGCCTTTAATGAAAATAATCCTGCTCAACAGGTAGCACAGATAGAAGAAATTCCATCTACTAATGATTCCTCTGTACAAGAAAATGATAGAGATTTGGAAGTTTTAGCTCGTGAGATTTACACTTTGCTTCGACAACGATTGGAAATCGATCGCGAACGCAGGGGTTCCTACTATTCCGATCGCCTACCTTGGTGAAGTTATATTAAGTAATTGAGGAGAACAGCATGACACTCGTCAAAGCTCAACTTGTTTCTCTCGATGGTGGCGGCACCGTCAATTTTCAATTCAATCCCAATCAGTTAGCCTTTGCCGCAAAAATTAATTTAACTAAAGATAGCGGCGCTCGCACGGGAAGAGGACTTCCTAAAGTCAACTTTGCCTATCCCGACCCCGTTAGTCTCTCTATTAAAGACGTTATCTTTGATACCTACGAGCAGGGAACTAGTGTCATCCCTTTACTAAGCCAATTTGAAAAGGCGGTTAATTTTGCCGAGGCGGGAGAAGGAAAGGAAAAGCGCCCACCTACTTATGTATTTACTTGGGGTAGCCATCAGTACATCCGTTGCTTTTTAACCAGCCTAAACTACACCCTAACCATGTTTTTACCTGATGGAACGCCAGTACGGGCAAAGGTTGACCTAACGCTTGAAGAGATTGACGAATCCACCTCTCAACCGGGGATGAGTACGAACCAGCCGACGCCAGCAACTCGTGCTTCTGATACCCGAAGTAAGCGCAAAGGACGTTAATTCGACCTTTGGAGGATAGCTCAAGTATTCGCGATCGCTCAAGGATACATTCATTCTGCATTCTCAAAGTAGCTATGCCTGTCACTTATGTAGCTGAACCGATTTTAGAGATTGATGGACAGCCCGCTCCTGCTAGTTTGATTGAGGATATTCTCCAAATCTCTGTAGAAGAGAGCCTCCATCTACCAGGAATGTTTACGCTGGTGATCAAAAATGACTACTTTCCCGGACGGACGGAGGATGCAACTTGGCGACACGAAAAGTTGTTTGCGATCGGGAAACCCATCAAAATTGGTTTTGGTTCAAGCACTACAAAATCCCGTGAGTTTGAACAAGAAGATAGAGGCTCGGTTTTGGAAGGGGAAATTACCGCAATGGAAACTCACTTCACAAGCGAATCTCAAGCACCAGTAGTGATTCGTGGTTATGATGTCTCCCATCGCTTGCATCGAGGACGCTACAACCGCTCCTTCCAGAACATGACCGATACTGACATTATCAAGAAAATTGCTGGAGAAGTCGGGATACTCACGGGCACAATCGATAACACGGCAGGTCCTCATGGCTACGGTGATATCAATGGGGCCAACGGCTACGTTTTCCAAAAAAATCAGACCAATATGGAATTTTTGAGAGAACGCGCAGCCCGGAATGGTTTTGAGTTGTTTGTCCAAGATGGCAAGCTGAACTTTCGCAAACCCAAAGTAGACCAATCCTTGGAGCTTAAATGGTTGACAGATTTGCATAGTTTCCGAGTCCGGGTGACCAGTGCCGAACAAGTGAGTGAAGTCGAAGTCAGGGGTTGGGATTACAGCAAAAAGCAGCCCATTGTTGAGACGGCGAATGCAGAGAAGGTATTAACTGAAACCGACAAAGGGAAAGGTTCAAAGACAAGTACGAGCTTTAAGGGGAAGCCACCCACCCCCAAGATGATGGTGGTGAATCAGCCTGTATTTACACCTAATGAAGCCAAGCGAATGGCTCAAGCCTTATGTGATGAGTTGGGAGGAGAATTTGTCCATGCTGATGCCAGAGCAGAAGGGAACCCCCAAATCCGACCGGGACGGGTAGTAGAACTCAAAGATATGGGCAAGTATGGCGGCAATTACTACGTTACAGAAACTCGCCACTTGTTCCATGAACGGGTCTACACCACAGAGTTTAGTGTACGAGGTTTGCGGGGAGGAGACCTTCTTACGACGCTATCACCCCAAACTAACCTCCAACCCGGACAAACTCTGATGGTGGGTATCGTTACTGATAATAAAGACCCCAAAGGCTGGGGGCGAGTAAAAGTTTGGTTCCCCACCCTGACGCCCCAAGCCGGTGGAGATGCTCACACTAGCTACTGGGCTAGAGTTTTGGGGACAGGTGCAGGGCCAGGACGAGGGTTTGACTGCTTACCGGAGATCAATGATGAAGTGCTAGTAGCATTTGAACATGGTGATATTCATCGCCCCTACGTCATTGCAGGAGTGTGGAATGGTACAGATGCTCCCCCAGAAAAAATAGATGACACAGTTGTCAATGGCAAAGTGCGGCTGCGAACCCTTAAAACTCGCACAGGTCATAAACTTCAGTTTGTGGAAGAAGATAAAGGTGCCAGTAACAAAGGTGTTTATATTGATACCGTATATGGTCATCATGTCCACCTCAATGACACCGACCGATTTGCAGAAATCAAAACCCAAGAAGGTCACACTATCCGCTTAGATGACCGAAACAAGAGGATTGAAATTAAAACCAGTCAGGGGGGCTTAGCATCCATTACGATGAACAGCCCAACTGGAGAAATTAATATTAAAGCCGGAACGAAACTAACACTAGATGCCACACAAATCGATATAACAGCTAAAGCGCTCGTCAATATTAAAGGCGCTTTAATTAAACTGAATTAAGCACGCCCTATCACGATTGCAAGAAGGCAGAAGACAGGAGGCAGAAGGTAGAAGAGAAGAAAGCTTTTACAGTAAGCTTTTTAACCTTTTGTAAGGGATAGGTTATTTGCGTCGCGCTGTACTAGTGAGCAGTTATATCACTACCGTTCGCATCAAAAATTAACAGAAACCTGCCTCCAAAACCTCTGTGCACCTTTGCGAAAACCTCTGTGACCTCTGCGTTAAAAATACGATATTCATAATTCATAGGACTTTCTTATGAGCAGACCCGCCGCAAGAATTACCGACTCTGTCGCACATCCTCTTCCCCCCGTTTTAACTGGAGGGCCTGGTAGCATCAATGTTTTCATAGGTGGCTTACCCGCTTGGCGGGGGATTCCATTAGTTTCTGCTGCCGCCTTGCAAGCTGCAAAGCAAATTGCTGATACTGCCATCAGAACTGCTGAAGCGGCAACCCTTGCTGCTGCGGGGACACCCGGAGCTCCGGCGGCTAAGGCAGCTGAGGAAGCCACGAAAGCAACAACAGCCGTAACCATGAGCAGTACCATCACCAGTAGTGCAGCCGGTGCAGATATTCATACTTGTACGACTCCTCTACCTGTTCCTCCGCATGGGCCTGGTGTGGTCATTGATGGCAGCGCTACGGTTTTAATCAACAATCTTCCCGCTTGTCGTTTGGGTGACACGATTATCGAAGCCGTGGGACCACCGAATAAAATTGTCAGAGGCTGTCCTACTGTTTTGATTGGTGGTTAGGGCAGATTGCAAGTTGCATCTTTTGTAGCCTGAAACCCTTACGAAAAGATAGACAGAAAGTCTTTTACACGGTTGTGGAAAGAAGTGTTATTTTAGAGAAGTGAGGCTGTTATAGTTTCACAAGTGTATGTAGCCTGTGGCAGCACAAGCTACGGTCTTCTAGGTTAGATTTTCCTCTTTTCGGGTCGTCTCAAATTCTGGGATATCACTCCCACTTGTTAAAAAGTTACGTGTATCCGCCCCGGTAAAAGAGGAACTCAGCCTGTGTATGCGCTCCTGTAACGCTTAGCGCCTGGTTTCAGTAAAAACAAAAACGGAAAATCCGTATCTCAGGAGCATGGCCTGTATTCGCTGAGAAAAAAGTGTTGATTACAGCCTTTTTTCTGGTTCGTGTATTTGGTTGAAATACGCATGGAGGCACAAAATGATTCTGATTGGAACTTCTGACAATCTCGGAACAGAGCAACAGTGGTTTGATTGTATTGCAGATTGGCATCAGTTTTGTCTCGATCAAGGGCTGAATCCTTGGGAACACCTGACTACAGAAGATCTTTCTTTTTATGTGAGTCGCGAGCTTTATGATGCTCGTCCTGTGATGCCACAAGCAAGCTAATTAGAAGAAGTGCGAAGTGCGATCGCATTTCTAATTGACAAGTAACCTACCAATAAAAGTCCTGCCAGTTATGGTGGGGCTTTTGGTTTGGGCTTTCAACACTTATCGAAACAATAGAGGAAATTCTCCCGGAGTAAATTTGCCACGACTAGGATAGCGCTCTCGTGGCTTGCTTGATAAATAAACATAATCGCAAATTGCCCCATTAAACCGTGTGGTGCTATCAACCTTCAATAGCTCCACGCAAGCTCCAGTCAATCTGGCTCTACTAAAGTCAGTGCCTAAAGCTTGAACTTTTGTCAGGTTCGCTTGTTCTAAACAAGCTCCTTGTAAAATCGCTTCGCTGAGATTAGATTCTGCCAAATTAGCATTCGTCAGATCTACCCCTGCTAAGTTTGCCCCTGTAAAATCTAGCCTGATCAAGAATGCACGCCTACCTTGTCCGGTAACCACTAAATGTCGAACCTCCGGCTGACTCAAAATAGTACCTTCAACTCTGGCATAGTCAAGCTTTTGAGCTTGAAACCAACCTGTACGCGTAATAGTAGCCATTCGGAAATCTGCGCTTTTGAGTGTTGCGAATGTGAAATTGGCGTCTGTTAAATCAGCACCCCGAAAACTAGTACCTCTCCCTAAGGCAGCAAATGTAGTAGCAATTTGTCGAATCAAGGCAAACCGCTCATCTCCACACAAAGCTTTCCAACCGATGTAACCAGAGAGACTTGGAACAATTAACGCTAGTGCGATCGCAGGAAGCTCAGTTCCAAGCAAAATCGTATTTGAGGATTCGGCAACCACCCTAGTCATCTCTCTAGAGCCAACGACAGCCAAAGCTCCAGAGACGAGCAAAGATTCGGTTATGGTAATAATTCCAGCGCTAGATCCACCTACCGCTAATGCTCCAGCTACCGCTAATGCTCCAGCTACCGCTCCAAGTACAGCGATCAGTCCAACCAAAGCACCACTTAAAGCGATCAATGAAGTCACAATTAAGGTGATCGCTAATGCTTTAAATGCTGCCTTAGCATCCTGTTGAATAAAGACAGTGAAAAAAACTGCAACGATTACTAAAACAACCAAACTGGGAGGGAAAGGATAGCCTAACAGGTGTTTCGGTTGAAAAAAGTATGTTGTCAGATATCCAGTAAATCCTGAAGCGAGTCCCGATAGCGCCGCCAGAATCAAGGTGCTCATTAACAAACCAATAACGGAGCGACGTTTCAAGCCAGCTTGAGCATGGCTAAAATTTGCGCCTCTCAAGATGGCATTGGTGAAATTGGTACCTTGGATATCGGAGTGCGAAAAATTTGCACCCGTAAGGTCAAGCCCCCTGAAGGAGCGACCTCTGAGATTTTGACCGGAAAAGTCTTGAGGCATAAGGGGAGAGCTAAAAGGAGACACTATCTATTTATTTATCACAAGCAAAGTTCTTTAAATTCCTCAGAATCTTTCGTGATGATAGCCTTTTTGACTCCTTTCTATTGAACACAACTTAGGTACAAGTCATGCTCTATCCTCCGAATTACTTCTAAATTCTAAAAATTAGTTAAATAAAATTACATCAAATAGTTTGCTTAATTTTGATTCTGAATAAATCGGAAGATAACGATATTTGTCGAGCTGCTTACGACTCGAAGGTAAAAATAATCCTAAACCTGATAAATCTCTAGGCTTCTTTCTAGGATTTACGAGATGAATCATGGAGCCATTCAAGAATTCAATAAATTCATGGTAGCTTTTAGATTCTGCTCCTACTTGCTCAGTAATTGCTTGAAAAACTCCTACTAAATCTATGTATTGCTCATCCCAATAACCATATTTCTGATTTTTATCCAAATTAATAGATTTAATATTGGTTGCTAAAATTGAATCAATAAATGAGTTGAGTTTTTTGGGGATTTTAGAAAATAAGTGATTGTTAGTAACGGTGTAGCTATAGTACATATCACTTGCTTCAAATTCTCTAATTTTTCGGGCTAGTTGCTCACCGTTCAGTGCTGGATGATTACCGATGTATCTAAATAGAGATTCGTAATAGTAATTGGGGGCCCCAAGGAGATCTTGAGACGATAGAGTATATTTTGCCGCTTTGTGGAGTGTGTAATGAACCTCAATTGTTCCTTTGTTACAATTTTGAAAGAAAAATAACTCTAAACGGTTATTGATGCGTTGATTAAAATTAGCGATCGCATCACTCAGTGTCTTGATATTCATCCATTGGGTTCCTACCAAGCCATTGCCAGGATTTTCATCGGGGCTAATTTCATCTAAATGTCCACCGTGCCCTAAGATGACAATCGCCCACCTTTCGGCTTCAAATTGGGATTGCGCCCAATTGAGGTAATCAGCAAAAGCTTCCTCACTAGCGCTATTAGCGGTGTCAAGTGCTTGGGTAGCAATCTTGCCTTTAGTAATTACACTTCTTGAGAGTTGTTTAGCATTCCAAAAATCGGACTCTACCACCACAAGAATATTTTGATTCTGGACGCCCTTAGCAATCATATTGATGATGGGAGTGCCAAAGCGTGATAAATCATTGTCATAAGGCATCCAGTACAGAAAAATCCAGTCATAGCGTTGCTTGTTGCTCATGTCTGCCGATACAATTGCTGTTGACGACTGCTGATGAAGGAAAGCCAAGTCAGACAAACAGGCAGCACTGCCCAGCATTCCATACTGAATGAATTTTCGCCGCTTCATGAGTCTGTCTTTTCAGAAAACTCTGAATTTTAACATAGATAATGCCACAAGCTAAAAACCTGAATACTTAATTCATAATTGGTGGATTCATAATTCAAAAATTAAGGTTACTGCTCTCTATACAGAGGGAAAGCAGACATTAGGACCACACAATCCGGGAAATTCTAGTGTTGTTACTTCAAGGGTATCGAGAGCAACGCGACGAATAGCGTGGTTATTGGTATCGGCGACATAGAGGTAAGCGGCAATAGCACTTAAACCCGATGGTTCCGAAAATCGAGCTTTAGTTCCTTGACCATCTTGAAGACCAGCGATGCCATCTCCTAGCAGGGTCAAGCAATTACCATTGCGGGGGTCAACACGTTTAATTTTGTGATTGTAGGTATCAGCAACCCAGAGGTAATTTTGGGTATATTCAATACCGAGACAGTGTTGAAATCTCACCTCTGAACCATCGCCATCAACATCCCCGAAACCGAAAAGTCCACCACTCCCGCAAACCGTTCGGACTGGTAAATTGTCTACTAAGCCGACAGCCCGAATGGAGCTAACTTCACTGTCAGCAACATATAACTCTCGTCTGTCAGTGGTAAGTCCGCTAGGTTGAGCAAATGCTGCTTCATCGAGTGAACCGTCTAGGCAAGCTTCAGCACCTCTACCTGCGTAAGTCCCGACTATACCTGTTTCTAGCTGCATTTCCCAGATTTGGTGGGAACCTGCCATGGCAATGAAGAGGCTATTGCCCACTTTTTCCAAATCCCAAGGAGAATTCAAAGCCGTTTCTAAAGCTTGACCTCCATGAGGCTCGATTTGGTGGCTTTGTTCGCCAGTCCCAACAATTGTTCTTACCTGCTGAGTCGTCAAGTTCACTTCTCGCAGACAGTGGTTTCCAGTATCCGCAACGTAAAGCAACTGCTTGTCTGCATCCAATGCCATTCCTTGAGGTGAAAAAAATTGCGCCTCCGCGAAGGAACCGTCCATTAAACCAGGTTTGCCAGTCGCGATCGCATCTTGAACTTCACCCGTCAGCGTACTAATAATGATACGGTGATGACCTGAGTCAGCAATAAATAGCCGCTTACCTGCTTCATCAGCTAGTACTTTACCCGGAAAAGCCAGAGGTGTAGCTAGGGGTTGTCGCTGTTTTTCCAGAGTGAGACTCAGTTCGTGAAAGTTAATGGTTCCTTTTTCTTGATGCTCTCGAATGATTTGGTCGATTAGGTGATCTAAAACAGCTCGATTACCTTCACCCGATACATTGCCAACGACATATCCTTCCGGGTCAATAACTATCAAAGTGGGCCACGCTCGAACCGCATACTGTTCCCAAACCTGAAAGTCTCTATCCACCAAAACTGGATGCTCGATATCGTAGCGCAGAATCGCTTGACGAATATTTTCCGCTTCTTTCTCGTTGTCAAATTTAGCGGAGTGAACACCAATGACAGTCAGGCTGTCTTTGTATTTTTGTTCTAGGTACTTCAAATCTGGCAGAACGTGCAGGCAATTAATGCAGCAATAAGTCCAAAAATCTAAGAGGACAACTCGCCCTCTTAAATTTTTCAGCGATAAAGGATGGTCTGTATTCAGCCAGATTTGGTCTTGGGGAAGATTTGGCGATCGGACGCGAACCGTCATTCGATTTTAGATTTTAGATTTTGGATTGACCCTACGGATTAATCGGGGGATTAACCCAGTAAAATTTTCCTTTATCTCCACAGCTCAAATCAGGGGCTTGTATCCGCTTTGAACTTAATCATTGAAATTCTTGCCTCATCATTTTTCGATCAACTGCTTTATCGCCTCAACTGCCCTCTTCCTCTATAGGAACATCACTGGCTTGTGAATTCTCTGCTGGTATCTCTGAAGGTGTAGGAGTCTCACCTGGGATATTTGATGCTGATTTTTTCAAGAAACGGCTGGGAATATCGGGTACTGCATCAACCGGCGCTTGAATAATTCGAGGAGACGACTGGGGTGCAGGTGGAGGAATTATTTCTTCTTCCAAAGTAGGTGTTGGCTCTTGAATTTCTTCTGTTTCCGGACTAGAGGTAAAGCGTTCAAAATCAGAAGCGGCTGGCGAATTTTCTGTTGCCGAGTCTGGAGTTGGTGCCACTTCTTGAGGTGGGACCGTAGATGAATCTGAGGCTGAAGATTGTGGGACTGGTGTCTCTACAATTTCTGGTAAGGTTGGCGGTAAACCCGAACTTGGGGCTGGTTCGTTGATCGATGGACGTTGGAAACGCTTTAAGAAACCTCTAGCAGATTTTTCAGGCTGTATCGGTCTAACAGGAACTGGCTCAATCACTGGACTAGGTTCGACTTCTAGAGATTCAGCGTCTGGTGTTTGTTCCTCTGGAGAGACTGGAGGTTCACTGGGAATCACTAAGGTTTCGGGTGCTGGAGTTGTTTCTAACTGTGACTCAGGCTGTTCAGGGAGAGCCGTTGGTTCAGGAGAGGGAGTTGCTGGTGTCTCCGGCAATATCGGTGATGGACTGGGAACTGTTGTTGGACGGCGGAAGCGATTGAAGAAATTCCCGAACTTAGATTTTTCTTGGGGTGTGGTGGCTGTAGGTGCCGTTTCTTTATCCGGAGTTGGTTCTTCTACTGGCGCTGAAGATTCACTGGGGGTTGGTGACACCTCTTCAGTCGGTACTTCTACGGCAGGAGATTCACTGGGAGTAGGCGAAGCTTCCAGTTCTGGCGTTGGTTCAGGTAAAGCAGGAACAGTAGGTTCGCCAGCAGGGGATTCTAGTGCTTCGGGTTGTTCCGGTGAAGAATTGGGAGTAGCTGTTGGACGGCGGAAGCGATCGAAGAAATTACCGAATCGGGACTTTTCCGACTCTGTTGGTACTGGTACTGGCTCAATCACCGGAGATGGAGTTACTTCGGCTTCCGGAGTGGGTTCTTCTACAGGTGCAGGAGCTTCGCTTGGGGTAGGTGCTGCTTCCTCTTCAGGAATCGTTTCTTCTTCCGGTGCTATAGATTCGGGCTTTGGTGCTTCTTCAACAGAAGGAGCTACAGATGGGATAGGTGTTGGTTCTTCTGTAGGAGAGGGAATGGGAGTCGGTGTTACCTCAGGTGAGGGAATTGGTGTTGGCTGTGCTTTGTAATTGGGTCCTACAATTCCACTTGCTGCGTCAGCGGAAATGTCACCCCGTACTAGTTTAGAAAGAGTGTCTTTGCCTTTCGGCTCGTAGGTAATGACGCGTACTGTGTCATTGAAAACATTTTTGACTGGGTTTCCCTGTTCATCGAGAAACTCTAAATGTACCCAGTTTTTGCCTGGTTTAAACCCTTTAAGATAAACAGGCTGCCAGCGATCGAGTACAAAGCTTTCTCCATTGACGGTGACGCGAATACGCCAGTCAGCAATGTCATCGTTCGGATTTTCTTGAGCAACCAGATGCAGAGGTGCGTTGGTTAGGTAAAAGTCGAGCAGGATTGGCTCGGCTCCGTAGCTCCCCGTAGGGCGGCTATAAGTTAGCAGGGGGAGCGTGGGATCAGGGTTGTTATCAGTCGTTTTGGTAAAAACGTGAAAGGTTGTCTGGGCATAGGCTCCTTCGTTTTTGAAGCTCTCATGCCAGGGACGGGAGGCAAACACCCGCAGCGTGTGAGTGCCAGGGGCTAAATCTTCAAAGACGATGGGTTCGTCTAAGTCATAGACGGCTCGGTAGGGCTGGTTGTCCAAAATCAGATGCAAATGCGGGCCCAAGCCTAAATTGGAGTCTTTGAAAATGGGTAAATCCTGAACTTGCAATCGTACAGATATGCTTGTATCTCGGACGGTTTCATCCGTCGTAGGACTGAGAATTGTGACTTGAGGCTGATAAGCTTTCAAGCTCTGACTGAGTTGCCCAATGACTGGGGGCGGTGCGACTTCTGAAAGCTGCCCCATTCGCTTAGGTTCGGTTGTGCGATCGCTGCTAAGCGGTTGTGATGCCTGGATGCGATCGCCGCATCCCACCAAACCTAGTACCATGACCGCAGTCATCAGGAAAGAAACAACAGTTGTCCATCGGCGATTCCTACCCAACACGCAATCTCCTTACTGCCACCGGCAATCCATCTTAACTGAACCTGTTACTAGGCACCATAGCTAAATATGGTTTTACCTCTTTAGAGGGAATCGGATTTTCATAATCTTTTTTTCGGGCCATAGTACATCTGACCTCTCTTGTTGGGATTGATAGAAGATTCCAATCTATAGATTCTTTCTATTGAGAAGATTAGTTTTTGGTAATTTTATGCAGTCTCGGTTCAATTCTTAAAGGCAAAAAAATTTAAGCAATGCTTTTGTCGCCTGGATTTAGGGCAATTCTCTTTTCAGGTCTCTTTACATTTTGATACTTCATCTGTCAAATATTGTGTTTTGTAAATTTTCTGCCAACTCCTATTGACTTTTGTCCGGCGGCTTTTGCACTCCAAGTCAAAGAAGACGTTGATTTGCTCAAATTTGAATTATTGTTAAGTGCCACCAAAGAGTTTCAAAGGCAAGTCCTATCATCAACATACAGAAGGTACCCTTTTGACCTACTCAAAGCGGCCTTCTCGCTTTAAAGTTACTTTAAGGAAAGCAATTTTTTTATCACGCGGCTTTCCTGCACTTAAACATCCAACTCCCCCTTGGGAGTAATTCTCGTTCCTTGTCTAGAGAGGAGATTCCTCATGACAATTAGCCCTCCTGAGGGAGAGCGTAAGGTTAGGGTGGTTGTCGATAATGACCCGGTACCAACTTCCTTCGAGAAGTGGGCTAAGCCCGGTCACTTCGACCGCACCCTAGCCCGAGGCCCAAAAACCACAACCTGGATTTGGAACCTTCACGCTCTCAGCCACGATTTCGATAGTCATACCAGTGACCTAGAAGACGTATCTCGTAAGATTTTCAGCGCTCACTTCGGTCACTTGGCTGTCATCTTTGTTTGGTTGAGCGGCATGTACTTTCATGGCGCTCGATTTTCTAACTATGAGGCTTGGTTAACCGATCCTCTAAACGTCAAACCCAGTGCACAAGTTGTTTGGCCCATTGTGGGTCAAGATATTTTGAATGCGGATGTCGGTGGCGGTTTCCACGGCATTCAAATCACATCTGGTTTCTTCCAGCTTTGGCGTGCTGCTGGTTTCACCAATACGTTCCAGCTATACTGCACGGCGATTGGTGCCCTAGTGATGGCAGCCCTGATGCTGTTCGCTGGTTGGTTCCACTATCACAAGCGGGCTCCTAAGCTGGAATGGTTCCAAAACGTGGAATCCATGATGAACCACCACTTGGCTGGTTTGCTTGGATTGGGCTGCTTGTCTTGGGCAGGTCACCAAATCCACGTTGCACTGCCAGTGAACAAGCTGTTGGATTCTGGAGTAGCTCCTGGGGATATTCCTTTGCCTCACGAGTTCATCCTGAACAAGAGCTTGATGGCTGAGCTTTATCCCAGTTTTGAGCAGGGTCTAAAGCCGTTCTTCACTTTGAATTGGGGTCAGTATGCTGACTTCCTCACCTTCAAAGGCGGACTGAACCCCATCACGGGAGGCTTGTGGTTGTCTGATACAGCCCACCATCACTTGGCACTAGCAGTACTGTTCATCATTGCTGGCCATATGTACCGGACAAACTGGGGCATTGGTCACAGCATGAAGGAAATTCTGGAGAACCACAAAGGACCCTTCACAGGTGAAGGTCACAAAGGTCTCTATGAAGTGCTAACCACCTCTTGGCACGCTCAACTGGCAATTAACCTTGCCATGATGGGTTCGCTGAGCATTATCGTGGCCCAGCACATGTACTCGATGCCACCGTATCCCTACTTGGCGACTGACTACCCAACGCAGCTTTCCATCTTTACTCACCATATGTGGATTGGTGCGTTCCTAATTGTGGGTGGTGCAGCTCATGGCGCTATCTTTATGGTGCGGGACTATGACCCAGTAGTTAACCAAAACAATCTGCTGGATCGAGTTATCCGTCACCGGGATGCAATCATCTCTCACCTCAACTGGGTCTGTATCTTCTTAGGCTTCCATAGCTTTGGTCTGTACGTTCACAACGACACGATGCGGGCTTTTGGTCGTCCTCAAGATATGTTCTCGGACACCGCAATTCAGCTACAACCTGTGTTTGCTCAGTGGGTGCAGAATCTGCATACCTTGGCACCAGGAAACACAGCTCCTAATGCCCTAGAACCGGCTAGCTATGCTTTCGGTGGCGGTATTGTTGCGGTTGGCGGCAAAGTGGCAATGATGCCTATTGCGCTGGGTACGGCGGACTTTATGGTTCACCACATCCATGCCTTTACCATCCACGTCACCGTGCTGATTCTGCTTAAAGGTGTTCTGTTTGCTCGCAGCTCTCGTCTGATTCCAGACAAAGCTAACTTGGGCTTCCGCTTCCCTTGCGATGGCCCTGGACGCGGCGGCACCTGCCAAGTTTCAGGATGGGACCATGTATTCCTTGGTCTGTTCTGGATGTACAACTGCATTTCGGTGGTAATTTTCCACTTTAGCTGGAAGATGCAATCGGATGTTTGGGGTACAGTAGCAGGAGATGGTACTGTTTCCCACATCACTGCTGGTAACTTTGCCACCAGTGCCATCACGATTAACGGTTGGTTGCGTGATTTCTTGTGGGCGCAAGCCTCTCAGGTGATCACATCCTACGGCAGCGCTCTGTCCGCTTATGGACTGCTGTTCTTGGGAGCTCACTTTGTTTGGGCGTTTAGCCTCATGTTCTTGTTCAGCGGTCGCGGCTACTGGCAAGAGCTGATCGAATCCATTGTTTGGGCGCATAATAAATTAAAAGTTGCCCCAGCGATTCAGCCTCGTGCTCTGAGCATTATTCAGGGTCGTGCTGTAGGGGTAGCTCACTACCTCCTGGGAGGAATCGTTACCACATGGGCGTTCTTCCTAGCGCGAATCATCGCAATTGGATAAAACATCTTTGATTTGATACCAAATCTAAAGCAAGATACATCCTGTGAGTGTCTTGCCTGTCCTAAGACCCGCTTTAAACCTGGAACGAAAGTTCCAGGGGGTCATAAGGGGCAGAAAATGAGCAGCAGCATTGCATAAGCTCATATGTCAGCGAGGAGGATTTCCTAAGACAGATGGCAACAAAATTTCCAAAATTTAGCCAGGACCTCGCTCAAGATCCGACAACACGTCGAATCTGGTATGGGATTGCCATGGCTCACGATTTTGAAAGCCATGATGGCATGACTGAGGAGAATCTTTATCAAAAGATTTTTGCTTCTCACTTCGGCCACATTGCGATCATTTTCTTGTGGACCTCTGGCCTCCTGTTCCACGTAGCCTGGCAAGGTAACTTTGAACAGTGGATTAAAGATCCTCTGAACGTCCGTCCCATTGCTCACGCGATTTGGGACCCCCAATTTGGCTCACCAGCCGTAGACGCTTTTACCCAAGCGGGTGCGTCTAACCCAGTTAATATTGCTTATTCCGGTGTCTACCACTGGTGGTACACCCAAGGGATACGGACCAATGGTGACCTGTACCAAGGTGCAATATTCCTCTTGTTGTTGTCTGCGCTCTTCTTGTTTGCAGGCTGGCTACACTTGCAACCCAAGTTCCGTCCTAGCCTGTCCTGGTTTAAGAGTGCAGAACACCGCCTCAACCACCACTTGGCTGGTTTGTTTGGGGTGAGCTCCTTGGCTTGGGCTGGTCACTTGATTCACGTTGCTATCCCCGAATCTCGCGGACAGCACGTGGGTTGGGATAACTTCCTGTCCGTTAAACCCCACCCCGCAGGCTTGGGCCCATTCTTCACTGGAAACTGGGGCGTATACGCTCAGAATCCAGATACAGCCCAGCATGTGTTTGGAACCTCTCAAGGTGCGGGTTCAGCGATTCTGACTTTCTTGGGTGGATTCCATCCCCAGACTGAGTCGCTGTGGCTGACGGATATGGCTCACCACCACTTGGCGATCGCTGTGATCTTCATCATTGCGGGTCACATGTATCGCACGAACTTCGGAATTGGTCACAGCATCAAAGAAATGCTCAACTCCAAGTCCGGTTTGCTCGGTGGCAAGAGCGAAGGTCAGTTCAACCTGCCTCACCAAGGTCTATATGACACCATGAACAATTCCCTGCACTTCCAGTTAGCATTTGCTCTGGCAGCGCTAGGTGTAATTACTTCCTTGGTGGCTCAGCACATGTATTCCCTGCCTCCTTATGCCTTCATGGCTAAGGATTTCACCACCCAAGCAGCGCTCTACACCCACCACCAGTACATTGCTGGATTCCTGATGGTTGGTGCGTTTGCCCACGGTGCAATCTTCTGGGTTCGTGACTACGACCCCGAACAAAACAAAGGGAACGTGCTAGATCGCGTTCTACGCCATAAAGAAGCGATCATCTCTCACCTATCTTGGGTTTCGCTGTTCTTGGGCTTCCACACCCTGGGTATTTACGTCCACAACGACGTGATGCAGGCTTTCGGAACCCCTGAGAAGCAAATCCTCATCGAGCCGGTGTTTGCTCAATTCATCCAAGCCGCTCACGGTAAGGCTCTGTATGGTATGGATGTGCTGTTGTCTAATCCCGACAGCATCGCCACCACCGCTTGGCCTAACTACGGTAACGTTTGGTTACCTGGCTGGTTGGATGCGATCAACAGCAGCACCAACTCTCTGTTCTTAACCATTGGCCCTGGCGATTTCTTGGTTCACCATGCGATCGCACTAGGCCTGCACACCACCACCTTGATTTTGGTCAAGGGCGCGTTGGATGCTCGTGGTTCTAAGCTGATGCCGGACAAGAAAGACTTCGGCTATGCTTTCCCTTGCGACGGCCCCGGCCGTGGCGGCACCTGCGACATCTCCGCTTGGGACTCTTTCTACCTCGCTATGTTCTGGATGCTCAACACCATTGGTTGGGTAACCTTCTACTGGCACTGGAAGCATCTGGGTATTTGGCAAGGCAACGTTGCTCAGTTCAATGAGTCTTCTACTTACCTCATGGGCTGGCTGCGTGACTACCTCTGGCTGTACTCTGCTCAAACCATTAACGGCTACACGCCTTATGGCATGAACAACCTGGCAGTCTGGTCTTGGATGTTCCTCTTCGGACACCTCGTCTGGGCAACTGGCTTCATGTTCCTGATTAGCTGGCGCGGTTACTGGCAAGAGTTGATCGAAACCCTGGTATGGGCACACGAGCGCACTCCTCTAGCGAACCTGATTCGTTGGAAGGACAAGCCAGTTGCTCTATCCATCGTTCAAGCTCGTTTGGTTGGTCTAGCTCACTTCACCGTTGGCTACATCCTCACCTACGCAGCATTCCTCATTGCTTCGACGGCTGGTAAGTTCGGTTAATGAAGTTAACTGAAGATTAGCTTTCTAGGTAATTAAATCAAATCCCCTGCCTTCGGGTGGGGGATTTTTTAATAGGAATATGACTGAGGTTTGTGACAGATTGGACAGGCAAGATGCCTGTTCCACAAGACAAGATTGAAGCTATTGATACCGAGTTGCGTTCAAAGATAGTAGTTGAGATTGACACGGAGACGCGGGG
>CBKWLJ010000108.1:0-21347 GCA_966675205.1 uncultured bacterium
CAGGTAACTTAGCCGTTCCTTCAGGACAAAATTTATCTTTGGTAGGGGGGACAGTTGTCAGCACCGGAATTCTACAAGCTTCCGAAGGGAGCATTACAGTGACCAGTGTACTTGGAAGCGGCCTATTACGTGTGAGCCAGACCGGACAAATCCTCAGTTTAGAGATTGCCCCCCCTACAAATGACCAAGGCAATCTCTTACCTATCACGCCCCAAATGTTACCGCAATTGCTCACGGGTGATGCCGCTAATCTGGATACAGGCGTGACAGTCAACACGTCAGGACAAGCGCAACTTACGAATTCTGGAATTGAAGTAAAACCTGGCGATGTTGCAGTCAATCAGCTTAATGGTGGCACTGCAACCCTATCGGCCCAGGGTAATCTTACCCTAATTGAGAGCAAGTTAGCGACGACAGGAAACATGAACTTGCTAGCAAAAGATACAGTACTGGTGCGCGATAGTGCCGCGCAACCTTTTTTAGCTCAAGCGGGGGGAAATCTTTATATTCAAGGGGATGCTGCAATTGATGTTATAGCAATCAATCATCTTGACCAAACACCCTTTGTGAGTGGGAAAGATTTAAGTTTCGTCAGTGGTGGCACAATTTCTCTCGATGCCCACTTTGCCAACGCAGGTAGTTTTTCCATTCTCAATTTAAGCGGAAAAGGGGGAGATTTTAAAAGCCTCTATGACCCGATTATTAGTTCAGTTGGGGATGTTACCTTCGGCAACTACATCGGCCCTTCCCTCAAAATTGAGACCCAAGGAAGTATCATCATTACTGGAAATATCACCATCACGGGTAATGATGGGATACTTTTTGGCGTTTGTAATCCAATTGGGAGACGCTACTTCAAACAACCAGGAGTACTCGTTGCCAGCCGCAAAAATCTGCCCATCTCCCATTTGATACCAACGAGCCAAGTTCAGTCCTATGGCAACGATTTGATCACTCAAGTTGTCTGCTCAGAAGATGCTCAAATTTTAGCGAATGAACCAGCTCTAATTCTCCGAGCAGGTGTGCCCGTTTTAGAAGAACCTGCATTTAATTATCCGGATACCGTTTTTGCTGTTCCTCCGGCTACATTTTCGGGAACAACTTTTGATTCCACTGGAACAACAACCACACCAGGTAATGTCACTGTTGAAGGCGATATTCTTGTCCGCTCTACTGATTTTTACGGCGCTCCATTATTCACAGGAGGCCCAGTGATTATTACTGCACCAGGCAATATCACAACGGGTAATATTGATACCTTCAACAGTGTATTTGGTGATGGTGGTTTAGTAAACTTGCAAGCGGGAGGCAGCATTGTCACTGGTAACATTAATTCCTCCAGTATTGGGTTTAATAATACCGGAGGGGCAGTAACTTTAGATGCTGGAGGCGATGTTCGCTTTGCAACGATAAATACCTCGGCCACAGACGAAGATGGCGGAACGGCTACAGGTGGAAATGTCCGCATCATTGCGAATGGAGTGGTGCAGGGAACCGGGCAAATCGAAGGGAACACAGTATTGACTCAAGCAACCAGTCTAATTAATCAAGGAACTCTTCAAGGCGGTTCTGTTGAAATTCAACACAATGGTGGGCTAAACAATTTCCGATTTATTGTTGGGGATGCCACGAATAACGGTACAGTGGGAGCGATTAATACAGGAGTGAATAGTAATGGCACAATTATTGCTCCCACTCCCCCACAAATTATTCCCGGTACCAATATCTTCATTCCCGATAATGATACTACTGTTTTTGGCAACGCGCCTAATCCAGGTGGAATTACGATTACATTTATCAACCAAGCCCCAACCTTAACGACCAACCCGCAGTTAACAGATACTCAGCAAAATCAACCGCTCACCTTCACGTTTGCTGATTTAAATACATTTGTAACTGATGTCAATGGCGATAACACGTCAATACGAATTGATGCAATATTAGGCGGAACACTGACAAGAAATGGGGTGACTCTGGGTTTAGGAGACACCATTGTTCCCGGTGACGTCTTAGTCTACACTCCGCCTCTGGATGCGACAGGTCAGATTTTCGCCTTTACCATCAGCGCGAGTGATAATGTCTCCTTCTCAGATTCGCAACAAGTTGCCATCAACATTACTCCACCACCCATCTCAACCCCAACCCCAACACCAATCCCAATCCCAACACCAACACCAACTCCAACCCCAACCCCAACACCAATCCCAACACCAACTCCAACACGCATTGAAGGGAATCCACTACCAGAGCAGATTACTCCAACTCCCATCTCACAGGTTGTCAACCTACCTGCCGTTACTATTGACCCGATTGTTGCTCAGCTTGAAACCAACTTTACGCAACAATTTCAGGAGTATATCGGGTTCCCTGTGGAAACACCGATTAGAACTTTAGATCAAGAGCGTGAAATTCTCAACCAAATTGAAAAGGCAACGGGCATTAAGCCTGCAATGATTTATGTGACCTTTTTACCTTCTACGCTTACCTCGCCCTCAGCTGCCAAGACCAAATCAGAGCCTAAATCAGAGGTAGCAAAAGTTATCTGGGAGTTTACTTCTCAAGGCTTTGGCATTAATCAACTGGTACAGCAGCAATCTAACATTTCAGAACATCCTCTCCCTCAAGATACTGACGAACTTGAACTAGTCGTTGTTACAGCCAAAGAGCCACCCCTTCGCAAACGGGTAAGTGGTGTAACGCGCCAACAAGTTCTGAAAATGGCAAGCCGATTACGCAGCAACGTCACCGACCCCAGAAACCGGGATGGTTACCTAGCTCCAGCCCAACAACTCTATCAATGGCTGTTAGCTCCTTTAGAGTCGGACTTACAAGCGAGAGAAATTCAGAATTTGGTCTTTCTCATGGACACGGGTTTGCGCTCTTTACCCGTTGCTGCCCTCCATGACGGGAAAGGATTTCTCATCGAACGCTACAGTGTCGGTCTGATGCCCAGTCTTAGCCTGACTGATACCCTGTACAAAGACATCAAAGCGGCTAAAGTCTTGGCGATGGGAGCCGAAACCTTTACCGACCAAAGTCCTTTACCCGCAGTACCTGTGGAAGTTTCGGCTATTGCAAGCAGGCTGTGGCAAGGCAAGTCATTTCTCAACAACGGCTTTACCCTGAGCAATTTAAAATCAGCACGACAGCAACAGCCCTTTGGCATTATTCACCTAGCCACTCATGCTGACTTCAAACCTGGTGCTGCTAGTAATTCCTATATTCAGTTGTGGGATACCAAACTGCGCCTCGACCAACTGCGACAACTGGGTTGGAATAACCCACCTGTAGAACTATTAGTACTGAGTGCCTGTCGCACGGCGTTAGGAGATGAGCAAGCGGAGTTAGGCTTTGCGGGTTTAGCCGTCATGGCAGGGGTGAAGTCAGCGCTAGCCAGTCTTTGGTATGTGAGCGACCAAGGAACGCTAGGATTGATGACCGATTTTTACGAACAGTTGAACGATGCTCCCATCAAAGCCGAAGCCCTGAGACAGGCACAATTGGCGATGTTGAGGGGGGAAGTAAAGGTAGAGGATGGTCAAATTCATACTCCCCGTGTCAATATTCCCTTACCGCCCGAACTGGCAAATCTGGGAAATCAAACATTAGCTCATCCCTATTACTGGTCTGCCTTTACCGTAATTGGCAACCCTTGGTAATTGGGGTTGAAGGTTGAAGGTTTGATGGTTGAAGGTTTGATGGTTTGAAGGTTGAAGGTTGAAGGTTTGATGATTGAAGGTTGACGGTTTGAAGGTTGAAGGTTGACGGTTGACGGTTGACGGTTGACGGTTTGATGATTGAAGGTATGGTACGCTCAAGAGCTAAAAAATCAATTTGTGGCACGGGTGTGAGGAAGTGATTCCAGAATTATTCAGCAGCGACCAATTCTTTCAACTTAGCAAGTACTGCTTGAGCATGACCTTTCGCTTTCACATTCGGCCAAACATAGGCTAAAGTTCCGTTCGGGTCAATCAAAAACGTTGACCGCACCACCCCCATAAATTCCCGACCCATAAACTTCTTCAATTGCCACGCACCATAGGCTTCACAAACCTGATGCTCTGGGTCACTCAATAGCTGAATTGACAAATTGTGTTTTTGAATGAATTTACAATGGGATTTTTCCGAATCAAGGCTCACCCCTAAAATCTTGGCTCCAAGGGTGCTAAACTCCGGGGAGTATTCGGTAAAGTCTTTGGCTTCCACCGTACAACCGGGAGTGTCATCTTTTGGGTAAAAGTAGAGAACTAACCAATGCGACTGGAAATCAGCAAGACTGACCGATGTACCATTTTGATCAGGAGCGCTAAAATCAGGTGCTTTTTGTCCTGCTTGGGGAATGTCTTTCATCGGTGAAGCCTTTGTTGTCCTTTGTATGATCGAGAATTGATATTACCCGATCGCAAGGTGAGGTAACAGCCTTTCCCATTGCCGGGAATGAATTGTTTGATCTCAATTGAATGACTAATCCCAATTCCCTGGAACATGAACTCTCTCATTGGAACCAAGTCATTGCCAATCGTCCCAATGAGGCACAAGCTTACATTCGGCGCGGCATGGCTCACTTTAAGCTAGCCAATATTAAGGAGTCTATTCAAGATTTCGATCGCGCCGAACAACTCGACTCTCGCCTCTTACCTTACCTGTGGCAACGAGGGTTAGCGTACTACTATGCAGAACGCTTCGAGGAGGGTGCTAAGCAGTTCGAGGTAGATTTAACCGTAAACGCGCAAGACGTTGAGGAAACAATCTGGCGCTATCTATGCATTGCTCGACTCAAAGGCGTCACGGAAGCCCGAAATTCGCTACTGGTTGTCAGGAATGACCCGCGCTTGGTGATGCGTAGCGTATACGAGCTTTTTGCCGGAAACTGCTCCATCGATGATGTCCTTGCAGTAGGACAAAAAGAAGGTAAACGCGGCAATTTTTACAGCCATCTGTACATTGGATTGTATTGTGAAGCTGAGTCAGATAACGAGCGAGCCTGCCAATATATCCTCAAAGCCGTCAAGGAGTACCCACTCAATGACTATATGTGGCATTTAGCGGGCGTACACCAAGCGTTGCGAAAATGGGCTTAAAGAGCATGGCATTGACATCGTAATGGTGGGCAGTGCCTACTCTATTGGTATACGCAGTTGATCAGGACTACCGATTTGGGCTCTTGGTAACAAATATGAGTGAAGAATGGCTTTTCACAAAATCTTCACTAAAAATTAGTATTTAATCAATATCTATAATTAATTTATATTCTTTTAAAACCCTAGATTTTGCCAATTTTAATATTGATTAATAATAGTATGTTTTCCTGAAATCATCCTTGTTTAAACAAATCATAAGAATTATAAAAAAAAATATCACTCGATTTCAGTTCTAAAAAACTAGTGCCAAAAACAAAAAACCTTTAAAAACAATTGTTCCAGACTCTCCTCAGAAATTGACCATTGCTATTTAATCCATTTTCTAAACCTGTAACAGGCATTTCTTGTTGATCCCAAAAAAAATATAAAGCTAAACTGAGAGTAGTAGTCGAAAAAAAGAAACAAGATATGCTGACATCTACTAAAGTGCCATCTACTCAAGCCGTCAAAGAGCAATCTCTCATTCTCTGGTTTGATGAAGTAGGAATCGAGGATATCCCCTTGGTAGGCGGGAAAAATGCCTCTCTTGGTGAAATGATTCAACAACTCAAACCTAAGGGAGTGAATGTTCCTACTGGGTTTGCCATTACGGCGTATGCCTATCGGTACTTTATTGAGAAAGCAGGTTTAGATACTCAATTGCGCCAATTGTTTGCTGACTTAGATGTTAATGATGTTGTTAACCTTCAACAGCATGGAAAACAGGCTCGTAGATTAATCCTGAGTGTGAACTTTCCACCTGAATTAGAAGCGGCAATTGGTGCAGCATATCAACGGTTATGTAGTCAGTATGGGGAAGACACAGAAGTTGCCGTTCGTTCTTCTGCGACAGCCGAAGATTTGCCTGATGCGAGCTTTGCAGGTCAGCAAGAAACCTATTTGAACGTTCAGGGACTCAAAAGAGTTTTAGAATATTGCCATCGATGCTTTGCTTCTTTATTTACTGACCGTGCTATCTCCTATCGTCAGCACAATGGATTTGAGCAATTAGATGTTGCCCTCTCGGTAGGCGTGCAGAAAATGGTACGTTCCGATTTGGCTTCTGCGGGTGTGATGTTCACTATTGATACGGAAACGGGTTTCAAAAATGCGGTTTTAATTACGGCTGCATACGGTTTAGGAGAAAACGTTGTCCAAGGTGCTGTCAACCCAGATGAATACTTTGTCTTTAAACCCACGTTAAAACAAGGTTTTCGCCCTATTCTAGAGAAGCGGCTGGGAACCAAAGAACTTAAAATGATTTACGACGTTGGTCAAACTCGACTAACAAAAAATATTGGAGTTCCAAAAGCCAAACAGCAGCAATTTTGCCTCACAGATGTAGAGATTTTGCAACTCGCGGAATGGGCAGTGGAGATTGAAGAACACTATTCCCAAGTAAGAGGTGTTTTTAGTCCCATGGATATTGAATGGGCAAAGGATGGTGTCACTGGTGAACTATTTGTCGTTCAAGCCCGTCCTGAAACCGTGCAATCTCAGAAAGCAAGCAATGTGCTCAAGAGTTATGAACTCAAAAAACAGGGCGAAATTCTGGTTAGAGGCCGTAGTGTTGGCACAGCAATTGGTCAGGGCAAAGTCCATGTGATTCGAGATGCGAGGAAGATTCATTTATTCAAACCAGGCGAAGTTTTGGTGACGAATAAAACGGACCCCGACTGGGAACCGATAATGAAACAAGCGAGTGCCATTGTCACGAACCAGGGGGGACGCACTTGCCACGCGGCGATTATTGCAAGGGAAATGGGAATTCCCGCAATTGTCGGCTGCGGTAATGCGACTGAGAAGTTGAAAACAGGGCAAGCGGTCACGATTTCTTGTGCAGAAGGGGATGAAGGGCGCGTTTATGAGGGGTTGTTGCCCTTTGAGATTAAAGAGACGATGTTGGAAAATCTACCTCGCACTCGGACTCAAATTTTGATGAATGTGGGGAACCCAGAGCAAGCGTTTAGTTTGGCGGCGCTTCCTTGTGATGGGGTGGGGTTGGCACGGCTAGAATTTATCATTGCCAATCACATTAAAGCTCATCCCTTGGCTTTGATTCATTTCGACCAACTTGAAGATGAATTGGTTAAAGCAGAAATCGCTGAACTGACAAAAATCTATGATGATAAACCCAGGTTTTTTGTCAATAAGCTAGCTCATGGGATTGCGATGATTGCGGCGGCATTTTATCCCAAGCCTGTGATTGTGCGAATGTCAGATTTCAAGAGCAATGAGTATGCCAATCTTTTGGGCGGGAAGCAATTTGAGCCGAAGGAAGAAAACCCGATGATTGGCTGGCGTGGGGCGTCTCGTTACTATGATGAGACGTATCGCGAGGCTTTTGCGTTGGAATGTCAGGCACTTAAGCGGGTGCGGGATGAGATGGGTTTAACGAATATCATCCCGATGGTTCCTTTCTGCCGTACACCGGAAGAGGGGCGTCAGGTGATAGAGGAAATGGCTAAGAATGGTTTAGAGCAGGGGGTGAATGGGTTAGAAGTTTATGTGATGTGTGAGTTACCGAGTAATGTTATCCTTGCCGATGAGTTTGCGGAAGTGTTTGACGGTTTCTCGATTGGTTCTAATGATTTGACTCAGTTAACTTTGGGTTTAGATCGAGATTCGGCTTTGGTAGCTCATATTTTTGATGAACGCAGTAAAGCGGTGAAGCGGATGGTGAGAATGGCGATCGCAGATGCGAAGGAGAAAGGTCGTAAAATTGGTATCTGTGGTCAAGCTCCTAGTGATTATCCTGAGTTTGCCAAGTTCTTAGTAGAGCAGGGTATTGATTCCATCAGCCTTAACCCAGATTCCGTCCTGAAGACCATGTTGATGGTTGCCGAGGTTGAGAAAAATATGGGTCGATTATCTCATTAAAATTAACCTGTTGCCAAAACTTTCGGGTGGGCGCTGCCCACCTTTTCTTTGAGTATTGTACTGTTCATATCTTCTTTGTAGAGAATACTGGTAGGTAATTCGGTCATTTTTTAAAGCGGCAATAGGAACTGAGTATTTCTATAACAATGATTTCCATCCAAATTCTTCAATAGTTTCTAAAAAATTCTTTATTTTTAATTCTTCTACGACTTTTCTATCTTTAATAACAATAAAAACTTGATTAACACTAGAATTGATTTCTGATAAATCTTTAATAATTTGATTTAACAGCGTTTCCCAAGCCTCTCTCACTGGGAAAGCGCCTGCTCCTGTACCCAGTAAGGGAAAGGCAATACTAGAGAATCTATAACAGTTGGCTTTTTTCATACAACTATGAACGACTCGTTGAATAACTTTATTGGATGGCCATTCTCTATCATCGAAATCGATGACTACAGCATGAAAGGTTTTTTTTGCACGTAGTTTTCCTGCTGTCGTGACTGCAACTTCCCCTAAGGACAAAGGTGTTAATTTTTTTGCTTCTAAGAAAATCTCATTGCCACCGACCTGACGGATTCTCAAAGACACACCTCCCCTCATTGTTAAGTAGTTATCATCAGAACTGACAATGACATCAGTAACCAGATTAGTAATATCACCTTGATAAATTTTTACCAACTTGTCAAAAACTAAAAACTCTCCTAAAAACCTTTCAGCTCTTAAATTGCGGAGATGAGCATAATTGACATCATGCTCAGAACTGAAGCGATCGCAAATCACTGCCGTTGAGGAAGACGAAGAACTTGCTGCACCCTTAACATTCACCAGTTCGGCTAAGTTAGTATACTCTCTAAGCCATGCAAAGAGCGCTTCAACAGACCGAGTTGCACCATTTCCACCTGCGGTTACAACATCCTTACTCATCCGCTCGCCTGCCCTTGAGCTGTAGATGAAAATGGGCAAGGTGAATCCTGCTTCTCGAACAGCTTGAATGAGTAAAATGCCAGCATCCTGTCGATGTTCTCCGTTTTCGGTGCGAGCCATATCGGAAATAATGGCATCAAAAAATAAGTCTTTAGACACCAACATTTCAATGGCTTGATGGGTGGAATGGACTTCAATAACCTCTATACCTTTCTGATTGAGTTGGATAATTTCAGTCGCAATATTGGTGGGATTATCGTCAACCCACAAGATACGTTTACTGGTTGATTGAGATGTTTGGGCTGATTGTTGAACATTAGCTAACGCACCCTCAATCTCACCTACTTCAGCTAAATTCTTATCTGCTTCAGTAGAGCTAATTACGTTTTGGCATACCTCAATGTCTTCTAATTCTTTGGTAGGAGTAACAATATAATCATTAAATAAATTCTCAATTTCTTCCTCTGTGAACGGATTTTCACCTACGCGTAAGGATTCAATCCAGTGTTGCCGTTGTAATCGTTTCTGCTCATTATTAGTCCAGTTGACAAATGCCTGAAAATCTTCAATAGCGCCTGCAATATCGCCAGTAAGCGCTCTAGCCAAACCACGACTATCTCGAAACTTGCCATTTTCAGGCTCAAGTGCCACTACTGTTTCACAAGCATCCATTACCTCAGCAGCATGGCCCCAGAGGCTACCCCACCAACAGAGATTATTACCAACCGTAGCAGGAATTTCTAGAGTGGGATCGAGCTTTTGTGCTTCTGCATAAGCGGCAACGGCTTGTTCTATGTCACCTTGTCTGGTGAGCATTTCTCCCAAGAGGGTGACTAGAGATTTAGCGGCAAGCTTTTGTACTTTTACGTCTGAGCCATTCTCCAAAGTAGGAGGCAGTTGTGGTTGGGTTTGAGACTGAGCAATTTCTTGAACTTCGTTGTGATCTACTAAGAGAGTTGTTGATGGCTCTGAGGTTGCTGTGCGATCGCTTAATATCTCTTCATCAAGACTAGACTTCTTTTTGTTTTGGTATCCCTCCAGCTTTTCTTTCGCTTCGGGATGAGTAATAAAGTAATCGTTGAGCCAGTTGTAGCCTCTCGCTAGCAATTCATCCAATCCTTCCACTCGCCATCGCCGAACTGTGCCGTCTCTTCCTGCCGTAGCAAGGCACTTGCCATTAGGACTAAAACTCATCCCATAAATAGAACCTTGATTGCTCTCAAATCGAGAAACTTGCCGCCCTAGTAAATCCCAAAGGCAGATGCTGCCATCTTCTCCTGCTGTAGCAATGAGTTGCCCATCCGGGCTAAAACTCACACTAATCACCCAACTCTGATTTCCGTCCAATTGAGCCAATTGCTGCCCGTATAAATTCCACAGGTGGGCGGTGCCATCGTCTAAATTTGCTGTAACAAGATACTGTCCATCCGGGCTAAAACTCTTACTTCCTAATTTGCCGTGATAGCCCTTCAACTGAACAATCATCCGCCCGGAAGCATCCAAAAGTGGAGGTGTGGCTGATGCACCAACCGTAGCAATCAGTTGCCCATCAGCACTGAAGCTTACACTCCAAACCCAGCCTTGATGAGGCGTCACTTGACTAATTAGTTGCCCCGACAAGTCCCAAACTCTTGCTGTCCCCTCCCGCCCCACCGTGGCGATACGCTGGCCATCAGGGCTAAATGTCACACAATTAACCCAAGCTTGATGTCCGTCTAATTTTGCCAACTGCTGCCCCGACAAATTCCACAGTCGAGCGGTGCTGTCTGAGCCTATCGTGACAATATATTGTCCATCAGGGCTGAAACTCACACTCCAAACTGAACCGTGATGGCCTTCTAATTGAGCGAGTTCCTGCCCTGCTAAGTTCCATAGTCGTGCTGTTTCATCCGAACTTGCTGTGGCAAGGAACTGCCCATCCGGGCTAAAGCAGACACTCCAAATTTGACCTCGATGACCTTTTAATTGAGGTAGATGTTTGTCTGATAAGTTCCACAGTCGAGCCATTCCGTCTCCACCTGCGGTAACCAAATGCTGCCCATCAGCACTAAAGCTCATTCCTAAAATTGCACCGATATGACCGTTTAGCTGAGCGAATTGCTGGCCCGATAAGCTCCACAGTCTTGCTGTACCGTCATATCCGGCAGTTGCCAAACACTGTCCATCAGGAGTGAAAGTAACACACCTAACCCAGTTTTCATGACCATTCAATTGAGCAAGCTGTTGTCCTGACAAATTCCAGACTCTTGCTGTGCCATCAGCCCCTGCCGTAGCCAGCAGCCGTCCATTCGGGCTAAAACTGATACACCAAACCTCGTTGTGATGACCATCAAATCGGGCAATCTGCTGTCCTGACAAATTCCACAGTCTTGCTGTGCCATCGTCACTAGCCGTAGCAATCATTTGAGCATTAGGGCTGAAAGTCGCGCTCCAGACTGAACCTTGATGACCATTAAATTGAGCAATCTTTTTTCCCTTTAAGTTCCAGAGAATTGCTATACCACCGCCTCCAGAGGTCAGAATTTGCTGTCCATTGGGGCTAAAGCTCACACTTAAAACCCAGTTTTGATGACCATTCAATTGAACAATTTGCTGTCCTAAAAAATTCCACAGCCTTGCCTTACCGTCTTTTCCTGCTGTAGCAATTAACTGACCATTCGGACTAAAACACACATCATAAATTATGCCCTGATGCCCCTTCCACCCAGCCAACTGCTGCCCAAACAAATTCCAGAGTTGTACTGTGCCGTCGTATCCTGCCGTGGCAATTATCTGTCCATCAGGGCTAAAGCACACGTTATAGACCGCTTCCTGATGACTTCTGAAATAATTTCGTTCATGGATATTGTCGAGAATCGTCTGTAAAGTCAACAGAGGACTGATAGTTAAATAGTTCTGGAGAGGGCGACCATCACTGACCCAAGCTTTGAGCGCAAAGCCTGCCTTCATGGCTAAAAGTAAAGCCCTAATTTCTCTGGACTCCAGCAGTCGTAAAGACCGATTGGATACCTGCTCTAAAGACTGAATTTCTGCTGAAGAAGGAGTGGACGTATCTATTTTTTCACCTAGGAAGCTGACTTCAGTTAAGGTCAATTCAACCCAATTTTCGTTAAAAACATAAGCATAGATGCAGTTATAAACTTGTAGCTTGCCTTGCTGCTTGACAACTAATCCTGACAGCCGCAATTCCATGTGTTCTGGTTTGTCTTGGGATTTTACTTCCCCTTTTTGTAAAATCTGGAGATAGAGCCGAAGTAACTGTTCCTTACGCTGACTCCATAAAATGCGATCGCGTATTGTCCTGAGGTGCTCTGGCTCATCTTGGGTTTCCCAGTTTTCGAGGATGTGCGAGCGTACCCATTGCTCAACCTTCTGTGCTTCCTTACTCCCTGGAATCGACTGTTCCCCAGCCAGAATTAATTTACAAAGCTTTTGTGTTAGAAACGGTTGCCCTCCCGTCCACTTCAAAACTTCTCCCATGACATCTATGGGATTACTAACTTTTTCGGTTAAGCCTTGAATTAAAGGTTGAACTTCATCTAACTGAAAACCCGTGAGTTCAATTGCACGACCAATATTGAAAGGTGTGCTGATGTTTTTGTCTTCAATTAAATCCGAAGGCGTTGCTACTCCCAGTAAACAAAACGTGAGACGATTGTACTCTGAATTATCTACGCGTTGGTTATAACAAGCACGAATAAACGCAAAAAAATCTTCTTTGAATTTAATTTTAATAATACTATCAATTTCATCAATAAAAATAACAATATTTTGATGAAATTCAACTAAAAGTACATCTTCAATTAACTCTCTCAACCGCTGTAAGGGAGGTAAAGCTTCGCGATCGCGCCACCAGCTACTAAAATTTATCTTTCTGGATAGACCAAAACCCCTTAATAATTCTGATACCACTCCCGCATACCACTCAGCAGGGGTGACATGACTCCCAATTCTTGTCATATCAATTGAGGCACATTTACATCCCTGCTCTTTGAGCTTTTTCATCATCTGCACCCGCAAGCTAGACTTGCCCATCTGTCGCGAGTTCAACACATAACAAAACTCACCATTCGTCAATCCTTCATACAACTCAGAATCCGCTTTTCGCACCACATAAGTAGGGTGCTGATACTCTAAACTTCCTCCAACTTTGTAATAGTTGTCATCTGGCATAAATTCCTTAAATCCTCTGGGCGAAGGAACAAGACATTACAGCTTTTGATGAAATCGATGATTCCCTAAACTTCATTTTGCTGCACTAACACTTCATGCAACTCAATCGCTTTTGGCATACTTCTAGTTTGTCTGAGGCTTCGGGATGAGTTGCAAGATAATCTTTGAGCCAGTCGCAACCTCGGTATAGTAGCTCATCTAATCCTTCTACTCGCCACAACTGTGCAGTACGATCTGATGAGGCAGTGGCAAGGTACTCCCCTGTGGGACTAAAACTTACACTGGTAATCATGCCTTGATGTCCTTTATATTCAGCGAGTTGGTTTCCCGATAAATTCCAAAGTCTCGCCGTACCGTCAGCGGAAGCAGTGGCAAGATACTCTCCAGTTGGACTAAAACAGACACTCCATATCCATCCTTGATGTCCCCTAAATATCGCTATTTGATTACCCGATAAATCCCACAGCCTTGCCGTACTATCATTAGAAGCAGTGGCAAGGTACTCCCCTTGGGGGCTAAAACACACACTGGATACCCCACCCTGATGCCCATTCAAGACAGCGATCGCATTTTTAGATAAGTTTTTAGATAAATCCCAAAGCCTTACCTGGCAGTCATTTGAGGCGGTGGCAAGATACTTCCCGTTGGGGCTAAAACCAACACATAATACCCAATCTTGATGCCCAGCGAATTGGGTAATCAGCTTTCCTGATAAGTCCCAAAGTCTTACTATACAATCATCTGAGGCAGTAGCAAGGTACTCCCCTGTAGGACTAAAACACACACTGGATACCCCACCCTGATGCCCCTTGAATTGAGCGATCGCATTTCCTGATAAGTCCCATAGCCTTGCTGTAAAATCCTTTGAGGCAGTAGCGAGATACTTCCCGTTGGGGCTAAAGCAAACACATAATACCCAGTCTTGATGTCCTTTAAATTCAGTTATCCAGTTGCCGGATAAATCCCAAAGTCTTGCCGTATAGTCATCTGATGCTGTGGCTATGTAATTTCCAGTCGGGCTGAAACTGACACTTCTGACTTCACCTTGATGCCCTTGGAATACAGCTAACTGGTTCTTAGATAAAGCCCAAAGTTTAACAGTACCGTCATTGGAGGCAGTGGCGAGATAGTCTCCAGTAGGACTAAAACTTACACTCGTTACGATACCCTGATGCCCCTTGAATTGAGCTACCTGTTTACCCGATAAATCCCACAGCCTTGCCGTGCAGTCATCTGAGGCTGTAGCAATATACTTACCTGTAGGGCT
The DNA here is from genome assembly GCA_966675205.1 of uncultured bacterium. Lineage (GTDB taxonomy): Bacteria > Cyanobacteriota > Cyanobacteriia > Cyanobacteriales > Coleofasciculaceae > JBFLZA01. The sequence goes on from CBKWLJ010000108.1 coordinate 14,365, forward strand.
AAAACAGACACTTGATATTCCACCCTGATGTCCCTGGAATTGAGCGATCACATTTCCCGATAAATTCCAAAGCTTTGCACTGCCATCTTCGGAAGCTGTAATCAGGTATTCTCCTGTAGGGCTAAAATTGACACTGGTGACTATGCCTTGATGTCCTTTGAATTGAACGATCGCATTTCCCGATAAATCCCACAGCATAGCGGTGCGATCATTGGAGGCAATTGCCAAATACTCTCCTGTCGGACTAAAACAGACACTCGTTATCCAGTGACGATGCTGCTTAAATTTAGCGATTTGGTTTCCCGACAAGTCCCAAAGTTTAGCAGTGCCATCCACTGAGGCGGTGACAAGGTATTCTCCGGTGGGGCTAAAACTTACGCTGGTTACCATACCTTGATGCCCTTTAAATTGAGCGATCGCATTTCCCGATAAGTCCCACAGTATAGTTGTGCACTCATCATCATCTGAAGCAGTGGCAAGATATTCTCCGGTGGGGCTAAAACTCACCGTTGTTACCATGCCTTGATGCCCTTTAAATTGAGCGATTTGGTTTCCCGATAAGTCCCAAAGTTTAGCAGTGCCATCGACTGAAGCTGTGGCAAGGTACTCTCCTGTAGGGCTAAAACTGACACTCGTTACCCAACTTTGATGCCCTGAAAATTGATTGCGTTCTCGAATATGATCGAGAATCACTTGTAAGGCTAACAATGGACTCGTAGAGGAATAATCTTGCATTAGTGCCCCCTCTCGCACCCGTTTTTGCAACGCTTGTCCTGCCTGCATTGCTACCAGTAAGGCGTTTATTTCCCCACTTCCCGTTTCAAATAGTTGTAACGCCTTGACAAAAGATCGTTCTAGATGAACCACCTCTCTGACTTCTTTGAGCAATCGCTCAGCGTTTTGTTTAGCTTCTGCTAAGGTGGCGCGAGTTCGTCGTTCTGCCTCCAAGTCACTTTGCATCTGGAACATGGCTAATTGTTGGCTAGCAGCGAAGAAAGTATAATCCTCGACACTCAAGTTTTTATCAGTCGCCCACTCTAATGCTTCCTGCAAAGCTTTTCCTCGCAATAGCCGTGAAGCATCCTGTCGATTAGAAGCTAACCAAGCAGCGATCGCTTGACTGTATGGTCTTAATTTAGCAAGTTCATTCTCAACCCAACTGAGGTTAAAAACCGCCTCATAAATGCGGTTATAAACTCTTAAACGCCCTTGCTGCTTGACAACCAACCCACTCAGCCTTAATTCCACTTGTTCAGGACTATCATCCGAGGTAATTTCGCCTTGGAGCAAAATCTGCTGATACAGTCCCAACAGCCTACCACTACATCTCTCATCGCTGAGGATGCGATCGCGTATTGTTCTTAAATGCTCCGGTTCATCCTGTGTTTCCCAATGGTCGATAATATACTTTTGAACTAACTGTCCAATATTCGGCTTTCTACTTTCTGCCTTCGCCACCACTATCTGACATAACTTCTGGACAAGAAACGGTTGTCCATCCGTCCAAGACAGTACCTCTTCTAGTACCGTTTCAGGATGAGCGAATTTCTGAGTTAATCCCTGAATTAAAGATACTTTAGCTTCTTCCAGCTTAAACCCAGTTAACTCAATTGCCCGACCAATATTGAACGGTGTTCGTTGCTTATCGGCAATTAAATCTGAGGGGGTTGCTACTCCCAATAGGCAAAATGTGAGGCGATTGTATTCTGGATTATCTACGCGCTGGTTATAACAAGCACGAATAAACGCAAAAAAATCGTCTTTGAATTTAATTTTTAGAGTACTATCAATTTCATCCAAAAAAACAACAAAATTTTGTTCAATTTCTACAACTAAAACATCTTCAACAAATTCTTTTAAGCGTTGCAAAGGGGGCAAAGCTTCGCGATCGCGCCACCAGCTACTAAAATTTATCTTTCTGGATAGACCAAAACCCCTTAATAATTCTGATACCACTCCCGCATACCACTCAGCAGGGGTGACATGACTCCCAATTCTTGTCATATCAATTGAGGCACATTTACATCCCTGCTCTTTGAGCTTTTTCATCATCTGCACCCGCAAGCTAGACTTGCCCATCTGTCGCGAGTTCAACACATAACAAAACTCACCATTCGTCAATCCTTCATACAGCTCAGAGTCCGCTTTTCGCACCACATAAGTAGGGTGTTGATACTCTAAACTTCCGCCAACTTTATAAGAGTAATCACCTGACATAAATTCGAGTTAAATTTTTTGTTGATTAATCCTACGCATTGCTTCTTTCCCATCAATAAATTTAGGTAATTGTCTTCTGATTAATTCCGAATTGCGAATTCCGAATTCCGAATTCTTGATGTCATGCTCACTCCAAAGCTCCTCAATTGTTCAGTCGTTCTTGAAAATACAACTGATATAATTGACAGCGTGGAACAACGCGATCGCGAATTCGTTGAATCAGCCCCATGCGATATAACTTATAAGCCTGCATTGTCTCTAACCGCATAGGTTCAGTCGCTCTTACCACTGCTTTGAGGGCGACTGCTAATTCGGGATTTTCTAGTAAAGTGCTTAAATGTCGGCGCAAATGCCCTTCATAAATCCCGGTATCTGTAGGCGCATCTTGCAATAATTTATCCAGCGGTAAATCCCGCTCAACTAGGTAATAAAGTGCCAACCGCACAAGATAGGGATGTCCTCCCACCATTGCCATGAGCTGCTGCACTTGGATATTGTTCCAATCTAGTTGATGACGGCAGGCTAAATCTTGTACTTGCTCCGGCGTGAATTCAGTTAACTCTACTGGCAGCCCCACATTAAACGGGGATTGATTAATATCTAATGGGCCATAATCCTCGGTAGAATGCACCACAATCAGCCGTAGTTGTTCCCAAATATCCAGCGTTTTTGCTTCCTCATGCCAGCTTCGTAACATGGGAAAAAAGCCTTGAGCGATTTGGGTCGATTGGAAAATGCGATCGACTTCATCCAAAGCTAAGACTAAAGGAGAGTTAATTTGTTCTAATAAATGGGCTTCAAAGTAGGTGGTGCAATTAACAATACTGCCCCTATCTTTATCCCAATAGTCATCGAGCTGAGCAGGTATCTCTAGCTCATGACTGATGCAGCTACAGAAGCAGCGCAAAAATTTATTCAGGTTGCTAAACACTTCCGCATCTGTCTGTAGCAGATTTAAACGAACTGTTTGATATTTCTGCTGACTTGCGAAATCAACAATCCGATTCAGCAGTGAGGTTTTACCCATCTGCTTGGGTGCTTTAATGCGGATGAGCGCACCCGGTTGAGTAATTGTCTCATAACAGCGAGATTCAATGGGAGGTCGTTCGACATAAAAGATAGAATTTAGAGGCACTGGACCATTAGGCAATTCTCTCCCTGAAATATGCTGAGGAGGGTACACAGGAGTCGGTCGTGGTGGCAATGGCTCTGGTACAATTTCTGGCACAATTTGTTTAGACTTTTCCGGCCGGAGGCGTTCCCACTCCTGATCAAATCGCCTGAGGTTGGCTGTTTTGTCGTGTCGATTGTGCCAAAGGTTTAATGTGAAGTGCCAGTCGTCTGCTCCTTGGGTTTTGACGCGGTTGTCTTCTAGAATTTCTAAAAAATCTTCGAGACGATGGAGAGCTTCCTTAATATCATCGTTATCTAAGTGACCCTCATAGGGGTCTAGTTTAGTCAGTTCTGCAAGGAATCTCACCTTTGTCTCGACGACCAGTTGGTTTTCGGCTTTCCAGTTGAACTGAATCTGTAGGCGATCGCTATTTTCCAATTCATAATTAGCGTAAGCTAGCAGAGCCTCTAAAAGGCGTTTCGTTCGCTGTTTTACTCTAGGTCCGTAACTAATTGTTGGCATTGATGCTATCCAAACCCCTAAAGTTTGGGAATTCCCCTAAGTTTAGCAACTTCCCTTAATTGCTTATGTCTGATTCTATAAAACTTCCAGGGTATGGATAAGGCGACTGACTTGAGGGAAGTTCCCCCAAATCAGGTAGGGTAGCTAGTGCGAGGAGGAACTCAACGATGCCGCAACAGACTGTAAAATCGCGTCTTGATCGCTTTATTCACAACCCCCGAACTGAACTTGCACTCATCCTACTGATTCTGCTTTCAGTTATTTTAGTAATTGTTCAAGTCGCATCCGACCAAGAAAATGCCGATTTCCGGAAGCGCTTGGTGAACCTGACGCAAAACTTGCTGACGGGTATATTTATCGTTGAGTTGACTATTCGTTACATTGCAGCACGGAACAAGCGCCGCTTCTTTCGCAACTATTGGTTGGATATTGTTGCTGTTCTACCCTTGTCTGAAGCTTTTCGCCTCTTGCGAGTGTTGCGTATATTTAGACTTTTGAGGGTGGGAATCTTATTAAATCGGAATTTAAATCGTACTTCCTCAACCTTGGCTGCGAGTATTAGCGCTCAAATCGGAGTTTTTCTGATTGTTGGTTTGATTATTTTAGTCGGTGCGATCGCTATTTACCTTTTAGAGGGAAATTACAATCCAGACTTTGCTTCCCTTAAGGATTCTCTTTGGTGGAGTTTCTTCACTCTAGCATCAGGAGAACCCATTGGTGGTGAACCGAAAACCGATGTAGGGCGTCTGGTTACACTCATAGTAATTCTTTGCGGCTTAACAATGTTTGCTGTGTTCACGGGTGTTGTTTCTGCCGTAATGGTACAAAAACTCAAAACTGTAATGGAGGTTAAATACTTGGAATTGGATGAACTGCGGGATCATATTGTAATTTGCGGCTGGAACCGAGGTGGACACCTGATTCTTGAGGAACTTCAAGCTTCCCCAGACACGCAAGATTGTTCCATTGTGATAGTGGCGGAATTTACCGAAACACCTGAACGAGAACTGAAGCGGGTAAAGCGTTCTCACCTATACTTCTACATCGGTGACTATACGATTATCGATGTCCTTGAAAGTGTCGGAATTTATCATGCCTCAAGAGCCATTTTACTAGCTGATGCCACCCATCCTCGCAGTGATCAAGACCGAGATGCCCGAACTGTTTTAGCCGCTTTGACGATTGAAAAGCTGAACCCTGATATCTATACCTGTGCACAACTCCTCGACCGAAAAAACAATGTACAACTTCGAGTAGCTGGCGTTGAAGATGTGATTGTTACTGACGAATTGGCAAGCCACTTGATTGCTACCTCAGCTCGAAATCAAGGTGCTGTAGAAGTATTCACAGAGTTACTTACCGTACAAATTGGCAACCAAATTTACAAAATTTCCTTACCGCAACAATGGGTAGGACTATCTTTTTGGGAAGCAGCCCAACGACTTAAAGAGGAGTTTGATACGATTTTGATTGCACTAGAACGGCGAACTAATGGCAGTCGAGAAACGCTCGTCAATCCTTCCAAAGATGTACGACTCGTTGATGGAGATTGTTTAGTTGTAATTGCTCGCCGCCTGCCGCAGATTACGAATATCTCCTGATGATTACAGCGTAGAAGGATATTACGCAATCCAAAGCCATCGAGCAAACCTTAGGGCAAAGTTTGCCAACAAGATAGCGAAGTAACCAATTAGGACATATCCCCAACGCGGATATTCAGTAAGCAGTAACCCAAGTGCTATAGGTAGCGACACAATACCATAACCAATACGGTCAACTGACATTGTGCTGCCACTGGCTATTAGTAATCCTAAAGAGCAAAATCCATAGACGACTAGCACGGGACTCAGTCTATAGCGGAAGTGCCATAACAAGTAGCCACCTCCAAAAATTATGAGAAATTTAATAAATTCAGAGTTATGAGTCAAACCTGTAACCAGTATTTTCAACCAGCCGTACCAATTCAACCCCCCAACATCCGCCCGCCATCCCTGTTGAGCATGAATGAATGCTAGCGGGTCTCCAAATGCGATCGCACAATACCCAATAAACAACAATAACCCTAAACTAGCAATCATCGCTGCTATATAAGCTTTTACAGGCCTGTGTTCTTTCCTCGCTACAAACAAAAAGGTCGGTATCAGCATTGCTCCATTCACCCGTGTTGCTGTAGCCATTGCTCCCCAAAAGGCTGCTCGTGCATACTGATGCTTTTCAAAGGCTCGCAAAGCAGCAGCGGTAACAAACAAAAAAAGTCCTTCCGTATAAACGACTGTTCCGAATAAAGAGTAAGGACACCAAGCTAATACCGCAATAACCCATCTCGCGGTATTGGTATTATTACGTTCCTCTATCCAACGATATACAATCAGCAAAGCGCCTAAAAACGCGATATTATTGACTAAAAATCCGGCTACATTAACCGGAATACCAAGGCTCATAACGCCACGAATGAGCAAAGGAAATAAAGGAAAAAATGCAATAGAATACATTTCATTTAATTGCACATCTTTGGCATAGTCATACCCTGATGTGGCAATCTGTCGATACCAGGCTCCATCCCAGTGACTAAATACTTCCCAGCCCCTTGTTGGTACTGATCCAGGTACATAGTCCAAAGGGATGAGGTGACTGTGGTAATTTAAAGGTAAGGGAGGAGTTAAAGGTGCAATGAGTTGCATGACAGTAACAATTACAAGCCGACTGAGCAACCACATCCCAATAACAAATATTAATCTCTGAAACCATGGATAACGCTTTAGTCTAAAATTGGGTACAATAGTTTCTTGAGAATTTAATTGAGTCATAATCGAGAAAAAATAAGCATTTGCTACATTTATATAAGTTATTTATTAGTGTTTTCCTCATAAATTCATCCCTCTAACGAAAGACTAAATTTTTATTAAAAAAATATTCAGCAAAGGCGTGATATTTAATCTTTTCAATTCTCTGAAGGAGGAATTTTAAAAATCAAAAACTGGTTAGGAAGCCGCAACAACACGAATATTCAACGTTAAGAGGAGGAAAAAGCCTTAAACTTGTAGTAAGGAAATGCCGTCTATTTCTCTTACCCCTTGTTGTATGTCCAACCTCAATCTGCGAATTGGGAGTTACGACGTTGCGATCGCAA
>CBKWLJ010000109.1:0-21291 GCA_966675205.1 uncultured bacterium
TTTCCATCTTTTACGGACGCACGACAGAACTCGCTCAGTTAGAACAGTGGATTATTACAGATCACTGTCGCTTAGTGGCACTTTTGGGTATGGGTGGCATTGGCAAAACCTCCCTAGGGGTAAAACTTGCCAAACAAATTCAACCTTCATTTGAGTTTTTGAGTTGGCGTTCACTACGCAGTGCCCCACCCGTTCAAGAAACCTTATCTGATTGGATTGATTTTTTATCAGAAGGGCGGGAAACAAATTCTCCCCAAACGGTAGATGCTCAAGTGTCGCGATTACTTGAGTATCTAAGAGCGAACCCCTGTTTACTAGTTCTCGATGATGTCGAAACGGTTTTGCGGAGTGGAGAACTTGCAGGGCAATATCGAGACGGCTATCAAGATTATGGGAAATTAATTCGACGAGTGGGGCAAGAACATCACCAAAGCTGTTTAGTTTTAATTAGTCGAGAAAAACCGATAGAAATTGCCGCTATGGCAGGAGCCTCATTACCGGTTCGAGATTTGCGAATCAAGGGTTTACCGAAAGAGGATGCCAAACGAATTTTAGAAGCTAAAGGGTTATTTCGTAGGGATGGGTTGAACTGGCAACAGATAAATCCTGGTGATAGGCAAACACAACCAAACCCGCCCTTACAACGGGGGTGGGAAGACTTGATTCAGATTTATCGAGGGCATCCTGCCGCTTTAAAAATTATGGCGACGACGATTCAAGAGATATTTGATGGTAATATTTTTCAATTTCTCGAGCAAAGCACCTTGGTAATTGGTGATATTCTTCCCAATGTTTTAAGTCAACAGTTTGAGCGATTATCCTTCTTAGAAAAGGGGATTATTTACTGGTTGGCTATTGAACAGCAGCCAATTTCTCTACCGGAATTGAAAAAAGATGTGCGCTTTTTCGTCTCTTCATCGGAGCAACTCATTGCTGCATTAGAATCGCTTAAACGGCGCTCTCTTCTTGAAGAAGAACCCAACTTGGAAGGAAAGAAAGGCTTTTTCACCATCCAGCCTGTACTTAAAAAATATGTGACTAATCAATTAATCGAACAAATTTGTCAAGACCTTGTAGCAGTTCTTGACACTCAGTGTCTTGATCGCCTGGGATTGCTCAAGAGCCTGTGTTTAGTTAAAGAGTCTGAGCCAGAAGACCTCAAAGAAATCCAAATTCGCCTAATTCTAATGAGGGTGGTAGAGAGGCTGCATATGATATTGAGAGTGACTAACAGTATGAAAGAGCGGCTAAATGAAATTTTATTAATGCTACAAGGCAAACCTCCACAAGCCATAGGGTATGCCCCAAGCAATATTCGCAATTTGCTGCAACTTATTGAATAGTTATGTCAGTGAGGAAAAGCATTGTGCATAAGGACTCTTGACCAGAGAGATATGTAATAAGAGCTACATAGACAAAACTGCTGTCAGGGACTCTCATGATTCATCCAGGCTTGTTAGTAAAAGACATGATTCAACCAGGGATGCTACTCAAAGACCGCTATCAAGTGCGCCGAAGCTTGGGAAAAGGAGGGTTTGGTCAAACTTTTGAAGTGGATGATCGTGGGACACAGAAAGTTCTGAAAGTGCTGCGGATGGATCGTTTCCCTAGTCCAGAGGGCAAAAAAAAAGCGATCGCTTTGTTTCGGCGAGAAGCAGTGGTTTTGAGTCGGCTACAGCATCCCGGTATTCCTAGAGTTGAGCCTGATGGATATTTCACGCTGAGTAACTCGACAGGAGAACACTATCACTGCCTGGTGATGGAGAAAATTGAGGGTTTGAATTTAAAGCAATGGCAGGCCAGTCGAGGCAACCAACCCATTAATCAAGAACAAGCGATCGCCTGGTTGAAGCAACTTGCAGAAATCTTAGAGCAAGTCCATCACCAGGAAATGGTACACCGAGATATCAAACCCTCCAACATCATGATTCGCAGCACAGGGCAATTAGCCTTAATTGATTTTGGTGCGGTTCGAGAAATTACAGATACCTATTTGCAGAAACAAAAACAGAATGCAACGGGAACTGTGATTATTTCTACAGGTTTCACGCCACCCGAACAAGCAGAAGGCCACGCCGTTGCTCAATCCGATTTCTTTGCCTTGGGACGAACCTTTGTGTTTTTATTAACGGGTAGACATCCCAATGATTTTGATAAAGACCCCCGAACGGGTCGGCTGCAATGGCGAGAGGCAGCGCCCCAAGTCTCGCGAGAGTTTGCAGATTTAATTGATTACCTGATGGCAGTGTTTCCTGGTAAACGCCCACAAACGCCAAAAATGATTTTGCGCTGCCTGGAGGAAATTATTTCACCCGCACCAGAGTTGCCACCACCGCCACCGATTGTGGAAGATAAGCGATCGCCTGACCCTGTTCCCTCAAAACCCAAAGGCATCTTATCCCTCATTTCCAGCTTTCTCCCCACCACCACTACACCCAGTCTTTGGGCTAAAGTAAAACTGCGCCGTACCCTCTCAGGTCATTCAGATGCGGTGAAATCAGTAGCTATCAGCCCTAATGGTCAAACGCTAGTGAGTGGCAGCTATGACAAAACCATCCGCTTGTGGAATCTGAGTAATGGAGTGATACAAAACACCCTAACTGCCCACACCCAGCGCGTGAATTGTGTCGCTATCAGTCCTGAGGGTCAGATGCTAGCCAGTGGGGGTTATGAAAAAACCATTAAGTTATGGTCATTAGAAACTGGAGAGTTGCAACAAACACTCACAGGGCGTCCCGATCGCGTGCGCTACCTTATATTTAGTCCCAATGGCCAGATGCTGGTGAGTAGTGGGGATTGGGAAATTAAAGTTTGGGCTGTGCGGACAGGTAAGTTACTGCGTATCCTTGCCGGAAACTCCAATTCTGCTCGAACTGTAGCCTTTAGCCCTGATGGTCATACCTGTGCAGTTGGCAGTTTGGATGGGACGCTGGAGTTGTGGAATCCCCACACGGGTAGACTGCTACGCACGTTTTCGAGTCAGTTAAGTGAAATTACCGCGCTAGCGTTTAGCCCCGATGGTCACACCCTTGCCAGTGGCAGCAGTACGGCCGTTCAGTTGTGGAGTCCCAATACCGGGAAACAGTTGCGCTTTCTGATGACTCAATCTCAGGGAACAGGAGCGATTACATTTTGTCCAGATGGTCAAACTCTTGCCTGCGCGAGTGGCAAGCTGATTGAACTTTGGAACTGGCATTCGGGGAAACGATTATGTACTCTTTCTGGGCATTTTAGAGCGGTTGAGTCGATCGCTTTTAGTCCCAGTGGCCATGTTTTGGTGAGTGGTAGTAGTGACCAAACGATTAAAATTTGGCAACCCGTGTCGTAGGGATGAGAGTACACAGATGGCTCAAGGGAGACTATGAACTCAAAGCTAACTGTTCAAAAAGTGCGATCGCGCTATTCAATAAACCTCTGGCAAAAGTATTTTTTTGATAGCGTTTGCGTAGCATGGTGCGATAGCAGCATAGCGGTAGCGAGTTTACGAGCGTCTGCTGTTTGTGTCCATTCTTGTTTACTGTTCCTCGTTCCCCGTTAAGGAGTGCCCGACTGCTGCAAGAAGTCTCATGACATCCTCGTCCACAACCCTCCCTGTTTACTGTTCCCCATTCCCAATAATCAAGTTTATTCACGCTACTTGAGTGAAATCTATTGCTACGCGCATGTCCAGGGCAAATTTTTTAAGTTGTTCTTTTATATCTAAAGGTAGCTGATTGAAAGCATCACCTCGCCAGCCTTTTGCTTCTTGATATTGCAGTATTCCATAGTATGCATCTCCTTGATGAATATGCCACCCGAAATTAGCTGGTATCACTTCAAATCCCGTTAAGGTTTGAATTAAGTAGCATTCGATTTCATCCAGAGATTGTTGACAATTCATAGCTGTAGTTCATTTAGAACGCAGAATTTAAATTTATAATTAAATACTCTCAAAACTAGAGGTGTTTAACCCCATTCTTAAGAATTAAAAGAATAGAGCCTTAAGAAATAGTTTTAATTGTGCGGTGCAGTATCTAGGACTACATCTTGCTTTTACTGATAGAAGTTGCATCCGTATCGCAGTTTTCAATCGAGTAGAATACACATTATGTGTAAGGGCGCGGTTATGCCATACTTTTCCGGTATCTATGTAAAGTTGGCTATGACACAAAAATATCATTCAAGAGACTGATGAAACAATTTTAAATTTTATATATCTTGAAAGAAGATTAGAATTTAACAGAGAACTTCTTATCGCTGCCGTTTGAACACTAATTCGTAATTATGAATTTGTAGTTCGTAATTAAAAGGTGGGTTAGAGCCTCCGATTTTTCAAATCGCTTACGTTCAGTTAGGGTCTAAATCTCCATCTAAAAGTCAATTACGAATTATGCTTGTGTGTATTACGAATTTTTAATCCTCATCGTTAGGACAGAGGTTCCTGATGCTCCAGACAAGGGAACGAGGAAAGTTACTTTCTTCTCGCTCTAAAGAATGCCTATGAAAAAGCTGGAGGAGAGGAAGGATAGGTAATTTTTTGATGAGAATGGAGAAAGAGTAAAGGAATTGATTATGGCACAAAAACACGGCCCTTGGACAATACAAGAAACGAGTCAGAAGTACCAAAATTCGTTTATCAAAGTTCGAGAAGACCAAGTGCTTCAACCGGACGGGCAACCGGGTCTTTATGGTACTGTCACATTAAGACCTGGTGTTGCGATTTTACCAATAGATACTGATCGCACCGTCTACCTCACTCGGCAATTTCGTTACGCTCTTGGGAAAGAAAGTATCGAAGTGGTGTGCGGTGCACTGGAGGAAAATGAACCTCCTCTAGAAGCAGCACAACGGGAAATTCAAGAAGAGCTGGGAATCAAAGCCGAGAAATGGAACGATTTAGGATTTTTTCATATCGATACATCCATTGTTTATTGTCCTGTGCATCTATTTTTGACACAGCAGTTAAGTTTTACGCAACCTGATCAAGAGGGAACAGAAACAATAGAAAAACTGCCTCTTCCCTTGAATGAAGCGGTACAAATGGTGATGGATAGCCGAATTACACATGGCCCAAGCTGTGTACTGATTCTCAAAGCTGGTAACGAGGTGATGCGATAGCCATTAAGCAAGCGATCGCACTCTGTTTTAACCCGTAAACAATTCTCTGTGCTGCACTACGTTACAGCATCGGTATTCTGGTAGAACAAGAGTGAACGCGATCGCTACTCACATTCGCTTCAAGGCAATACCGGAAGGAGGCGACGACGACCTCGTCCATTGGGGAGTTTAAGAAATTAGACCTAATCTGAAAATAGGAGTCAGGAGTCAGGAGTCAGAATTCAGGAGAGGGGTCTATTGTAGTAACGGCAACAACCTGAAGTAATACAGAACTATTCCTTCAGTCAAGGAAAGACATGCTCTAAGGATGAAGCAATAAATTCCTTGGCTCTTCAAAATACATTCAGAGATATTACTGCTAAAAAGCAACGTTATGCTTTATCGAAATATGATTTTTAGTTTACGAGAAACAATTTTTAGCATTGTCTTGCAAGATTGCGATACACCCAAACACCCTTCCGAGTGTTTCTTAAATCCACCTTGTGGGTGTTCCAATCCAGGCAAAGAACTGCAATGTGAAGAGTGTCCTCATCTTGAAGCGTGTTTGTCTCGTTTCAAAGCTGCCAGAAGGGTGAAAAGTACGAGGAAATTGTCGATTACGACTAATACCCAACAGTAAAAGCTAACCTGATTCAGTCATGACATTCGATTATGACCTTCTTATCATTGGAGCGGGGCCTGGAGGTCTTGCAGCGGGTAAACAAGTTGCTGGCTATGGGGCCCGTGTTGCGATCGCAGAACAAGATCTAGTCGGCGGAACTTGTGTTATCCGAGGCTGTATTCCGGAAAAACTCATGTCTTTTGCGGCTGAATTCTCTGAGGATTCTCAAGATGCAGCAGGCTACGGTTGGAATCAAGACAACAATATCTTTGATTGGTCGCAGTTTATTACCGCTAAAGAGCAAGAAATCCATCGTCTCAGCCAGAGGCATATGCGATCGCTCCAAGAAGCAGGGATTGAGTTGATTAAGGGTAGTGCTAGCTTTATCGATGCTCATACCTTAGACGTTGCAGGCCGTCAGATTACTGCCAACAAAATTTTGATTGCAGTAGGGGCAAAAGCCATCAAACTAGAGATACCAGGAATTGAACATGCCATCACCGCAGGAGAACTATTTAATCTCAAACAGCAACCCAAGCAAATAGCAGTCCTTGGCGGGGATTATATTGCTGTGAAATTAGCGGGAATTATGAACAATCTTGGTTCCCAGGTTACTCAGATCATTGAGGAAGACCATATTTTATCTAATTTTGATCAAGATATTGGCATGGCTGTTACGGAGGGGATAACCCAACGGGGTATTCAGATTCTCGATAACACTGCGGTCAAAGAAATTGAACGTAAGGAGGATGAACTGAATGTGATTGTGTCACCGAAAAGCCCAAGTCCCTTGAGCGTGGATACCATCCTCGATGGTACACGTCGTGTCCCTAATATCAGTAGCTTGGCTCTAGAAAGAGCAGGTGTTAAAGTTACTGACAATACCATTGTCGTCGATAATTACTGCCGAACTTCACAAGCGAATATTTTTGCAGTTGGGGATTGTATCAATCGGCTGAATTTTACTCCAATTGCTATTGCTCAAGGTCGAGCTTTTGCCGATACTGAATTTGGGAATAATCCCCATGTTATCTGTTATGAATGTGTTCCCGCGACTGTTAGCTCCCACCCTGAGGCAGCAACGGTTGGTTTAAGTGAAGCCCAAGCTCGGCAGACAATAGGTGATTATGTGCAATGCTATCGCTCCAAGTTTCGTCCGCTTGTACATAGTCTGGCTCAACGAAAAGAGAAAACCCTAATTAAGTTAGTGGTAGATAGTCGCTCTGATCGGGTACTAGGTGCTCACATGGTAGGTGAAGGGGCAATCAATATTATTCAATGCCTTGCGCTTCCTATCCGCATAGGAGCAACCAAGAAAGATTTCGATGACACTATCGGGATTCACCCTTCAGTTGCCGAAGAATTTTTCACTTTACATTAATTTTAATGAAGATTTTTTGAATTCTTGAGTTAACTTTTTTCGTATAGGATGACACACGTCTCGGCAAAAATTAATAAGTCCTTTTGATAGAGTTAACTCGATGAAATATAAGTTGAATAGAAAGTATAATCCCTTTCTACTCATGATGAAGCTTCAGTAGAAGTAAAGCAGCTAGGGGCAAGACACCAATTCTTAAAAAATTTAAAAAATGAGGTAATCAAAAAGATGGACAACATAAACAGGGAAAACATGGCAGAGCGTTACTGTGCTCTTTTCATCGGAATTATCTTCGTACTTATTGGTGTAGCTGGATTTGTACCAGGCTTTGTTTCGCTGCCGTCTACAGGTGAACTTATTCCTATTGATGCGGCTCCTAGTATCTACAGTGCGGGGTTTGGCTATTTATTCGGGCTATTTCCCACCAATCTTTTGCATAACATTGTACACATAATAGTAGGGATCTTAGGAATTGTTTCCTATACCACTTCGGGGGGGGCGCGTTTCTTCAATCGTGGTTTTGCGATCGCTTATTTTTTGATCGCAATCATGGGATTACTACCTTTAGCTAAGACAACGTTTAACTTAATGCCAATCTTCGGCCACAATGTTTGGTTCAACGCCTTAACAGCAGCCGTTGCTGCCTACTTCGGGTTTGTCCAACCGACACAGACAATGGCACAGATGAACACATCGCCTAGGTCTTAAGAGAAGATTGACACGCATCAGAGTGCGGAATGAGTAGGCTTCTTGCCAAAATCTCTTTTCCCTTAACAGGAAAAAGGGAATGCAGGTTAAAGGCAACAAGAAAAACGAATCGTTTCCCCCTATGAAATGGACGGCATTTTATGTCGTCCATCTATTTAAAGAGAAAAAGCCATGACAAAGAATGATTTAAAATACTACGAAATTAATGCAGATAAATGGTGGAGCGAAGGTGAAACATTATATTTATCTAATTATTTAAATCAGTCAAGATTTGAGTTTTTTGAAAACTATAGTCCCAATTGGCAAGGAATGAAAGTTTTAGATGTTGGCTGTGGGGGTGGAGCGGCTTGTGAATTTGCAGCTAAATTAGGAGCCCAAGTATCAGGAATTGATTTATCTCCCAATTCAATCAAAGCAGCACAAGACCATGCTATAAAAAGTAACTTAAAAATTGACTATCAATCTGGAATCGCTGAGAAATTGCCTTACGATGACAATACCTTTGACATGGTTTTGTGTTTTGATGTTTTAGAGCATGTTGACGATTGGAACAAGGTTGTTTCAGAGGTTTATCGAGTCCTAAACAAGGAGGGTTTGTTTTTATTCGATACCATCAACAAAACTTTTAAGTCTAAAGTGATAATGATTTGGCTTTTAGAGGATATTCTTAAACAATTGCCAAAGGGGCTTCACGATTGGAATAAGTTTATCACTCCCCAGGAATTGATAACTAACATGGAAAACACTGGCTTCAGGGATATCGTTATTAAAGGGTTTGACATGACTGACGGAACTAATTTCCAAACTCTGATCAATATGGTGTTCCAGGGATTAAACCATCAAAATAAAGATAATAAATTTGAATCATTTAAAATTCAAATTAACGAAAATACTTCTGTATGGTACATCGGCAAAGCCGTTAAAGCCTGACACTTTAAGGTAGAGAATAGGGTTGTATTGCTGATGTATTCAGCAATACAGACCTGCAATAAATAACCTCATTCCATTGGAATGAATAAAGTTTAAACCCATAGATATAAAGCTAGTATTGGTTGATTTGTTAAGATTTAAAAAGTTAACACCCTAGCAAATAAAGGTCAATCGATTTTGGATATGCGATAGCGTTTGTGTAGCATGGTACGCTAGCAGCATAGCGAACGCAGCGTAGCGAGGATTTGAGATTTTGGATTAACTCCACTCTAAAGTGTAGAGCTGGAAAATGCGAGGATGTTAAATTTACGATTTCTTCCGTCTTGAAAGACAGGGCTTGAAACCAAAGATACCCAATCCAAAATCCAAAATCTAAAATTCAAAATTGTTTCGGTCAAAATGTGAACTTGTGCAGAGTTGCTGTTAAGAGGTGAACAACACTCACCCTTCATAGAATTTTCCTCTCAATCTCTAGGTTAAACCAATAACTTGTAAATCTTTTCTTTTAATGGAGTAAAGGTGTGTTTCAAGCTGAAAAAATATCTATAAAACCGATAAAATCTCTGTATCTTTTAAGAAAAAAAGGAGAAATTAAGGGAGTTTTAATTGCTTTTATCATCATGGGTTTATGGGCAATTAACCTTGTTTTTTTACTTTCTATCAACGTCTCCAAAATTCCTGCTTATGGGATAGCGATCGCTATATTTTTACAAGCTTTTCTTTATACAGGATTATTTATTACCGCTCATGATGCTATACATGGGCTGGTTGTGCCAAAGAATCACAGGATTAATGATCTAATTGGTTCAGTATCAGCTTTAGCTTATGGATTATTTTCTTATCAAAATTTAGCGAAAAAGCACTGGCTGCACCACCAGCATCCGGCTAGTCAACTAGACCCTGATTTTCACGATACTAGACATAAAAACTTTTTTGCCTGGTACTTCCATTTTATGAAGGGCTACTGGAGCTGGAGGCGAGTCCTCGGACTTATCATTATATTCAACTTTCTTAAATACGTAATCCCTGTAGCTGAGAGCAATTTAATTCTGTTTTGGGTTATCCCTCCGATTTTGAGTTCATTGCAGCTATTTTATTTTGGAACATTCTTAACACACCGGGAGCCGGAAGGCGGATATACCAACTTTCATTTTGCACAAAGTACCCCACTGCCCATTTTCTGGTCATTTATCACTTGCTACCATTTTGGCTATCACCAAGAACATCATGAATACCCTCGTGTTCCTTGGTGGAAACTACCAGAAGTTTACAAAAGAACTACATTAGCTACAGCTAAAATTCCCCTAAGGTAGGAGGTAAATCCGCTAAAAAACAGGAATGATAGCAGTATAAAATTCCACACCTAAGATATTTAAAGCATTTTTGCTTCAAAGGAGCTTTTTTATGTTTCCTTTCCAAGCTAAACGTCAAAACCAAGCTAAACGCATTCTAGTAGTAGATGATATAGAGGATAATTTATTTCTACTACAGACGATTTTAACCGAAGAGGGATATGAGGTTGATGTAGCTCAAAATGGTAAATTAGCTCTATCCAAGGTAGAAGCTTTGCCACCTGATTTAATTTTGATGGATGCCATGATGCCTAAAATGGATGGCTATGAAGTAACTCGTAGGATTCGACGAAACAAGCAACTGCCTTTTATTCCCATTCTTCTGATCACAGCTTATGAAACTGCTAGTATCCCTCAAGGCTTAGATGTAGGAGCTAATGA
Source organism: uncultured bacterium (assembly GCA_966675205.1). Lineage (GTDB taxonomy): Bacteria > Cyanobacteriota > Cyanobacteriia > Cyanobacteriales > Coleofasciculaceae > JBFLZA01. The sequence continues at coordinate 10,448 of CBKWLJ010000109.1, forward strand.
CTTCATCCGTAAGCCTGTTGATTATGAGGAATTAATGGCGAGAATTAAAGCATCTTTACGATTAAAAGATATTGCTGGCTCTCTTTAATTCCTCCATTTGTTTAGTTTTTTACTCCTATTAATAGGAGCGATAATCTATAAAAAATCAAGAATTTGCTTCAATAATTTTGGCTTCTGTCGGTAAGATCACAGTAAAAGTGGAGCCAACTCCGACTTCCGATACTAGGTTGATTTTGCCTTGCATGAGTGTTACTAGCTGTGAGACAATTGCCAACCCTAATCCCGTACTATCCGGGACGCGAATCCCACTATTAGCCGCCTGAAAGAAAGGGTCAAAGACACGGAGTTGGTCTTCTGGTGCAATCCCCACGCCAGTATCAGCGATCGCAATAGACCACTGATTATCAGATAAAGTCTGGCACGTTAATTGAATCGTTCCCGACTCTGTGTAGCGAATCGCATTGCTCAGCAGATTCATGACAATTTGTTGTAATCGCAAAGAGTCAGTGACTACTTTTTCGGGAACTCCCTTGCAAGTAACCGAAATTTTTAACTCTTTGGCAGTAGCTAAAGGCTCCAACATTTCAACGACATCGTTGATTAAACGGCGCACATCCGTGAACTCTAGGTGCAGTTTCATCTTCCCTGCCGAATACCGAGAAATTTCTAGTACATCGTTAATCAGGCGGAGTAAGTGTCTGCCATTGCGTAGCACTCGCTCAATGTGTTCCAGAGTAGGAAAGGTATCTCGAACTTCAGAGTTCTTTCGGGAAGAGCGTAGAATCAGCTCCGAGTAGCCAATAATCGAATTCAAAGGATTTTTCAGTTCGTGGGCTAATTGAGATAAATTCTCCTGATTTGCTTTTAGCAAGCGAGTTAGTTCCTGATTGGTTAGCTCTGCTTGACTTTGTAGCTGCTCAAGTTCCCGTAATCGCTCCTCGACATAACTTTTGAAACACTGAGCAATGGCTTCGTCAAGCGTCGCATCAATCACGTTATAAACTCGCATCACTTCCCGAACGCTACCCTCTAGCAAATCTGCCTCTAGAGTAGAAAAGATTGTCTGACGCAGTAGACGATACTCTCTGGCAATTTCTACTGGAGTGAAACCTTGTTCAGCCCTGAGAACACCATGTTCTAAACTGCTTTGCACTATCGACTCAATATCATTATCTTGAGATTGGGAAAGCACGGTTGCCATAGCCCTAAGCACATCAGGAAGATGGTTCTGTATCGCTAAACGAGGTAAATTATTAGCACTCAAAATCTGCTTGTCTAAGCGAACTGCTACAATCCAGTTTCTTACGATCGCATCTATTTTTTCAACAAGCAATTGACTAAAATTCATTGTGACTTAGGCGTGGAGAAAAGTAGATTAAAGAACCCTCTTGGCATCATTCTACTTGAGAGTTCGGGCAGTTGACTTCGTGATTGTGCATTTTACCAACACAGTATTGCAAATCGATATCGTATCGGATAATAAAGTAGTACACGGTTGAGAGTACTACCGTTATTAAACCAACCAAGGAAAAAAGTAAACCCAACTTCCAGCCAATACCCAGACGGTGTACTTGCAGAATTTGGAACTGACGACGGCGGACGATAACCATTCAAAAACCCAACAGAGCGATCGCACGGGAGCATCCATGCTAGGTAAGTGCGTTCATTTGCTCAGTGATTTCTAGTGTGTGATGGATTTAGTTGCCCTTGCTTCTGTGTATTGCTCACCCTACACCCTGGAAATTTCAAACCATTTGTATCTTGCCAGCAGCCTGCATTTGCTCACAAATTGTCCCCCCGGAAAACCACGTCTTCTGGATAACATCAGAACTTTTCATCAAACCAAACGTCTTTATTCGCAACAGGTCTATTGGAGAATTTCCGTGAAAAGTTTACAGAAATTTCACATTTATCCATCTTTAGGTCGATCTAGTTAGGTACCAGCATTCGTTTAACTATCTACAGTAAGACTAGTGCTGCTCTCGTGCGAAATCGAACGTGCTAGCCCTTACGCTTATTCGATGAGAATACTAGACAGATGATACAGCACACCCTTGAGTTGACTGAAGCTGGCTATCAGCTAGTAATCTGGGAACCAGCCCCAAAAACTGCTACCAGAATTAATCCTTTTGTTTTCAGAGCAACTTACTTACTGAGCTGTCCCTCCCAGGCTTATGAAATTTTAAATATGGTTAAAAGAGAAAATGAAAGGCACTTCTCCCTAACCAGTCATAAAGTCATTCATGAGCAGGTAGAACATGAGATTAGGAGCATTTCCACGGATAAGCTACCTGTAGCGTTTCCCTTCTAGTCGTTACAACAAACGCTTATATGCTTGACTACTCTGCTACAACTGCTGAAATCATTCTTGCCGCTAAAACCCGCGAGGATGCTCTCCCCATTCGTAACGATAAATGCCGCTCGAAATTCTATTTTCAGCCTCATCAAGCCCGAAAAGTGTGCCTTTTTTTCCATGGTTTTACCGCTGGCCCCTACCAGTTTGAACCATTAGGAGAAACCTTGTTTCAACTTGGGTACAACGTCCTCGTTCCATTGCAACCCGGTCATGGCATAGCGGGAGATTGGAATGGAGATAATCCCCCTCCTCTACCAGAAGACGCCCAAATTTATAAACAATTTGTACTTGATTGGTTACGAACAGCTCAATCGTTAGGGAAACAATTGATACTAGGAGGATATTCCACAGGTGGCACTTTAGCGGCTTGGTTAGCGCAAGAACATCCTCAGCGCATTGAAAAAACGCTACTATTTGCTCCCTATCTGAGTAGTAGTTTGATGCTGACCAATTGGCTGATAGAAATTCTCCCGTTTTATTATGAGTGGTTTAATAAAGATAATCCGGGAAATTTTGGCTATGATGGCTTTCGCATCCCTGCCGCCAAGATTTTGTTGGATATGGGACAGGAAATTCTTGATCGTGCCAAACACACGAGTGCCACTCCTATGTTGATTGTTTCTAGTGAAGACGATCAAGCCACCAACCGTCACGAGCATCAGGAACTATTTGAATCCGTCGTCCAATTTCACCCCAATTCCTGGTACTATTGCTTCGATAAGAAGCTAGATATTCCTCACACAATGATGACTGAACTGGAGGGAAATCGCTATTTATCTCGACTCCTTAATCTAGCAACAACTTATATAGGAAGTGATTTGACTTGGACAGAAGTAGAACAGCAAGGGTTCTTATCTAATCTGAAATAGGAGTCAGGAGTCAGCAGAGTTTGATTATCAGCCATTCGTTGTGAGTTCGCGTTCAGGGGTGTCTAATTTACAATTCTTTTATCCTTCTGATGGCTTTGAAGTCTGAGGAACACGCATGGCATAATCAGCCGGAACAATTGCTTGACCAAATTTCCTAACATAAACCTGAGTAAATTCTGCGCCTAAAAATAAAATTTGAGCGGAATAAAAAACCCATATCAGAATAATGACTAAAGAACCAGCAGCTCCATAGGCAGAGGCGAAGCTTGTATGACCCAGATAGAAAGCCAGCATAGATTTACCAATATTAAATAACACGGCGGTAATCGCTGCGCCCATCCATACATCCTTCCAAGCAATTTTGGCAGCAGGCAGAATTTTAAAAATCATGGCAAATAACAGTGTAATAATCCCAAAAGAGACGATAAAGTTGAGAACTTGCCATAAGTAGGTAAAACCAGGTATCAAATCCCTCAAATAATTGCCCAGAACCATCAGCGATGTGCTGAGAACCAGGGAAACGAGGAGTAAAAATGCAATCACTAGAACCATTGAGAATGATAAAAGGCGTTTGCGAAGGAAGTCGATTACGCCATTTCCTGGCTTGGGTTCTACGCCCCATATGGTATTGAGTGATTTTTGGAGTTGACCAAAAACAATCGTTGCACCGGAAAGCAGGAGACTTATATTGATCAGGGTAGGGATAGGGCCTTGACTGGGGTCTAAGTGGCTGGCATTTTCAATCGCTGTTTGGATAAGCTGAGCACCATCTTTACCAATCACACCTTGAATTTGCGCCACGAGTTCTCCTTCTGCGGCTTGTTCTCCAAGGAGTGACCCTGCGATCGCAATTACAATAATCAGCAACGGTGCTAGAGAAAATACGGTGTAATAGGCTAAGGCGGCTGCCATCAGCGAGGTTTGATCGTTCATCCACTGAGACAAGGTTTCCTTTAACAACAGCCAAATTACTCTGATGCTCATCCACACAGGCTCCCGAGTTAAACTCTAGCAACATCACAGCCATCTTTTCCCTATCATTGACCTTCACACAAGCCCCTCAAGAGGTACGTTCAAAGAACTAAGGAATCGTAGAGTGGGAGTGCAAATTAGGAATGATTCGAGAAAACCAACTTAAACAGAAACTCCAACAAGGCGAAGTTGTACTCGGTCTATTTATCAACTGTGCCTATCCTGCTTTCATGGAAATCTGCGGATATGCTGGATTTGATTTCGCTGTCATCGATTTAGAACACGGCCCCCTAAACCCACTGGTTGCTGAAGACCTCTGCCGCGCTGCTGATTGCGTGGGACTTTCTCCGATTGTGCGTGTCGGCAAAAACGACTCTGTGCAAATCCAACGCGCCCTCGATATTGGGAGTGCGGGCATCCAAGTCCCGCAAATTGAAACGAAGGCAGAAGCTGAAGGCTGTGTCAGAAGTGCCAAGTTCAGCCCCCTAGGTTCACGAGGTCTTTCCTTTTACACTCGTGCTGGTGTGTACACCGCAGCAGGAGCACAGATTGCAGACCAACTCAACCAGGAATCTTTAGTGATCATTCAAGTTGAAGGCGTCAAGGGTGTAGAAAACCTGAAAGAAATTGTCAGTGTCCCTCACATTGATGTGATTTTTCTCGGCCCCTATGACTTATCACAGTCTTTAGGGATTCCAGGTCAAGTGCAAGACCCGCGTGTCATTGACCTGATGCATGAATGTATTGGCACCATTCGCAATGCAGGAAAAACAGTTGGTACCTTTGCCGACAATCCAGCGATCGCTAAGCAGTGGATTGATGCTGGGATTGGGTACATTGCTCTGGGTGTGGATGTTGGTCTTTTCTGGCAAGCTTGTCAGGGATTGGTAAAAGCTGTGCGGAATCAAGCATAGCTGTTGTTGCCTGGTTCAGAGCCTTTCCTTCCTGAAAGCTCCATTAAAAAATGATACATAATATCACAAGTCAGTAATTTTCGTAGTCTAAATAGCAACATTTGCCCAATGAGATTTCTATACTGGATGTATAAACCTCCTTAAGGAGTAAATCCAAATGGGATCGCGAAATTATAGCCAAAATCCAATGCAAACGGCATTGGGATCAACAGAATTAGATTATGCGTTTCTGTTTACCTTTAAAAAGGTAACTTCTATTAATCTAGAAGTAATTAAGCCATTCTTTAAGGAGCTTCCGGTTGACCCTTATATTAAAGGGAACTATCGATTGAGACGGTTTTCTCGGTTTACCGTATCAGGGAACGAGCTAGTTAAACTTCCTCATGGTCGCTTCTTTCAAAGTAAGGAATATAATCCTTTACTCGGCAACATTAAGAGAGAATATGAAGAACTTGATGATGCCTTGATAGAGCTAGAGGAGTTTAAAAAGCTAATTTTGGCTTTTAGTGATTCTTGTAAACTTCATCCTGAAGCTGAAATTGGAGTTCATCAAATCAGAATAACCTGTTTGCCAACCAATTATGGCAACCCAGCACCTGAAGGAATTCATAAAGATGGCACCGACTTTATCGGTATTCTCGCAATTGACCGAGAAAATATTCAGGGTGGTGAAACTCATCTTTATCTGGCAAAAGAGGCAAAACCTGTGTTTAGTAAAATTCTGAATCCAGGCGAAATGCTATTGGTCAATGATCATGAGTTTTTGCACTATACCACTCCGGTTAAACCTATCTCGGAGCAAGTCGGAACCAGGGATGTGTTTGTGATGACTTCTCCAAGTTTAATTTCGGACGAAGGGTAAAAATATAATATTAGTGTTCAAAGGTAAGCATAATTATTATTTAGGTTGGTGATTTATTCATTGATTACTGGTAAGTGAGCTAAAAACCCCACTTGTTTAGAAGCCTGCTCTAACACTTCTGTTAAACGGTTGAAAAGCCTAGTGCTTTTAATAGCGATCACTTATAAAAAGATGGTTTGGGTTGGGGTAACAGTCCCCTTCCCAATTCTTCCCTGTTCCCTATTCCCTTTAAAGCGACTTCATCGTTTAGGAGCATCAGATAAAGATAAAATCCACAGAAAGAACTGTACGAAAATCTCTAGTACCAAAATTCCTATTATGATGATCAAACGTATAAATATCAATCCAAGGCGATTCCAGACTTTAGAAGTGATAGATAAAGGTCTGTTTTTCCAGACTTTACGCTTTCTAGTTGTGCGCTGCCAGGTTATGAGTATATCTCGGAAGATACGAACAAATCTAAAAATGATTTTTTTCAGTTCCGAGATAGGAATATCTTTCCAATCTTCAGAACCAATTTTATAATCATTTTTAAATATCTTTTCCTTTTCTTGCAAAGATAGTGAAGTCAGAGAATTTTTAGCGAGTTCAGTGACAGCCAGTGCAGTTATCGTTGAATGAGAATTTCCTTTAATCGGAATAAGTTTACGGAGTTTTGAATGATACTCTAGCTGATTTTGATTTTTTAAGGGCCAAGTTTTGGGTTTACCCCAATTCAGTTGTTCTTCAATTAAAACCTCCATAGTATCTTTAAATTCTTGCTCAAGAATAATAAAATGACCCACCTCTACAATTGACTCTACTAGTTCTTTAATAACTTTTGTTAGAGATGATTGGTCAATTTGTTGTTCATTACCAAAAAGTGTAATTAATTTCTCAAGCTGAGACTTCAATTTAATTTTATAAGGATTCAATTTTTCTGCATTTACTTGCTTTCCTTGTTCCTGGAAGTAATTAATTGATAAAGCTTCATCCAGCAATTTATCTAAGTATTCAGACTCCTCACCTGTTTTGGCTTGTCTTTGTATAAAGTTAGAAAAATTTTTAATTTTTTCCCCAGTCACCAAAGCTTCAACGATGCGATTCAGTCCATCCAAGCGTCCCCATAGGATATCATTTGCACGCCAGGATTTCTTGAGAAATCCACCAAAAGCCTTTAAGCTATCTCCAGCCAATTTATAGTCTAACCGCTTACCCTCTTCGATATTTTTGGAAAAACCAAATTTGGCATCTTCAGGACTAATACGGTAAGTCTCAATTAACTGCTTCTCTGGTATGCCAGCTAAATAATCTAATGGATATAAAACCGTATCCAGTTTTTCAAAATTGTGAAAGTATTTCAACAATTTTTTTTGAATGTCATTGCCAAGTCCAATACTGTTCTCACATTTCTTTGAGAGTTTTTCTTCAGTGGCATTTAGCAGCTCTTTTAAAATTGATTTATCTGCTAATTCTTTTAATGTAGAAAGTTGCTTATCCTCAGAATAGTTATTTAAAAAAATATCTAATTCATAGGTTGTTTCTTTGATATAATCAAGGTTTTGCTGTAGTTTTTTAGATAATTGGTCAATATCAGAATTTAAGGAAGCTTTTTCTATATTTAGGAATGTTCCATGCAGCCATAACATGCCTCTATAAAATTTTTTAGGGAAATCTTCAGCCAATGAGGAATTATAACTATCATCAGAAATTGTTTTTGCTAAATCAAAGAAAAATCTTTGTATTTCACGAGAAGTGAATAGTTTCTCTAATTTTCCTTGAATAGCTTCGATGCGTTTTATGTTATAATTAAAATCTTTTATTAAAGGTCTTAAGTGAATGTTGATTAAACCATTTAATGTTTCTTCGCTTATATAGAGCTTATCAATTTTGTTTTTAGTTTCCAGCCACTTACAAAGATTATCCTTATCAAGTAATCTATAAACGTATTCAGCAATAAAAAAATAGGTTCTTAAAGCATAATCAACATCTAGATAGCGGATATCTTCTTTTAGCCGCTCAAGGAGCTCTAATCGTTTAGCATTTTCTTGTGGATCGGTGAAGGGCTTAGCAAGTAAATTTGCTACTTTATCTAAAAGTTTAGTCCTATCTTTGTTTTGGTTATTGACATCTTGAAAATTTTCTAGTTCCAAAAAAATTAAAGGGAGTATTTTATCCTCAAGACTGATCAGGCGTGTTCGTAAATAAACATTTCTTTGCTGGTCATAAAAATCTTGATTTTCAGGGTCTGGAATTTCTTTATCTAAAAGATTCTCAAGATCGACTAATAAAAACTTATAGCGAAGTACTTTCTCATTATGTTCCTTGATTAACTCCAAATCATTATTGATACTTTCATACCTTGGCATTCCAATTAAGGCATCTCGTACCACCTGACCAATATCAGGTTTTTGCATTTTATTGTAATTATCATTGCCTTGAAAACGGTCTGGACTTGGATCAACGTAAAATAGCTTTCGGAATACTGGGCGCTCAGCTGTTCTGTGATAAATTTCTTTGATGGTGTAGCTAAACGGGCGATTGTCTAATACACCCCCATCGACAAAGTGAAGACGGTAGCCTTCGCCTGGATCATCGTCTATCTCCTGAATTCGTTTATCTCTTGAGCGCGAGGTATCTTCCTTAGGCTCCACTTCTGATAAAATCCGATTTTTTTTCAAATTCCCCCATTCAATTAGTTTCTGATCAGCCTCATTATCTGTAGGCTCAAGCTTAACTGTAACCGGAGGGAAGGCGACTGGAAAACAAGAGGTAATTTGACAAAGCTTAGCTAATGCTTCGCAGGTTGTACTATCTTCTAGATTGAAAGAATTGTCTCCCTGTTCCCGATATTTAAGGTGAAAAATTGCATGATGATCTTTAACATCAATCACACATCCTGTATTATCAAATACTTGATAAAATCGACCGAGTAAATCTGTACCTGTAACAAATAGATCAAGCTCTCCAAATTCAGAAAACCAATCCTCTTCAGGTGCTTTTTCTTCCAAATCTTGTTTGCGCTCTTTGAGGGCTTGTTCAATTTTAGACTTGTAGTAACCTACACCATCAAAGAAAGAAGATTTTTCCACACCATCATATTCGTTCTCAAAGAGTAGCTTTTGAATATCTCCACTCTCTTTCCATACTTTAGCAAATTCCTCAAATTTAATTTCAGATCGACTTGGCTTTTTGCCTGGGCTATCACTTAGTTTTTCTTTTTTCCTATTGGCTAGAGCATAACTTAACAAAACACCATTAATTCCTCCTGCTGAAGTGCCGGAAATGATGTCTACGACGATATCAGCATCAGTTAAAGCTTTAATAAGTTTATAGATTCCTCGTCCCCGGACAGCGTTGTAAAATTCCTGGCAAATTCCATTCATGTAAATGGCTAAGGCAATGCCTCCATATACCACTAGACCAAGACGATGTTCACAAGAGAATTGAGGTTTTTCGAGCCAGGTGGGCATAGTATTTTCCTGAATTAATATATTTGAATGAGCTACGTAAATCTATATTTATTTATCTCATAGGTGAAACTAAGATTTCAGCATCCCATAGAAAAATTTCAGCTTTTATATACTATGCTTCATCCTTCGCAAATTTTATAACTTCAGCGCTTATGGAAACTGACTTTTTGTAGTTCTCTGCCGAGTAAGATAGAATCGCTGGGAAACCTGTTGCAAGTCTGCTAGGGAGTAACCAGAACTTTACCCAATGATGAAGAATCCAGCATGGAAAATACACTTGCGATCGCTCCCAAGAAAACATAAGCTCTGACTAACAGTAGAACATTGAGCAAAAACTGATCTTTGGCATGAGAGGGAGGCGGCATCATCCCTATGTTGGGGGGTTCAACTCCCAATGCCAATGCCGGAACCCTGTCCGTTCCTAAATCAGCCGCTTCTGCGGTGAGTCCCTAATCCCCCGTTACCATCGGGACATGAATGCCTACTTGATGGCATTGTGCGATCGCATTCGAGTCATGGAAAAAGTTGTACAATTTCACCAACGCACTAAATACAAATCAAACAACTCTCCAGGCTGCCGCTTAGCCACCTTGGCTCCCGTCGCTTTAATCATTTTTTCCCACCGAGAAATGGGTTCTAAAAATACCTCAGCACCCAGATACATTTCCAAAACTGCCCAATCTTCCACTAGGGGTTGCTCTGGGTTAAGGACATCAAAAACAAATTGACCTCCTGGTTTAATCACCCGCTTCACTTCATCCATCACTCCAGTCCAATAATCAAGCGGGTAATAGCAACTCCATCCAGTTGCAATGACTAAATCAAACTGCCCAGATTCATAATTCAACTGTTGCGCTGACCCAAATGCCACTCCCTTAAATAGCTTTGAATTTAGCTGAGAACCCCGAGAATTAAGCGTATCTCGTGCTACAGTGCTAATTTCCTGACCATAAAAAAATGCATCCCAGTCCCGCCAAGGATAAATTAAAAAGCTAACGCCACAGCCGATATCCAAACAACGTTGATTCTTTTTCGGTTTAGCAATCTCCCAGAAATTGGAGGCAACTTTACCTGCAAGGGTTCCGCTAACCCACTCTTGAAAAATTGGCATCGCTTCCACTTCTTCCGGCAGTTCAAAGGTTTCACCCCGATACTGCTTGTTAAAGCGAGATGCAACCTGCGCCTCTGCTGGATTCATCTGGTAGTTTGAAGGATAGTCACCCGCATCTTGGGGTCGGTGTGACGTTCTGCCAACACTGGAAGACGACTCATCGCGTGGTTTAGACATCAGGAGAATACAGCTCATCACATATTTGCCAATATAACGACTATGAACGTGAACAGCCGTGTACCTCTACAGAACACCCGTCCTCTTCATTTCATTGATGTATGGCAAAAGGCAGAGGGTAGAAGGCAGAG
>CBKWLJ010000110.1:0-21280 GCA_966675205.1 uncultured bacterium
CTCAGCTTTACAATGAAGTTACTAACATAAAATTCCTCTTCTGATTCTGACCGAGTTAGCTGATACTGACCATCCATCAGCAACCCCATCCAAACCTCAACCCAAGGCATTTTGAGTTCAATTACCAACTCGGCTAAGGTGGCTTTTCGTCGCACTGCCATGAACCGAGCAATGACCTGAATCCAATCACTGATGTTTTCTGAATAAGCGATCGCTAATAATTCAGATAGGGTTTGTTCCGGTGATGGGGCCGGATTCTTCTTCCTGGGGCTTGAACTCCGTTGAGCCGGTTCAGGTTCTGACACCTTTGGCACTTCCAAAAACTCACTCAGGTCAAGACTCATGCTCTGCCGGACAAATCCTGCCAGCTCGTCAGGGGTCAAAATCGGTTCATCATCCTCATGAGTTTGCAATTGCTCCAAATACCAAGAAGCACGAGCTGCTATCAACTCAGCAATCAGTAGCAATCCCGTCGCGGCGGTTTCCAACTTGAGGGCATCAGGACTAAGAGCGATCGCGTTATCCAGCCTCTGATAAAATGCTGATAAGTCTGCACTCATTGGGTCAAACAGCGCCAGCTCCACAGCTCCCTTGAACTCATCTAGCATAACTAGAAATCCTCAAATATAGGGCAGGGGCGAATCGGGCAGCTTGCAGGGTCAATGTTTTCAATGATGTCGAATTTTAGCTCTCCCTTCCCACCAGGCAGGCTTTTGGCATGGTTAATCAACAACAACTGTGCCTCGCGGATTTTCTGCTTAGCTTCACTTGGAGTTAACCCGACAAAATGAATCGGCTCAATATAGGCAACCTTCTTCTGGTCAATCCATAAGGCCGCAGCAAAGGCATGAATCGGTGCATCTTTGCGATTAGCTTTCCAAAAGTAGAGTACCCCAAACTTACTGGAGACTTTCATTGAGATAGAGATACCGCCCTCCTCAACTTGCTTTTGACGCTTTGCCCGATTCTTTTGATTGAGCTCCACCCGATTTTTGTAGTAATAGCGGCGTTTCGGACATTTGGCTGAATCCCAGCAAGATTTAGCACACGCCACCTCCGCAGGCTGATGAGCGCATTGAATGCATTTAGCTTGAGGTTTCCGAGCCACTGATGAAGTAGGGAGTAGGGAGTAGTGAGTGGGGAGTCGATTGGATGAGGAGTGAAGAATTTCCCCGACTCCCGACTCCCGATTCCCGACTCCCTTTTCAATAGCTAGATTATAACTAGATTAAAGAGATTACTCAAATCTCTGGAGAACTACAATTAGTAATATACAAGACGACAAGGTGAAGCATGAGCAAACCCCTCCCCTCCGTCCACCTCAGAATCGTGGGGCAGGACAACCCAACCAGTTCCTCGACCTCACCCATCAAAACCTATGACCTCAGAAATGCCCTAGTGGAGGAATTCCTCGCCTCGGCTGACCTCAAGCCCAGTTCCCGGAAAACCTACGCCCAAGAACTGAAGCGGTTTCTAGAATGGACAGATGAGCGATTCCTGAACCTCACTAAGCCCCTACGGGGCGGGAGTCGGGAGTCGGGAGTCGGGAGTGGGGCTTTTAACACGACGCCCGAAACCCGTGAGTTAGAGGCTCTGCCCTCTATAAGACGATTGTCTTGGGCAGGGTCAGAAGAACCGTACTCTACCGTCCCGATTCCCGATTCCCGATTCCCTACTCCCTGCGCGAAGCGCCTCACACCCCGGCTGTTGGGTCAGTACAAGACTTACTTGGAGACAGAATGCCTCAATCCAAAGGGGCAAAAGCTGAAGCCCACTTCAATTAATAAAGCCATCACTGCCATCAAAAGCTTTGTGGGATGGGTGAGTGAAGCTTATCCGGAGAAGATTGGCAATAACGTCGCGGCTTCCATTAAGCTGATTAGCACTCCGCCCTTAGAAGCGAAGGATTTGTCCGATGAGGAGGTTAATAAAATTGCCTCTGCTGTGGCGCGATCGCCTAATCTAGAAAGAGACTTGGCTCTGTTTGCCGTCTTGATGCACGGCTTACGGGCGTCGGAAGTGGTGGCGTTGAATGTGGGAGACTGGGACGGCACCCGATTACATATTCGTCAGGCTAAAGCTGGAAGTATCGGCACCGTGCCGCTGCTGCCAGGAGCCAACTACAGGATTAGAGACTATCTCGACTGCCGACGGGATGCGGGTGAATCCTTACAGAGTTCCAGCCCTTTGTTTATCGTTCATGCCTACAACAACGCGGGCAATCGGCTGAGTTATGAGGGTCTGTACAAGCTGGGGTAAAACTAGGGTTCGTGTCACCAGGGGCAAGGTAGAAGGATGATGCAAAAGTCAACCCCTTTTCTGCCCTTTTTTGATAAGTAATACAAATCATTACTTTGCCTTCTTCGTTCTCTTTTAGGCAGAGTATCGTAGAGATACATACACAAGCATGAGGTTTAGACTCATGCCAGCAGCGACCGCTCCACTTCCGTTTAAGGCAAAGTTTTCTTCTCACTCTCCTCCACCCCCCAAACTCATATCAGAGCGAGATAGAGAATACTTGCGACCATCGGAAGTAGAGTCACTGATTCAAGCAGCTCGAAAAGTGGGAAGACATAGAATCAGGGATGCTGCCATTATCCTGCTGATGTTCCGTCATGGACTGCGTACAGCCGAATTAGTTGCCCTCAAGTGGTCGAACCTAGATCTGTGCGAAGGCTACATAGAAGTTCACCGAGTCAAACATGGGCACGATAGCATCCATCCGCTTCGCGCTCCTGAATTGCGAGCGCTGCGCCAGCTATTACGAGATTATCCCGATACCCAGTATGTTTTTGTCTCCGAGCGCAAAGCTCCTTTATCAACTCGGTCAATCCGTCAGATTATCGCACGAGCTGGTGTTGTAGCTGGTCTTCCCTTCCCCGTTCATCCTCACCAATTGCGCCATGCCTGCGGCTACTACCTAGCCTCGAAAGGACATGATACCAGAGCAATTCAGGATTATTTAGGGCACAAGAATATTCACCATACGGTTCGCTACACTCAGATGTCACCTCAACGCTTTGAGAATTTTTGGACAGACTAACCCCTCCTTATCCCATCACTAACTCTGGGTCGCTCAAGAGTGATAACCGCTCATTCATATCCAGTCGAAACGTGCCGTAGGGAGTAACATGACTGTAAATGAGCGGCGTGAGCGCCCTTTGGTCTTCTGGTGTGAGTTTCCCTGACCAATGCTTCTCTTGTAATACCCGTTGAATCATCAGGGTGTTGATGTACACCAGGCAAATTTGCAGGAGATGCAACGACAGGACAGACAACTCCTGGTTCTCCAGTTGGTTAGTAGCGAACTCACCCCCCTTTCCATAGAAGATGAAATCATTGACGCTATTCCAGTGCTCTACCACATTCAACCCTTCATTAACTTCACGTCGGACAGCTTCAGAATGTAGATACTGGCACAAGAAAATCGTCTTAACTGCCTTACCTAGTTCTGCCAAAGCTTGATAAGTAGGATGTTGCAGAGGGTTACGGGTAAATCGTTTGAGAATAGCTTCTGTCTCCGCCGTTCCTAATCTCAAAGCAGTAGCATACTTCACCATCTGGTCGTATTGCTGACGAATCAAATCCCATTTAATCGGGCGAGTCAAGATTTTCTGTAGGTTAGGATAAGCATCAGGTTCCCCTGTCTGAGGTCGGTACAGCTTTTGAATATTAATTCGCTTAAGGCGAGGCATTAACTGAAACCCCAGCAGATGACAGAAGGCGAACGCCACTTCACTTTGTCCGTGGCTATCCACGTAGTTCTTTTTCACTTGCATATTGGTGCAATGGCGTAAAACTCCCTCAATCATGGCTGCCACTTCAGAAGAAGAACAGGTTTTTAATTGAGAGTAAATACAGGTGGAGTTCTTCTCGACATGCCAATAGATCATCACCCCTCTACCGCCATATCTAATGTGCCATTCGGTCATCAAGTTCTGGTCCCAAGCACCGAATTTCTTGGAGTCACTAGCACAGGTGGTAGTTCCTTCACCCCAGATTTGGGGTAGACGAATCTCGAAAATGGCATTGACGACCGAAGCGATGGCATTACGTAACTGTTCTTTGTGAAGGAAACGGCGGCGTACATATAGCAAGTCCTGGTAACTAGAGCCATGTATTCCGGTGTTTATCCTCATCAGTCCCGTGTTAGTTCCCAGACCATAGAGACATAGCAATAATCTCTTCTGTAATGTCCCTCGCTCCAAAATCTCTCGCGTCCCCATACTCTTGAATTGTTGAGTAAAACCCACTCGTAAATCAGTTTCTTTGAGAATGTCCAACAGACTAGTCATTGGCCAAAGCTGATTAATTTCAGCTTTGATTCGTATCAGGTTCATCGGTTCTGGTGCTGGTGGGAAAGGGGAAACTTTAAGAGAGCCATTGCGTTTACTGAGAATGCTGACCTGTTGGTTTTTCGGCATTCCTTGGTCTAGCTCATGGATAGCTTGGGACATCTTCTGTTGCAGATTGGTGATGAACGTTTCTGCATCCAGAGGCAGAGTAAGCGCTTGGTAGTAAGCTTGACGCTGCACTTCAAAGTTGGTGGGTAAGTCTTCATCGGGATTGCGGTAGCGGTTAGCGCCAACTACCCAGATTTCTTTGCAGCGTAGTCGTTCTCTCAAGGCTTGGAGAACGCTGATTTCATAGTTGATGCGATTGATGCGTTCATTGCCGTCCAAGTCTTTTTCCAAGAGAATTTCACGCCAACCGCTTTTCAAAACACCTTCAATTGGCACTTCGTCTGAAGCTGAATAGTACCGCTGTTTACTGTCAGCATACTTTTTGAGTAACTCTAGGGCTTGGATTACAGGGCGATGGACTTCATTATTAGAGCGAAATTCTAGAACTTCAAGTAATTTTGGAACCATGCGCCGATAGTGACTGGCGTAGGAGGAACGCATGACGGTGTGGACTCTTTGACGGTAAGCCAAACCTGTAGATTTGTACTCTTTAACCAGGTCTTTCAAGGTTTGTTCACCTACAACGGGGTAGAGAACTTTCTTAATAATTCCCTCTGGATACTCAAGGGCAGCTTCTGCTAATCGAAAGAGTAAATTCGTCTTTCCTTCTACTTGCTTAAAGTTATTGAGGATTTCCTGCTCAATGCGCTTCTCTGCCCTAACTCCAATCCGATGGACAATTTGAATTAGCAGTTCTACCAAGTTATCGGTGATTTCCTGACTCCTTACCCAACAAAAAGCGGACATAAGAGTATAACGAATTGGCTCTGGGTGCATCCGTAAATCACGAGGGGATTCAATGGCAGCTCGTTGTCGGTAGGTTTGTAAGATTTTTGCAGAAACACAGGAAAAGAGGTTAGGTGGTAATCCAACTTGACGTAGGCGTTGCAATTTCTCTACTTCTGTCAGGAGACTATCCAGTCCAACTGGACCGGGGTCAGTTTTCAGGTAAGAGAAATCTGATTGTCTCAGTTTTTCAGATTCTTCCGCCTCAGTTGCTTTGTCTGTACTGTCCTCTACATCCAGAAAGGTATCAATTTGCCTTAAGGCTTGTGAAGGTAACTTGGAGAGTAGGTCTGCACAGAAGTGGGTTTCGTACTGGTGCAGGGCTGTCCGAATCAGGCGGTCAATTCGTCCTGGAGTTGAGGGTTCTATACACAGTTCTCGGAATCTTTTGTAGACCAGTTCTTCGAGGAATTCTATACGTTGTTCAACAGGTAAAACTTCCTGTTTGAGCCACTTAACCATGTCTGAAGCATCTTTAACTGTGGCTTCTCTAAAGTTGAGGAATTTACGAATTTGAGCGCGGTGATATTTAATTGTGCGTCCCTGCCAGTCATAGTCAGCATATTTTTCAACTGGCACTTTAACTTGCTTGGCTATGTAGGTTAGGACAGTTTCTGGGACTTCACAGGGATGGAGAGGAAATTGAGCAACATTGCTGAAGAACTTCAACAATACAGCAAAGCCTATTCGATTTTCACCAGTTTTGTTTCCCAGCAGCTCCATTTCTTTGGGTAGGAGTGTCCAAGATTCAATTAACTCGTCCACTTCCCAATATCGCTTCACCATTATCTTCTCCTACACCCCAATCACAGCATCAGGCTGTTACCTAGACCTGATTGCAGCTTGCTCTGAGCATAGATGAAGAGGCTCACTTGGCACAAGTCAACCCAAAAAGGAATTGCACATTTTTTGAGAATCGTCAAACCCTCTGCCTGAAAGCTATTTAGATTACTTATCAATTTGGGCATCAACTGTTGGGATTTCGGTCGGATAGGAGAAGGGGTGAAACTCTTACTGAGTCAAAGTTTCAGAGCTACTTTGCCCCTGGTGACACGAACCCTAGTTTTACCCCAAGCTGGTGAAAAAGTGGGGGAAGGTAGGGGGTGTCAGCAACCTGACTCCTCACCGCTTTCGCCACACTTATGCGACCAACCTGATGCTGGCTGGTATGGACTCACTTCACGCCAGGACACTGACCCGGCACAAGTCTGAAGCGAGTTTTAGGCGATACACTCAAAGAGCCATGTCAGATGCAGCGGAACAGGCTTTTTATCGAGTCATGAAGATGGAAAGCGAGGAAGATTAGAGCTAGGAGTTAGGTTTGACAAGTACCCTCTATCTGGGATATACGGGACAAAGAAACGATGAGCAGCACAACAGAAGTTATAGGCTCAAGTAGCTGCATAAGCTAGAGATGTACAAAAAGTCCTAGAACACTGGTGCTGCTCAAATTCCGGAATATCAACAAGCTTTGGACACACTCAAGCAACTTCAGCAATAGAGGTGAGGTTCTTCCCTGGAAGCAACACAGTTGGGTAATCGCAGTCTATGTTTGTTGCGTTCGTTTTAATTGTTGGTGCTTGCGGCGAATCAATCCCAGTAAAATCCAAGCATTGAGAAACCCACCGAGTACCAAACCCCCTACTACTAAACCAACGACTCCAAGCAGTATCGATAGCCGAATTTTATCGTGATCTAATACCGCTCCCAACAGCAGAATTCCACACGCAGTAGCAACTCCCCAAAATAACCCGGCTCCCGCGTTTGCCAATCCCCACCTGATGATTTGATTCCTACTTTGTCCAGCGAGAGCGCCCTGAAATATTCCAGCCAATACCCAGGCGAGTGCCCATCCCCCCATCACATAGTGATCAAATCCCCAACTGCCTCTGATAGTCAGTTCTTGACGAGTTAAAATCGCCCACGCCATTGGTAGTGCCATCCCTAAAGCCATAGCAGTAACGGTTGCTGCCACCCAGAAACGTACCCTTAACCGAGCTAAGGCTAGCACCACAGCTTGCAACCCTCCAACGATAATTCCCTGAACTCCACCGCAAATTGCTAAACTGCCAAGTAAGTTTGCCCAGGAAGAAGCGTCGTAGCTATTAATATTTAACTGTGCATAAAGAACAAACACAACAAGCGTCCCAACAACAATGCCAATGAGATTTACCACCACCCAAACAAGGAGGAGTATCCATTGGATCTTGTCATCATTACGTCGTAATCCCCGCATTCCAGTTACTTTTCCTTGCTTCTCATTAGTGAAATACTCCTATAATCTTCATCAAACGAACCCTATATTTAATAGCTTAAGTATCGCGGGTGGCTTTTGAATCTGAGTTGATATGGTGTCTTCCGTGACGGACTGGAAGGAGAAACCTGCGTTCTGGATGTTGGTAGGCTTAGAAGTCCCCATCGCCAACCCTAATTTGACAAAAAAAGGATGTTTGCGATCGCCAACTCTTCACCCAACCCAACACTCGACAGCTATGGGCAGAGCTTATGTGGGCTACCTGAAGAAAAAATTCAGTCCGTCATGGAGTGGTTGTTCCTTAGTCGGGTTAGCGCTGGATATTGGGGAAACTCTCACCTAATTTGGTACAACGATGCACAGCCAGAGCCAGAGTGGGAGCAAGCCCTGAAAGAAGCCATCAACCAACAAGAGCCGACATTTCTTTACCGAGTTGGCGAGCGCACACTTGGGCCACCAGAGGGTTACTACTGGCGGCTGATGACTGAACACCCATCAACCAGGGTTTATCAGTTGGAAGTGAACGATGAAGACTAAATCAAGGGAGTGTAGGGGGTTCTTTGTTAAATGGCGATCGCCATTTAACAATCCGACTTAGCTCTACTAACGACCCAAATTTTTTCGACGTTAAAACTAAGCCTACAAGGGGTATTTTGATTGTATGTTATCGAAAAAGTGTTTTGTCGATAACGAATAAGAGCTTCGGTGCCTGCTGCTGATGAGCCCATCTCCCCCCGATCACCACGACTTAGAACACGCCTGGAATGTGACAATAGAGTCATCCATTCCATCGTTACAAGGGACTCCAGACGTGCTAGAGGAACTTTTGGCTGAGAAGCGTTCGCCCGATACTAAGCGCGAGTATCGCAAAGACCTCATCCTATTTTTTCGGGCAATGTTCGAGACTGAACCCACTCCCGATACAATTTGGCAATTTTTGCACCTGGAACATCCTCATGCCGTGCGACTTGTCCTCAAGTACAAAACTCTGTTGCTGGCACGAGGGAAAAACCAAGCTAAAAACCGAGTCGCTCCCTTAGCCGAAAATACGATTAACCGCAGGTTAGCAGCGATTAAGTCACTCATCGCGATGGGCAAGCGGTTGGGGGTTTGTCACTATACCCTCTCGACGCAAGATGTTCGCTCGGAACGGGTACAGCAATATCGTGATACCACGGGCATCACTCCTGATGTGTTTTATCGGGTTCTTGAAAGCATTGACCGGGACACGTTAGCAGGTTTGCGCGACTATGCCTTGCTGATGCTTCTGTGGGCTAATGCTCTGAGGCGCAATGAAATTGTGCAAGCCACTATCAGAGACTTTGACCCAGACAACCGAACGCTGAGGATTTTAGGCAAAGGTCGGGGAAGTCAGTACGATACGATTGATTTGGGAGTGACCACAACCGAAGCGCTGGTGGCATGGCTGAAGGTGAGAGAGAAGGAAAGCCGGGACGCGCCCTTGTTTATCGCCCTTGATTTTGCCCACAAGGGACACGGGTTAACCGGTGATGGCATACGCAAAGTGGTGGTTAAACGCTGTAAACAGGCAGGAGTGACTAAGCCGATGTCTCCTCACCGCATCCGGCATAGTGCGATTACCGCCGCACTCAATGCGACGGATGGTGATGTTCGCAAGGTACAAAAACTCAGCCGTCACCGCCGCTTAGATACTCTGATGATTTATGACGACAATCGCGGTAATGACCAAGCTCAGATTACGTCCATTCTTGAACAGTTGTTTTGATATGCGATCGCATAAAAGAACTTTTCAATCACCTTATTAGTGGGCGAGGAAAACATCGTGGCGACTCTTCGTTGTATTCTTTTCCCTTATAGTGCCGATACAATACCTTTCACAATATGGCAGCTTCAAAAAATCGGGGGAGTCGAATACTTTCACTGTTCAACCAATCCGGTGGAGTTGGGAAAAGCACCCTCACCATGAATTTGGGCTATCATCTCGCGAAGCGGTCTCACCGAGTTTTGTTAATTGATTTAGACCCCCAGTCATCTCTGACCACCTTTATGGGGCTAGAACCTTTAGAAATTGAGAAAACTCTTTACGAAGCCCTTCTCGAAGACGAACCTTTACCGAGATTACAAGATATCCACGGTGTCGATTTAGCTCCAGCCAATATTAACCTGAGTGGTGCGGAACTGGAGTTGGTGACGGCAGATATGAGAGAACAGCGGATGAAAGATGCGATCGCTCCCATACAACAGCAGTATGATTTCATTCTGATTGACTGCCCTCCCTCTTTAGGAATTCTCAGCTACATTAGTTTGGTCGCTTCCTCTCACGTCCTGATTCCGATCCAAACTCAGTACAAAGCGTTTCAAGGAACTGACCTCCTGTTTCGCACCATTAAGCGGGTTCGCACTCGTGCTAACCGTCAACTCAAAATCGCGGGTTATCTCCCCACGATGTTCGCTAAGAGTAACTCCCAAGACCAGCGAATTCTCCAGGCGATTCACGACCAGTTTTCTGAAGTTGAAGGAATTATTTTTCCGGCTATTCCCCGAACCACTGCTTTGGCTGACGCCGCAGAAAAACATGTTCCCCTTGCCATCCACAACCCTAGACATCCAGCCGTTGCGATTTTTGCAGAAATTGCATCAACTTTGGAGAATTTGAAATGAGTATTCGCCATCAGAAACCCCCTGTAAAAAGATTGAAGGGCTTAGATAGCTTGTTTGGGGAGGAACCCCCCAGCACCTCTCAATCTCTATCTACTGAACAGATTAAACTTCCCGAAGGACAACCGCGCCGTTATTTTGATGCCAAGGCGATCGCCGAACTAACTGAATCGATTAAACAGCATGGGATTTTGCAACCCTTGTTGGTGCGAACTCTGCCCGACGAGGAAAAATATGAATTGGTGGCAGGAGAACGGCGTTACCGAGCGGCTCAGGCGGCTGGACTTAATGAAGTTCCGGTCGTTATTCGCCAACTGAGTGATTCGGAAGCGTTGGCTTTAGCGTTGATTGAGAATCTCCAGCGCGAAAACTTGAACCCTGTAGAGGAAACGGAGGGCATCCTCCAACTTTTGGCACTGCGGTTAGACACGAGTAAAGACGAAGTTACGTCCTTGCTTTACCGGATGTTGAATGATTCTGTGCGTTTGACTAATATCGTTATTAGTCAAACGGAAGCGGAGTTAATCAAGGAAGTCTTTAGCAACTTAGGGTTGATGAGTTGGGAGTCTTTTGTTAGCAATCGCTTGTCTTTGCTGAAACTTCCGGAGGATATTCTCAATGCCTTACGCACAGGACGGATTGCTTACACTAAAGCCAAAGCCATCTCGAAAATTAAGGATGAAACTTCCCGCCAGCGTTTTTTGGAAGAAGCGATCGCACAAAACTTATCCCTGACTCAAATTAGAGCACGTCTCAAGGAAATCGGTTCCTCTCCTTATGAGCCACCAACTCTCAAAAGCCGTATGGACACAACCTACCGTCGCTTAAGTCAAGCTAAGTTTTGGGAAGACCCCGTCAAACAGAAGCAATTAGAGGAACTCTTAGCTCAGATGGAAGCTTTATTAGTTGAACAACAGCGGTGACGGCTTTCCTACTCCCAGCGCTGCCTTTCATGCGATTGCATCTGATGAGTTTGGTAAAGCAACACTCAAAATACTTATCTAATCATTTGAACATCTCCGAGTTTATCGTCAGGCGTCATTTCCTGAAAGACAGCACTTGGCGGAGCGTCATAAATGGTAATGACACGAGAGTGCTGGTCGGGTAAAGACAAATACTGAATCTAAGCAGACAGTAGAATCAGAGTAATCAAGGATGTGGGCATTTTTATTCTTTAAATCTGTCCCCAGTTTTGAACTTTTAACCCTGCTATTGCCACAGTGTAATTACGCAAGCTATAAAGAGAGGCTTGCTGTTAGTTTTTGCGCTTGACTGCAAAAAAGTGCTTACACTGAATCATCAATCCAGCCGCAAATCGAGCAATCGAAATGAATTAGTTCGGGGATATGAGGAGGGAACTGGTATCCACAGCCAGGGCAGCACCCTGTAAAGAGTGGGTGCGTATTTAAAATTTCCCACTGCTCCTCTGGCGTTAACCGTTGCTGTGGTTGGGGTATTTCTTCACCGTTATAGTAAGAGCGTTTGATAACCAGTTCACCATTGATATACCTTGCTCCTTCTGGTTCCCACACCTCCTCTGGTTCAGCATTGGGGTCAAGTCGGAAGTCTATACAATTATCAGCGTCCAAACCCGTTGGATGGACAGCACAGACTAAGTGAGGGTCACAGGCATAGAGGAGACAGCGATCGCATTCTGGAAGTTTAGGCATGATATCAATATAGTTAGCTCTGGTTTTAGCGCTCTTTTGTCACTCTGGGAAAAGTATAATCAGGGAAAATCGTTGAAACCCAAGCCTAGCCTATGATAGCGCCGAGAGAGGCTCGACCCACAGTGAAGTTTGTGGACGAATATTGTGAAGACTATAGAAAACTGTTTCCAGAAGTGAGGAGCTTTGAAGCTTTTAAACAGTTGCATGTGGGGATAGTGTCAGAGATTAAGCGAAAAACCCTGCCAGCAATAGCTAAAGTAGTTGGACTAGAAAATTCCCAATCGCTGCATCACTTTTTGACGGAATCGCCGTGGCAAGTAGAAGCCCTCAGAGAGGGGAGACTCCAAATAATTCTGAAAAGTTTGCAGGGAAGAAAAATTCAACTAATTATAGATGAAACAGGAGACCGAAAAAAAGGAAGAAAGACGGATTATGTGAGCCGACAATACATTGGGAATTTGGGCAAAATTGAAAATGGCATTGTGGTGGTAACGGCTTATGGATTAATTGAAGGAATGACAGTAATTTTAGCTTTCGAGATTTACAAGCCAAAGCAGAGATTGAAGCCGGGAGATGTTTATCGCTCGAAACCGGAGATCGCCGCTCAAATGATTAAAGACTTGAGAGCGAGAGGGTTTGAATTCTCCTTAGTCCTTGCCGATAGTTTGTATGGAGAAAGTAAAAGCAATTTCCTCGACTGCCTGGAGGAGCTAAAGCTTGACTATGTGGTAGCTATCCGAAGTAATCATGGAGTCTGGATGCCCTCCCACCAAAGAATAAGATACAATAAGTGGCGCAAATTTGACCGGATTTTTGCAGATGGACAAAAGCAAATCCGCTACATCCGGGAAGTCATTTATGGCAAACGTCGGTCGCGACAGTACTGGGAGATTACGACGAATCCAGAAACTCTTCCAGCCAACGAAACTTGGTATGTAATGACGAAAGTTCCTGATATTAAATATCATCAGGTTGGCAACTTTTACGGGTTGCGGAATTGGGTCGAGTATGGACTAAAGCAAAGTAAAAATGAATTAGGTTGGGCAGATTTTCGCCTGACTGAATATGCCCATATTCAAAAATGGTGGGAGGTTGTTTCTAGTGCTTACCTGATGGTGAGTCTCCATTCAAGTGCCTTTCAAACCGTTAAGACTCCTCTATCCAATACTACACCGCATCGAGCCGGTTTTCTATTCGCTGAACATCCTCACTGGGATGATAACAACGGTTGGAAAAACTTACTCAATAATCTCCGCTTAATTATACAGCCTTTTATTGGCTTCAATCTCATCAAGCTCTGGTTAGAAGTATTTCCAATTCCGCTGTTAGAAGTCGGCTTTACTCGATTAATTTCTTTTATGAATCGATTCTCTGGCGCTATTCCCTCTACTCACGAGACTGCTGATTTCCACTTTTCCTCCGCCTAGAGTGACAAAAGAGCGTTAGTGTGCCCTCAAGTTCTTGCGATCGCACCACGCTAGCTCCTGAACTATTTTCCCCACTGAGTATCCCCAGCAAGTCTTCAGAGCGGCGGTTGTACATTATCCTTATCTTCAATTTCTCCAATACGCTTAACCCAGCGTTTTCCAAGGCTGGTCAATTCAACATGGTCAGCTAAATTAAAGCTCACACCGTCTTTTATGTCAGAGATGTATCCTTTTTTCATAGAAATAAGACCAATAGAGCGAAGGCGGCGAAGTTCATCACGTAGGCTTTTGTTACCTTTATAGTTTTTTGTTTTCCCTTCAGCTAAATTTACAAGGTGCTTCCGTTCGCTATCTGGAAGTAACAAGGGAAGAACTAAAGCCAGGTCATCCAATTTTTCCTCTTGCTGTGCTTGCCGCTCTTTGACTTTTTCCAACATTTCTAGCTTGACATCACCGAAACTTAAAGTCTTAATTTGTCTTAATAGTAACAATGCACCAGCAACAAGCAAATAGAGCAAAGTAGTATTATTGATTCGTTTGAGTACATCAACTTCAGTTGCACTAAACATTCTGATGATTGCTCCAAGTGCAGTTAGCGAAGCTAATACAGCAAGTCCCCAAGGAGCAATTAAATCTATTATGTCTTGATTGGTTATAGAGCTTCTGTTTCGTTCACGCATTTGAATAGTTTCAGATAATGTTATTAATAGAGATTTAGCTTCAGTTTTTAACGAAAAAGCTAATACTTTTGTTCTTGTCTCAGCAAATTCATTCCGGAATTTTCGGAATTAAGTTATTTAAAGCCTGATTGTTAACTACCCACTTTCATCGAAGCTTCCAACCGTGTAATCGTGGTGAGTTGCGATCGCATCTAATTTCCCAAGACCCAGCGATCACCCTGGTTTTCCCTAGTATCCTCCTTCATGTCAAACTGGCATAGAGATGTCAAAGGAGAATAGCCCTGGAACACGAGCAACTAAACCTTTTTGCTGACAAGAGCAGAACACTAGCGCCCCGAACAGAAAAGCTAGAGATGGACGCTGACGCCCTGGTGCGCTGGAAATCCCAGATATTCGACTATCAGCAGCGGGTGAGGGAAAGCCAGCCACCTCAGCAGGGGACACTGTTTGATATTGCCCCGACCCACTGCGACCCAGATCAGATAGACCCTTTTAGCTTAAAACTCAACACGATGCAGTTCTGGAGGATGCCAGCCGATTCACCGGGGTATCCTTGCATCTACTTTGTTATTGATAACACTCTGCCAATCCTGCTCTACGTTGGTGAGTCTTGCAAGTCCAACCAGCGCTGGAAGGGGGTACATGATTGCAAGAGATATGTGGAGAAGTATCACGACCTGCACTATCGGCATCGGTTAGAGAGAGCAGTCAATATCGCTTTCTGGTTTGATACCCCGGCTGACCGTAAAGCAAGACTAGATTTAGAGCTAAGTTTGATTTTGAAGTGGCGATCGCCTTTCAATAAGGAATGCTGGCAGTATTGGGGACAACCGTTTGGAAAGTGAGGGGATTTAGTACGGAGTGCCGTCTTTGTGAACAAACTTCCATTGACCATCCTCCAGCAGGGCTTTAAGGTCATCATCAGGATAGCTTCCTTCATCTCCCGGTGTTCTGTCCCCAATTTCGAGGTACAGCACATCCTCATCAGTTTCATTGATCAGATGATGTCCATTGCCAGTGCCAGCCTTGAAGCCCGCGCACATACCCGGAGAGAGTTGTGTGCAACCTTCGTCCGTGTGTAGCGTTGGGTGTCCTTGCAAGATGTAGATGAACTCGTCTTGCTTGGTGTGGGCGTGACGAAGGGCAGAAACAGCATTGGGAGCCAAGCGTGTGAGGTTGACGCCAAAGTTCGTGAGGCCAAACAGGTCACCCAGTGGGCGCTTTTCTCTGCCCACCATGCGCGACGCAAACGGTTCAGGATAGTTCGAGGGCTTGGTTCTTGCTGGTGCATCAGATGCATTGATAGCGATCAATATTGCTCTTTCTGACATAGGAACCTCGTGAGGTGAGATGATAAGGGCTAACCGGGAAAAATGCGGAATTTGGAACCATCAGGACGAACAACAAAAACGCGATCTTGAATACCATTCTGACCACCACTGCTCGACGTTGGTTGGGTCAATTCTAATTTGTCGAGGTAAGCTTTAGCTGCTGCTAGGGCATCCGCTTCACTGCTGTAATCACCGGGGATAAAGTATTCTTCGGAGCTGAAAGTGTCAAATCCTTCTATGCGCCAGCAATTTGGTGTTGGTTGTTGTATCAACTGTTTTCCTTTAAAAGTGTGCTTTATCCATTCAATCCAATCCATATTCCTCTTCACTGATTTATATTTCCCCAAATCGACAGCATTTTTCAAGCTGACTGGGCTTGTGTATACCAATTCACAGATGTGAATCTACCTTTATTACTGCCTACCCAGTTGTGGAAGTACTTACACAGGCTAACTATGGTCTGCAATAACGAACTATAAAGGAAGTATAGAGTTTAAAGGAATACTTCTATGAAAGGGTTGCTAGCTACTTTAATTATCGGTTCTGGAGCTATTTTAATGAGTACATCAGTTATGGCTCAAGAAACCAATTCAATTTCCCCATCCCAAAATCTAGAAGGCAACTATAAAGTGGAATTCAATGGGGATTTCAAGACTTTAGTATTTGACGAACAAGAAAACTTGATTGGTGTCAATAATGATGGGAAACTGGGGCAGGGGGGTTCTCCTCCCGACCCGTGGCAGGGTTATACTCCGGAAGGCATTAGCGATGCTACTAAACTAGAAGGTAGTACTCTTAAGTTGACTCCTGAGCAGAGAGCTGAGTTAGACAACAATTCATCCCCCAATCGTTTAATTTTCAGTCAGTTCTAGACTTTTCCCTTAGAACTGCAATGAGCGATCGCTTTTCTCTTTTCCTATATGCATGGTATGGCTTTTACAGTCAGGTCTAATTCTAGTGTTCCCTAAAACCAAGCGATCACCCCTCTCAATAAATCCCCTAGAATTTGTGCTATTGGTCAGTCAATGTCTCACGTACCATAACAATGGCGATCGCTCACCTGAGTAGGAGACATTGTAAAGATGCCCATAAACCGTCAGCGTTACCCTGACAATTGGTCAGATATCGCCCTCTCTATCAAAGAGGCGGCTTTGTGGCGCTGTCGTCACTGCGGTAAACAATGCCTTCGTCCCGGTGAAAAGCATAAAGACCTCACTCGCTCTGAGCGAACGATCGCAACGCTCACCGTCCATCACGCTAACTTTACCCCAGAGGACAATAGACCAGAAAACCTGATTCCTCTGTGTGCGCCTTGTCACCTCGCTGTACACCAGACAGGTAAGGGTAATGTCTCTCCTGGTCAGCTTTCTCTGTTTAGTTTCCTCTACGATGACAATGCAGCTCTGATGATTGTCCCCAACATTCAGCTATTTTCCCTTACCTCAAGCTGATAAATCCTCAAGCTGGGATGCTCCGGCATCAATCGCCAGTAGCAACCAATAGGCGGTGGTGAGGGTCTATCGCCACACCTGTACAAAAAAACTGGCTCATCCTTGAGTAGCCCTGTAAGAGTTGTCTTCAATAAGTTTTGGTCGCCACTATCCCAAATAATATGAACTCTTCCCCAGTATCCTGCATTAAACAAACTGAAAAATAACCATTCCATCACAGGTTGAATCTGATCTAGGTCAAGGCCACTGCTAGCTTGTCCATAACTTTCAATAGTCGGCTGGGCTGGTGCTGACTGCAAACGGGCGCGGATAGAGTTTAGGAGTCTTTTCATAATGTGAGCGATCGCTTAAGTCTCACTTCCCATCTTTCCAGACACACATAAACTCATCCCACTCCTGATCAGTTTCTAGCGGTTTGTCTTTGGTCAGTCCCACTACAAAAGTCAACTTCCGGGCTTGGTCTGGGCTTTCTCCCACCTTTATTATTAGCTGCTCTAGCTGGGGGCCGTAGCCTTGGGCAGCAAGGGCGGCATATTCTGTATCGGTCATGCCGAGGTGGTGAATTTCGGTCATAGTCGTAAAGCTGAAATAGTCTTTAGGGAGAAAAAATACTTAGTTAACTCAATTGTTACCTATACCCAACAAAAGTATCCGAAAGGGTACTGTCTACTCTTTGTCAAGTAATTCAAAATAAGTACCAAGACCAGGAGCGCTCCTAGAGTACAAAACCAAGAATTTTGACACACAAAAGGAACGATTAATGGCTGAGTTCAATCCCAATCAACTAACTTTTGATGATGGTCTCAAGCGGATACAGCAAGCTATTGAACAAGTGGGAATCAAACTTGAGCGGCGTATTTTGACTTCTCGTGACAAAGATGTCGCACAAATTACCAAGGCCCTCAAAGTAACTAATGTTCCTGATGGATTTACCAAATGGCAGCTTCCTGTCTACCTTGAAGCTCCATCACAGCTATTTATCTCAACGGCTGCACCTTTCACCAAAGCACCAACGCACTCTCATCGAGATGGAGATGGAATTCGTTTTATTGTTTCAGGGTCTATTATCTATAACGGACAAGAGTTAAGTGCTGGAGACTGGATGTTTATCCCAGCAGGACACAAGTATTCTTTTGAAACTGGCCCTTACGGAGCGCTCATGTGTTACTGCTACTGCTGCTGCTGTGCATAAATTCAAAGAAAGGCGGCAAATTTAGCCGACGCTGAACTAGCTTCCGGAGTGCAGCATTAGGTAATAGCTTAACCAGCACATCTTCGCTTGTTTGCGGGAAGTGACCACTTTTTAGGGTGCGATCGCCTCCTTATACTGAAAGTACCAGCCTCGGTTTTTTGAGGCTGGTTTTCCATTTTTCCCCTAGAAAAACCTCTCTTCCGATATGCCCCAACCATCCAGTAGTGTGTCACTCTGGAGTTAATAGGCTTTGACAGCTCAATATGAACCAAACCAAAACCACTTCAGATATTGTAGACAAGCTTAAACAAGCCTCAGACGGCTTGCAGTGCATGAGCGAATCGGACTATCCATTCGAGGTACTCCAGTGGGAAGGTCAAGAGCCAACAGCCGAAACAATTATTCAGCAAACAGACCACATACCAGACACGCCCATTGAAACCGTACAACTGGATGAGTTCTTCCAAAATGCAACCCAAGAAGAGGACTGGCACAACGACGAGGAAAAAGAAACAGTTGCCAAATTTAAGGCTCTCGTCAAAACACTGAAAACAAACCTCAGCGACATCCAAGTTTATCGGCTCGGCACCGTCGAGATTGATATCTATATTATTGGCAAAACATCAACGGGAACTATAGCGGGGTTAAAGACTCAAGTAGTAGAAACCTAGCCCCTATCTTTCGCAGCCAATACCATCATTGTTTCCATCAAACCCATGTGGATCTGCCGATAGTACTCGGAATTTTTTATATTGAACATCTTTGCAGCTCAAATCCGGTGGTGGTGGTGGAATGCAAACATCCGGGTAAGCTGGGCTGCAATTCCCAGTCTGTGTAGCGGTTGGCGTCGGAGTTTGTGTAGTAGTTGCGGTCGGACTTAACTTGGGTGAGCTGACTTGTTTGGGAGCCACTGTCGAAGTCGGTCTTTGCGCTCTGGCACCATCCCTATCCACTTTAGACTCGATCGCATCCTGGATAGGCTTAGGAACGTTAGAGAAAAAGTCATAGCCCGTCGCCGCTTCCACCGCATCCACTGGTACGAGGTAATCTGTCCAGTTGGTATTCGCCACCTCATTAGAATTGGGCATCATTACCGCGATCATCCGCGTGTTAGTCGTTACTCCGCTCATACCCTCACCCGGACGGTCTAACACGGCGATGACTTTCCAGGTTTGTTCTGGTATTGTCACCTTACCTTTGAGCGTGCCCTTTTCCCCCACACCCCCCGCAATGACGTAAAGTTCCTTACCTTGGCTGACTAACTCCCTGGAATACTCCTCCAACTCTCGCCATACCTCCCGGTTATTTTCTGGAGCCTGGGGAATCATATTCGTCATCAAGAACGTAGCACTATTATCCTTTGCATTGCGAGTGCGATCGCCCGATGGGGTCATGTGTCCTCGGTCATAACCACTCCCTGTGTAGTCACTAGGTCTGACTTGGTACAAACCAGCAGTTAGAGTGGTATCGGGTCGGAAATCATTGCGTCTATCGACATTACCTAACCAGCTTTGATTAAGTTGCCAGCTCACCCAATTAGGAATCCCTTTACTGCTGTTATAGGACAGCCCATACTGGGGCTTAATCATCAAATAGTTGTTAGGGTCGGTGGTACTGGCATTGCTGGGATTTCCTAGTGCAAGATGAATGCTGGCGACAGGACTGGAAACTTGACGGGGTGCAGAACTAGGGGAAGCTGCGGGAGGAGTTGGACTAGGAACTGGGGCAGAGGGAGGAGAGGGACGGATTGTGGTATCGGTTGGCGCAAAACATCCAACAGTGAGCGCGAGTAAAACTGTTGCTATACCTCTGAGCCAAAGTTTTTTGAGAGTCAGCATTACTGGTTTTCCGGTTAAGAGTGCAATCCGCCTACTTCCACCTCTACAACAATATTGCTCCTATTACCGAGAAAATTGACCAGTAGAAGGCAAAAACATCTATTTCCCCTGGAATCGAAAGCAGTGATCGCCTCCAGGGTCAGCTACCGGTTAATTATTCTCACAAGCTATCCCGTCCTGAGCACGGTTTCATCACCTTGAAGATCGCTTAAACAGCAGCTACTCTTTCAATCACTTCCCAATTACCCGGCTTACTCACGCAAATTCGTACTGGGGTATCTAGGTAGTTCCGAACAAAATAATAATCGCTGATATACCGTCTCAAATCACCATTTGGTGCTCTCAGGTTGTACTCAAACTGTGGAATATACAAATTCTTCTGTACAGTGTTTATCAACTGCTCAAAATAATTAAACTTTCCTGAAGCAAAGCTATCACGCCACAGCGTAAGAAAATTCAGACCTATCCAATCACGACCTTTCCAACCACCTCCGCGATCAGGAGCTTGCAAATCATTTACCTGAAGGCAGTGATTAGTCATCATGTCTGTAACCGTGACAATTAATCCTTCAGATCGCCACTCCTGCATCTTTTCATAAATAGCTAGAAAATTTGCCCCTGCGATTTTTTCAATCTCTTCATTGGTTAGCTCGGAAATAGGGCGCTTTTCTATTGGCATAGTTTTTTCTCCTGATTGCGGTTTTTCCATTGATGCGTACCAGCTCGGTATCCGATAAGGCTTACCTTCATCTCCAGCCCAGTGAATAATTACCCAATCGCGACCCTTACTAACTGCCCATTTTGCTACCTGCACACAACATCGGCGCAAACCATCAGCATGGAATTTATTTGATGCCGTCAGAATAATTTCTGTTGCTGTAAATTCTCGTTCACAACGAGATAGAAAAAACGAAACCTCAACAGTTACATCCATTTGAGTCCCTCTCCTGATGTTGCAGGTTTATTGCTTCCTCCAATTGTTCAGGCGTCAAGTCTAAAGCTCTAGCGAGTCCAAGCTTTTCATCAGGTGTAGGCGAAATTCCTTGATGTATTTCTTCTAATCTTTCGATAGGGATGCCTGCATCTTCAACAAGCTTGCTTAATCCATAAGCATCTATTAATTCTTTTAGAGAGTCAGGAATTAAGACCAATTTGATTTTTCCCCTGGCTACTCGCTCAATAAACTCTGCAAGGCTCATGCCGATTAAGCGGATTTTTTCTAGAAACAAGCGTTTACCAGTGGGAGTCACCTGAGCCTTAATTTGAGCTGACTTCGTTTCCCCCCACCTTGTTTCTGCTTGTCCTCTTAGGCTTTTAGAACCTTTTTTCGCCATCCACTTACTCTATCACAGGGTAGTACTAGGGCTAAAGGGCTTCTGTAGCTTGTATAAAAAGTAACCGTCAAAAAAGATTGATCTACGGATGTACAGGTATAGTACTATGGCTAAAGTTATGAAACATAAGGCTAATGTTTCACCCGTAACAGGGCAAAACGCTAAAACCCAGACGCGATATAGCGATAGTGCGATTTAGCAACCCACAAGCTGA
>CBKWLJ010000111.1:0-21248 GCA_966675205.1 uncultured bacterium
CGCGGGGACGCGGAGAAATTTTTATTATGGGCAATTAGCCGGACTTGATATCACTCGTCATTGGTAAGCAGAGTGCAGGAAATCAACTGAATTTTTTCAGGCTGGTAATCAGTAAGGGGTAATGGGTAACGGGATGCAACTTATTTCCCATTACCAAGGGGAGCATCCCAATTGTGTCAATACATCTAGGTGGGGTAGGCGTCTCGCCTGCCCAAAAAGCCCAGGAGGGCAATACGCCCCACCTCACAAGAAAATACTATTTTTGCCAAAGTCTAGGATGTCCCTTGCCAATTACCCACCACGACCAGCAGGTTTCATTAAGTCTATCTGCCCTCATGATTGATGGCTGATGACAAATGACTAATAACTAATGAGGAATGACTAACAACCATGAATCTACCCTCTACTCAAGATTTGTCTCTCTACCATCTGGCTTTAGAGGCACTTGAATCTTGCCCATCCCTGAGCGTTAGTCTGGATACACTCAAATCAGTAGTAGAGGCGCTGATTGATGTTCTAATTGAAGAGAAAATCTCGGCAAATCTTTGGGTCAAGTTACCCTCAAATGATGACTGGTTGACTCAACTCAAGCGGTATCAATCCTCAGTTGGGAATCCACAGAAAATTTATTTGTACAGAAGTTTGAATACGGATGGGGTAGAGGAAAAAGAAGAAGGTGAGGGAACACAGACAACCCCAGGAAATTGCCAATTTTTCACTGTGCCACTTGTTGCTGGCAGCCAACTCAAACGAGAATACTTTGTGTTGGTTCTTGCTGAGACGTTCAGTAGTCTGATTCTGGCAACTGAGTTCTATACAGCTAAATCAGCAATTGCAACAGCACAAACTCAAACTCAGCGACTCCAAGTGATTTACACCTTTGAGCCCAGCGTGATTCAGCGAGTTTTAGAGGGGATAAAGGGCGCGATTGCTGTTAATGATTCTATTGCTGATGAGCTAAAAGCCCTCTATGAAATTCAATTGCCACAGCTTTCTGATGATGAACAGAAGGCTCTTTTAACTCGATTGCTGGTCAAGCAAATACAGCATACAGAGGAAAGACTTCATCCTGATGTTACTAGCGAGCGAAGCTTGGATGGCTCCGTTGTATCGTTAACTCAGCTCAAGCTAACCCATCCTGAAGAAAGTGACACCACTACTGCCCCCCTGATAGATTTCCTACTCAACAAAGATGAGTTACTCAAGCGAGTGGTACAGGAATTGCGAACCCCTTTGACGAGTATGAAAACGGCCCTCAAGTTATTAGATGCAGCTCATCTTAAGCCATCACAGCGCCAGCGTTATTTTCAGCTACTGAATACAGAATGCGATCGCCAAAATTCTTTGATTACCGGATTGCTAAATCTTGTGCAGTTAGACAGCGAACCTCAACCCACCACCATGCCATCTGTGCAGTTATTGGACATTGTCCCTGGTGTTGTTAGTACCTATCAACCTCTCGCTCAAGAGAAAGGCATTCAAATTGGTTACACCATTCCTCAAAATCTCCCCCCAGTTGCCTGTGCTGAGATGTGGTTGCGGCAAATTGTTATTAATCTTCTCCACAACAGTCTCAAATTTACCCCTGCGGATGGCCAAGTGAATGTCAAAGCAACTCTTCAAGGGCAATATATTCAACTAGGATTTAAAGACACGGGTATCGGTATTGCGACTAGCGAAATTCCTAGAATCTTTGACAGTTTTTATCGAGGACGTTCAACGATTGGAGTAAACACTGGCGCAGGTCTAGGTTTAACGATGGTACAGCAGTTATTACTGCGTTGCGGTGGTTCAATTTCAGTCTCCAGCCGATTGGGTGAAGGTTCCCATTTCAAAGTGCTTTTACCTGTGGCTTTAGAAAAAATTCCTGAATTATAATTAAAATTTATAAATTAAATCCTTGCTCTTTTTTCGAGAAAATTTACTCAAAGGAAAACATTTTAAAAGAACACTATTCCTTTAGACATACTAATTTAGATAGATTTTATTCTGTATAACAGTGCATTACACCTGTTGAGGGGATGACATTAGGGGATGACAGTGATTAATCTGGTCTATGGATAGAGTTATTGTTTATAGAGTTTGTTAGCCTAACAGTTAGCTCGGCTAGCGCTCCCTATAAAATGGCTCAATAATGGGTTGAATTTCCGGGTAGGGAAACTGTAGTGTTTCCTAAAATTCTGGGGAGACTCCCAAGGTCGAACGGCACTCACCAGATTTTCGTGAACGTTTTAATTTTTGGAGAGTGAATGATGGTTCGCATTCTAGCTCCATTGGTTTATTATGACAGAGTTGATGGTACTTACATTAAAGTTGGTACAGGAAGCTGGCAACGATGGCTTTCCCAAACTCCTCGTTTCAGATATGAATCGTTTTGGGGGTCTTTTACCGTCTGCCAGGAACATCGACAAGAAGAGATAATCTGGTTAGCCTATCACCAATTTAAAGAGCAGCTCAGATGTGCTGACTTAGGGACTAGTATAGATTTAACCCTCGATCAATTAATTAATGCAGCTAAACAGCTTAACGCTAGTGAAGCGACTTATGGTGTTTATTGGGGAAATAAAAATCAAAAAAAGCAGCTCGGTGAAAGTTGTGGGAATAATTCAGAGGGCTTTTCCCAAGAAATAGAAACAAATGCTGTTCGTCAGTGGTGTATTTTTTACACTCATCCCAATGGTCGAGTAGAGTTTCTAGGGGCGTTTTGGGAAAGAGAGCAGGCTCTCTCTCAAATCCAAAAATTCCTGAAGTTAACACACTCTTCTGAATCAATGGGCAACTTGCAGGATATTTCTTCCTGTAACTACGAGGTTAAAGAAGAATTGATCATACCAGTTCGTTACTCTCAATCTAGTTTTGGAACTCATAGATTGAACGGTAAGCTAACCACTAATGAAGTAGCGCTTCTCAATCAAGTCTCACAATTGCGGCACCAGATAGCTGAATTACAAAAGCAAGTAGACCAAAAACACCAACTCAATACTCATTCTGATGGCTCAATGAACTTCTTATGGAATTGAGGTTAATCAGCTGGATTTAATCGGAGTGTACATATCACTATTGCTGACTTCTAAAGGCAGAAATATAGTCATAACTTCGCCTTCTTGGGGTCGCTGTCGCACAATCAGTTTTCCTCCCAAGGCTTGGAACAGATGTTTGGTCACATTGAGGTTTAAGCTGAGACTTCCAGTTTCGGGTTGGAACATCAGTAGCTGGCCAATCGACTTTAATGTTGAGCAACTAAAGTGATTGGATTGACCTGAATTACTATTCTTTTCTGGGTCAGATTGCGACTGAAACTGCAACTTAAGCTGGTCTCCCGCAGGTGTCACTTGTACTTGAATGTGACCTCCAGAGGGAAGAGAACGAGTGAAATTTTCGATTAAACCTGTCAGTACCTGATCGAGCATCGCAGGATTGCTGACGACAGCAGGCAGCTTTTGAGGTAAGACGACATCTAAGGTTAAGTTACGTCTTGCAGCTTGCTTTTGCCAGCGAGGGATACTGTGTTCAAAGACCTGATCCAGTGACATAGATGTTAGATTGACAGACACTTGCTTGACTGCTTCTGTTTCTAACTCTACGGCCCGGAAAATCAGCTCCATACGATTAATTTGTTCGGTACACTCATGCTCGATAATTTCTAGACGTCGTATGACTTCCGGGGCTAAGTCACGACGCTTTAGCAAGAGTTTGGTCAAGGTACGGATGGTTGTCAGGGGTGTGCGAATTTCATGGGTTAGGGCTTTGAGCAGTTCTACATCAGGTGTGGTTTCGCGAGGATTAGGAATTTTACTAACACTGCGCTCCTCATTTTTAACTAACGGCTCCCAACGACGATTTGTTTGGAAGTTATCTTCCTCGGATGGCGCGAGTTTGGATTGAGTAATGGAATCTCTAGAGGTGATGGGTATTGTCTGAATTTTTTCGGATTCAGGCGGTTCGGGTAAATTTTGCAGCAACCAACGACCGAAGTTTGTTACGAGGCGATAATCAGGTGGCTTCGGAGTAAATTGCTCAATTAGAGATTCTAGCTTGCTCAGTTGATGGGGACTGCTAAGTAACATCCGCAGGCGCAGTGCAATCCAAGCCTTTTGGATATCTTCAGGGTCAAAGGAGAATATGAAGGCGGGAACACCTGTCAGGTCTTCTCCAAGCACCATGACTAAGCTAAAGGTACGGGTAAAAACTAGGCAAAACTGCTCTGATGCCAGTGGGTCAGCCGGGAATACAGGTAACTTGTAGGCCGTATTGTCAGTGTGTTGATTTTGCTCGGTTTTAGCAGGAGGCAGTTGAAAGGGCATCCAGGCGAAGGCTTGATAAGTTTCACTCGTAAAAATGCCTGTTTGGAACTGAGCCAGCAGAGTTGGGTGACTCAACACTGGCACTGGCCCTGCTAAGACTAAGCCTTGGAGCGGCGATGGGTGGGAATTCGGTTCGTCTGAAGCGGAGTTAGCCGTGGCTTGTAGGAGCAACTGTTCTAAAGTTGCGATCGCACTTTGCCATTCCCGTTGTGCTTTTGCCGTTGCCGCCTCCTGTTGTGCCGACGCACGCTCTCTTCTTGGGCGACTACTGGCACCCAGGTGAGTGTATTCCGTCACAGTTATTTGTTCGTCTTGTTGAGGCACGGCCTCGCCACTACACCCAGATTGTTCGCTCTGGGCTAAAACTTCACTTAAGCTTGGTAATAACCACTTTTGCACCACCATCTATCCCCATGCACAGCCAGTGCAGTATCTGCGAATATCTGCTCTTCTGAATATGAGGTTACTGATATTTGTCATCACTCTGGGGTCGTAGAACCGAACTTTTTAGTCGCGATTTCCTGCCCTTGGCTCGAAGCAGTGGGTGATTTTGACTTTCTTTTCCAGGCTATCAAATTTCCCCCTTCGAGCTGAAAAGCGTTTGAGAGCTGCCTCAACATTAAGTTCTTCACACCTAAATGTTGTAGATCAGTGTAATTCAACATATTGCCAAATCCCAATCTCGACCCGGTTGGAATATTGGCTTAACATTTTGTAATTTTTTACACTGAGAAGGTATTGCGATTTCTCTTCTGCAAGATTATGCTGCTGCGACCAGAGCAACGAACCAAACTAGATGATAGCGACGACAAGCTGTTTTACTCGTTTCCACGCTTTGTCACCCATGTGGATGAAGGGTTTATCGATCAGCTCACCCAACTGTATCGCGATCGCCTCCAACCCAATACTCGGATCTTGGATCTGATGAGCAGTTGGGTTTCTCACCTCCCAGAGGAGATAGAATTTGCTCACGTCGAAGGTCACGGGATGAATGAGGAGGAACTTTCCCGCAATCCCCGACTCAATCATTATTTTGTTCAAGACCTCAATCACAATCCCAAGTTTCCCTTAGCCGATGAGGGTTTTGATGCCGTCCTCAATTGTGTTTCCGTTCAATATCTACAGTACCCAGATGCGATATTTTCGGAAATTTACCGCATTCTTAAACCTGGCGGAATTGCGATTATCAGCTTTTCCAACCGCATGTTTTACCAAAAAGCGATCGCAGCATGGCGGGATAGCACAGAAACTCGTCGTGTAGAACTAGTAAAAGGCTACTTCCAGTCGGTACCTGGATTTAGCCCTCCAGAAGTCGTTACCCATCAGTCGGCAGTTCCCAGTTTTCTGCAAATGCTGGGCATGGGCGGTGGCGATCCCTTCTATGCCGTGATTGCCCAACGCTTGTAAAGGAAACTTATACATTGCCTCGATATACGAGAATGTCGGGAACTTGGCTGATAGAGATTGGCATTTTCCCGACATTCTTTGTTATAGACGCCACTTGAATATCTATCTGTAGTTAGATTAAACTTTGGTTAATCTTAAGTTAAACTAATCTTAATTACTAAAATTTCTCCAACTTTTCTTCAGGACGTAACTAAGGGTGTTACTGGAGTCAAAAATTTGTAATTTCTGCAAGAAAATGTAAGATTTTGCTGCTCAAATTTTGAGAATACAAAAAAATTGGCAGTCGTTACTACCCTATTCTAGTCGTTTCAGGCGTAGTAATTCAGTGACTGCAAAATTGATTCGAGATTAAATGCCATACCTAAATAGCTAAAACAGTGGTTTTTGAATTTACGGTGAAGACTAAGCATTTTTTCACTGAATTAAATATCCGTTGGCTGAGACAGTTGCAGGAAATAATCCAAGTACAGACAAAAACTGAGGAGTCATACTAGTGAAATTAAATCTTAATCCGAGTTCAAATAGACTCTTTTATTTGTATCTGTTCTTAGCCACAGATTTTGCTTTTATCATTGTTTATGCTTTTTACGCCTATTCTGACTTAATAACTAGTGTATTATTTTCGCTCGAGCAAGACCGAGGCTATGCAGAAATTTTTCAATATATTAAAGAATATTGGATTGCTATTTTATTATTACTTTTAGCTTTAAATAAACGCTCTCTTCTCTATCTAGGTTGGTCTTTACTGTTTTTCTACTTGCTGCTTGATGATTCTTTGGAAATTCACGAATGGTTAGGGGGTAGAATAAGCTACCGGCTTGGTATCCCTCCGGCCTTTAACTTACGCCCTATCGATTTTGGTGAAATGATTGTTTCAGGATCTGTGGCTTTATTCTTCCTGATCTTTATTGGGCTGAATTATCGTTTTGGCGATCGCTTTTCCAGAGATACCTCCAAAAATTTGATCGGAATGCTTTTTGCTCTTGCTATATGTGGGATTGTATTCGATATGCTTCACATCGCAATTCAATTCCCCGCATTAGACCCTATTTTCATTATTTTAGAAGATGGGGGCGAAATGATAGTAATGAGCGTAATTACCTGGTTTGTCATTCTACGCTTTGAGCAATTGTATTCCAAACTCAACCCATTGAAAAGAGTAGAACATACATTGGATGCATAATACAGCCATTGGATGCATAGTACAGTGAATTGATAAGCTGTTGAGCCTTTAATTTGCTAGTTTAGGCTGACGGGGAGACAAGGAGACTCCGGTGCAGGGTTCAGACTTCCGTAACAGTTCGATACTAGGCACAAGATTTCAGGACTTACGCAAATTTACTGTTAAACCGCCATTTGTAGGGGCGATTCATGAATCGCCCCTACTATATATGGTATCCATGCGTAAGTCCTGATTTGAAGATGCCGTGCCCAAAGAAAGAAAATGCAGAGTTATTTGTGGACAGCTCCTAAGGTTCTCTGTAGCCCGAAAAAGCTTGTGACTTGAGATGAGGTATGATTTTGTGGTTATCTACTCAATTCCTTTAACCACCACCAGGAATGATATCTCTTCACAAAAGATTAGAACCATATAGTACATCAAAGAATTTTTATTTTTTATTAGCTTTTCTATATTTCCTTCTAGGTTTGATTGGGATTCTTAATCATGCCATGTGGCGGGATGAACTCAATCCCTGGTTGATTGCTAGAGACAGCGAATCCCTTGTTGAACTATTTCAGAATATAAAATACGAAGGCCATCCTGGGCTTTGGTACATTTGCCTTTATGTACTCAATCAATTTACCCATAATCCAGTAGCGATGCAGATTACTCATTTAATGATAGCTACTGGAGCAATTTATATATTCTTAAAGTTCTCTCCCTTTACACGATTACACAAACTCTTATTTTCATTTGGCTACCTGCCTTTTTATGAATATTTATTGATTAGTAGAAATTATGCGATCGGTATATTGCTGATTTTTGTTTTTTGTGCATTATATCCTACTAGAAAGAAGAGTTATTTCTGGCTTTCACTGCTTCTGTTCTTACTAGCCAATACGAATGCCTATTGCTTGTTTATCGCAGCCGCACTGGGAACGGGTTTAATTTTAGAGTATACCTTACAAGAAAAGTTAGTTGAATCCATTACAGTAAGCAGAAAGAATTTAATCTGTAGTTTAGCTGTTTTTTATCTGGGGATTTTTACCTCATTAGCTCAACTCATTCCTCCTACTGATAGTACTTTACAAGGCGGATTATCGAAATGGACACTACACTTCGATCTCTATCATTTAGGCAAAGCAATCATTAGAGTTTGGAATAGTTACATCGTTATTCTTATCCCTGGCAAATCTAGTTTAGAATTAATTCTTTTTACTATCTTATCTCTAGGATTCCTATTTTTCACTTCATCTCTTTTAATTCGTAAGCCAGTCGCTTGTTTTATCTATCTATTTGGAACACTAGAAATCATTTTATTCACTTATGTTAAATTCCTGGGGTCAGCGCGACACTATGGTCATTTATATATATTGTTAATTATCTCTTTATGGATTGCTAGTTACTCTCCCAAATCGAATCTTTTACTTCACTTTTTTGGGGCTTGGTTTAATTCTTATCATCAACGAATCAAGAGTTGGCTAAAGTGGGTGAAAAAGTATAAATTTGCTTTCATAACAGTCATTTTAGTCGCTCAATTACTGGCAGGTATTGTTGCCTTTAGCCGAGATTTATTGGTTCCTTATTCCGCTAGTCGGGCAACGGCAAGGTATATTCAAAGGGAACAGATGGAAAAAATGTTTATTGTTGGAAGTAGGGATGCTACTATTTCCCCTCTCTCGGGTTATCTCAATAAGAAAATTTATTATCCTGAAAGCAAAGGGTTGGGTAGTTTTGTACTTTTCAATAGTCAAAGAAGAGAAGTAGATCAGGCTGTAGTTCTAGAACAGGTGAGTTCTCTCATTCAACAAAATCATAGTAACATCCTCCTTATTCTCAATAATGAGCTTCAAGCCTCAAAGGCTGATTTAAAAGTATCTCCATTAGCGAAGTTCACTAAAGGCTTTATTTTTAATGAGAAGTATTACTTGTATAGAATAAATTAAGAGCTGAGAGCTATAATGCCAGTGATTTTTATCCCCGAGCCTCCGGAGCTTCCTCAGCTTTCCTAAGAAGAGGTATTTATACCGAGTTGCGTTCAAAGATAGTAGTTGAAACTGACGCACAGACGCTCCGGACGCTCCGGACGCTCCAGAAAATGAATATGCTACGTATGAATGCAACTTGGTATTAACCCGAATTTGGTATTACCCGTCTATCGTTGCCAAAATAGCGGATGCTTGGGTACATAAAGCTTCGTGACACAAACCATTACTTGCCATTAATCCACCCCATTGATTAATGTCTCCTTGGTTGTATCGTAATGGTGTACCGTCAAAATGAGTAAATTTACCACCGGCTTCAGTCAAAATTAATTCGGGAGCGGCCATATCCCAATCTTTAGGAGCAGATTTTCCGGAAAGGGAGATGTATACATCTGCTCGTTGTTCAATAATGGTGGCAATTTTGCAGCCGACGCTACCAACGTAGTGTTGCTCTTTGAAGGGTAGCTTGCTTAATAATTGGTTGAAGCGTTGATCACGGTGTGTACGACTAGCAACAAGTGATAAATCTGCGATCGCATTACGCTGTGATACCTGTACTCTGCTAGTAGTCCCCTCCGGTGTTTCCACAAACGTGCCACCTCCGAGAGTCGCGTAGTATAGCTTTTCAGGTTCCGGCCATGCCACCACAGCAACGATAGGTCTTCCTTCATGGACTAAGGCAATGTGAATAGCATACTCCCCCGTCTGATCGATAAAGTCTCGTGTTCCATCGAGGGGGTCAATAATCCAAACCCAAGGAGATTGTACTAAGGACTCTCTTGAGTGTTCAGATAGGGATTTATAAGTTTCTTCACTCAGGTAGCCAAAATTTTCCGTGCCAAAGGCGGCCTGTAGTTTCTCCAAAATATAGTGGTTTGCTGCTACATCAGCCGCCGTAACAGGACCATCTTTGAGTTCTTCAATTTCTAAGATACTATCGTCAGCGTGACCGCGATAGTAGGAACGCAGAACGTTAGCGGCACCCCACCCTACAGAACGAGCAATTGTAACAATTTCCTCTAACCCCTGATACTGCCCTTCACCCAAAGCTTTCAGCACGGTCACTTCCTTATTCCTATCAATCCGTTAAAACATCATACTTCGCTGATTGAACGTAACTTCGTTTCACTGGACGAAGCACTTACTTCCCCCACTCGAGTTTGGGTGTGGTTTTGTATCTCGTTTTTTAAAGAACTTTTAAAACAACGCATACTTAATAATTAGGAAAAAATTGCTCAAAAGCATCTGAAAACTAGATTAGATAATGGTTTTGCTACTTTCCCCTCAACCAAGGGGTTATTAAATCTTTTTTCAGTACCATACGCGCTAGAGAAATTCGCGCTTCAATAGATTTACAAGAGCCAGAGGACTTCAGCTCCAGGGAGAGTCAACTGAGTCAATCAGTCAACTTCCGGAAGAGTAAGTCAAAGTTGTTCTGGGGCTAGCTACTGCACTCGACCTTATGGAAGTTCGATTGTGAGATGGGTAGCTTATTTTGAGCAGGAGTAAGCATTGTAAGGGTTAACGATCATGAAGCGCATTTGCCAACTCGCTCAACTGATTTTGGACTTCTACAGAGAGGAGCCTAAAGAACTCCGGAAGCTACAACCACTACGTAATTGTAAAGTTTTCCGGCGCTGGGGAGTGTTGTACATTCGTTGCCGCAACCAAGACGTGGCGGCTGCAATTATTGATGCTGGGTCATTGATTTCAGAACCAGTTGCCAGACTCAGACTTGCTAAAAAAATTACAGTTCTAAATAATAATACTTCAGTTGCAGCATTTCCTGTTGATTTCAACAAAATTAATGCTTGACTTGGTAAGGGTTGGTAAGTATAGATGAAGACGCGATCGCTTTCCCAAAAGTTAGTCTCATAGAGTATTCGTAGTGCTTTAAACTTAGCTGTCTACGAATCCCTTTTTAAGCTATAAAGTCTTTCCTCAAGAATGTCTTTACTCTTCAGAGCAAATATTTAGATTCTGGATTTTTCCCAGAACAGCAATCAGATTTTGAGCAGGAATGGGAATACAGCGAGTAGAGGTGGCGATTGAATAGATTTTGTTCCTCCACCTCACTCGAAAGAAAAATTGATCTCAGGCCTCGAAAATCCTTCTAAATCTCACGATTCGAGGCTTTTGTGGGCTTTTATACTTAGAACGGTAACATTTTCCTTAAAACGGGCTGATAGCGCTGTTGGTCACGTTGGCGCAGGAAGTGGTAACGTTCATATAGATAGGGCTAGATAAGGCGGTGCAATTCTCCCTCAGGGATGATTAACGAAATTTTAAGTATTGTTACTGGCACATGGTATGATTACCTATGACTCGTGGTTAACGAGTCAACTTTCAAAGACTGGCTGTTGCTGCTACTCGTGAACTTGTCAGACGACTCTCCTCAACCCAATCCTGCAACGGAGGAACTCCCACAAGGAAGTTCCCCAACCCCCGAAACCGGTTCCTCAATGCAAGAGTACTACCAACTCAAGCAAACGTTGCTGTTGGCTACCCTTGCCATTACGGGATTTGTTTTTATCTGTGTCTGGATTTTTTACTCCCTTGACATTGCCTTGAATTATTTGATCGGGGCGTGCACAGGTATGGTTTACTTGAGAATGTTGGCTAAAGACGTTGAGCGGCTAGGCCAGCAAAAAAGCCGTCCGAGTCCTGCCCGGTTCGCGCTTTTTATTGGGCTATTTATCATTGCCACTCGTTGGCAAAAATTGCAGATTTTGCCCATATTTTTAGGATTCCTGACTTACAAAGCCGCAGTTATCGTCTATGTGCTGCAAAGCACCCTGTTTCCTACTTCTAAGTAGGTTTACTTGTTAGTCAGCCTGACGTTTTTCTCTTGACACAGATGTATGGGGAAATCTCTGGAATGGACATGATAAATGGTTTGAGCGTTCTGAACTCTTTCCCCCTTGCTGAATTAGAAGTTGGTCAGCATTTATACTGGCACATCGGCAATCTAAAAGTACACGGGCAGGTTTTTCTTACCTCTTGGTTTGTGATTGCCGTTCTAATCATCGCTTCGATTGCAGCAAGTCGAAATATCCAAAGAATTCCAACGGGAATCCAGAATTTTATGGAATATGCCCTGGAATTTCTGCGCGATTTAGCGAAAAATCAGATAGGGGAAAAAGAGTACCGTCCTTGGGTACCTTTTGTAGGCACTCTCTTTTTGTTCATTTTTGTGGCAAATTGGTCTGGGGCACTTGTTCCTTGGAAGCTGATTAAGCTGCCAGAAGGCGAGTTAGCCGCTCCAACAAGCGACATTAACACAACCGTTGCCTTCGCACTTCTGACCTCCCTGGCTTACTTCTACGCTGGGATTAGCAAGAAGGGTGTGGTGAAATACTTTGCTGGCTATGCCCAACCTACGCCAATTCTTCTACCCTTTAGGGTTTTGGAAGATTTCACCAAGCCTCTTTCGCTCAGCTTCCGTCTGTTCGGAAACATCCTAGCAGATGAACTGGTTGTCGGAGTGCTAGTGCTGCTGGTTCCCTTGTTTGTCCCTCTGCCCGTGATGGCTTTAGGCTTATTCACGAGTGCCATCCAAGCATTAATCTTTGCCACTCTAGCGGCTGCCTACATCGGAGAGGCGTT
Source organism: uncultured bacterium (assembly GCA_966675205.1). Classification (GTDB taxonomy): domain Bacteria; phylum Cyanobacteriota; class Cyanobacteriia; order Cyanobacteriales; family Coleofasciculaceae; genus JBFLZA01. The sequence goes on from CBKWLJ010000111.1 coordinate 12,465, forward strand.
AGAGGATCATCACTAGTGCACTTGACTAGGATGTCTGTGGGCAAGCTGTCTTTACCGCTATCATCAGTCCGCTCTCAAGAGCGGCTTTTTAAAGGCGGGAGTCTGTTGTTTAGTTGTTGAGTTTAGTTTAAGGAAAAATACCATGAATCCATTGATTGCTGCTGCTTCTGTAATTGCTGCTGCTCTTGCTGTTGGTTTGGCTGCTATCGGCCCTGGTATCGGTCAAGGAAACGCTGCGGGTCAAGCTGTAGAAGGTATTGCTCGTCAGCCAGAAGCAGAAGGGAAAATTCGCGGTACCCTGTTGCTCTCCTTGGCGTTCATGGAAGCGCTAACCATTTACGGTCTGGTGGTTGCCCTGGTTCTTCTGTTTGCCAACCCCTTCGCGTAAAACTTGATCTCAGCACTCAGGCGATCGCAATTTCTTAGTCTGAGTGCTGCGATAGTTTTCGACAACCTGTAATAAAGGTATCCCCATCCCAATTGAGGAGCTGACCTTTTTTAAGCTGTGGGATCTGAAGATAATGATGACACATTGGACAATTCTACTGGCTGTCGAAACAGCTGAAACGGCTGCCAAGGAAGGGGGCTTATTTGATTTTGATGCCACCTTACCTTTAATGGCGCTGCAATTTATCCTCTTGGTGGTGGTGTTGAATGCCGTGTTCTACAAACCCTTGAGCAAGGCAATTGACGACCGGGATGACTATATCCGCAAGAATTTGCTAGAAGCTCGTGAACGCTTAGCCAAAACTGAAAAGTTGGCTCAACAGTATGACCAAGAACTAGCAGAAACTCGCCGGAAGTCTCAAGCCACAATTGCAGCAGCGCAAGAGGATGCCCAGAAAATAGCGGCCCAAAAAATGGCTCAAGCTCAATCTGAGGCTCAAGTTCAACGAGAGCAGGCGATGCAGGAGATCGAACAGCAAAAAGCTGAGGCACTTGCTACGCTGGAACAACAAGTGGATGCTCTGTCGCGCCAGATTCTAGAGAAGCTTTTAGGACCAGAACTGGTAAACCGATAAAGCAAGCTTTGCCTGACGTTAGGCGTGTAACCCCGTTGGTCGGTAGCGAGGGGCGGACAAAAGCGGTGTGAGAGTGAGCCAAGCTTGAGGCAAGAAAAATCAAGCAATTGCTAAGGGGTGACTTTGGCAATAACTCAAATTAGTGGCGTTAAAGCTCGCTGCTCTACTAACTTGCTAGCTAGTCCTACAAATCGTTGGAGAAAACGCTAACGTTTTTAGCCGCTGACCGAGCGGCGGGAAGCCAAGCTATCAGGTTCTTGAATGCTAGGCTTTATTCCTATTTGGTAGAGCGTAAACTTTCTTCAGTTGAAAGTGACTCATTTGAAATAGGATAACTCAGCTTTCTCAAGGGTCAACCCGTAAATTGCAATTTATTGTGCGGCGTCCTATGGGTTGGCTGGGTACACCAGTCACAGTATTAGCAATACTCAGTCTTTGCAGTTGTATATGGCTATTATGAGTACTTTCTCACTCCTGGCTACCGCAGCAGCAGAAGCGGCGGCGAAAGGTCATTCGGAAGGTGGTTTTAGTCTAAACACAGACATATTAGAAACCAACCTGATTAACCTCGTGATTATCATTGGGGTGTTATTTTTCTTTGGGCGCAAATTTTTAGGTAATACCCTATCAGAAAGACGCTCAAAAATTGAAGAAGCGATTCGAGATGCAGAAAAACGCCAAAAAGATGCAGCCGCTGCATTAGCAGATGCTCAACAAAAATTGGCACAAGCTCAAGCAGAAGCAGAACGAATTCGAGCAGCAGCAGCAGAAAACGCACAAACGGCAAGAGCGGCGGTTTTAGAAGCAGCAGCTAAAGATGTCGAACGAATGAAACAATCTGCTGTTCAGGATTTGAACTCTGCCCAAGAAAAAGCGATCGCAGAACTACGCCAGCGAGTGGCAGATTTGGCGATGCAGCGCGTTGAGTCGCAGCTTAAAGATCGTTTAGATGAAAACGCTCAACAACACTTAATTGACCGCAGCATCGCTTTATTTGGAGGTGGATCATGAAAGGAAGCCTATTGAGTGCACAGGTGCTAGAGCCTTATGCAGAAGCCTTAATGTCTGTGGCTCAAGCCAATAACCTCGTCGATCAAATCGGGGAAGACGTTGCTGGCATTCTCAATCTGCTGAAAGAATCACCCGAATTACAGCAGTTTTTAGGCAATCCCATCGTGAAAGCCGAAGACAAAAAAGCAGTGCTGCAACGAGTGCTAGGTGAGCAAATTCAACCTTTCATGAGGAATTTTTTGAACCTCCTGGTTGATAGACGACGCATCCTATTTTTAGAAGGAATTTGCAAGCAGTTCCAAGCACGACTGCGGCAATTGAAACAAACGGTTCTGGCTGAAGTAACATCAGCAGTAGAGCTGACGGAGGCTCAACAGCAAGCGGTTCGCGACAAAGTCGTGGCAATGACTGGAGCTCATCAAGTAGACCTAGAGTCAAAAATTGACCCTGATCTCATTGGTGGTGTCATCATCAAGGTAGGCTCTCAAGTTGTCGATGCCAGCTTGCGAGGTCAACTCCGTCGCATTGGTCTGCGCCTGAGTAGTGCAACATAGCAATTCGTTGAATGTGAGAGGGATCTGGCAAGTTTAAAGTTAAACGTTTTAACCTGCGCTGCGCTAATAACCTTCTAACCTTCAACTCGTCTTTATAACCTTCAACCTTTGAACAAGAACAGCTAATCATGATCAGCATTAGACCCGACGAAATTAGCAGCATTATTCGGCAGCAAATTGAACAATACGACCAAGAGGTCAAAGTTTCCAACGTTGGTACTGTTCTGCAAGTCGGTGATGGGGTTGCCCGGATCTATGGCTTGGAAAAGTGCATGGCGGGAGAGCTATTAGAGTTTGAAGATGGCGAGGTCGGCATTGCTCTGAACTTAGAAGCGGATAATGTCGGTGCCGTGTTGATGGGGAATGGTCGTGGCATCCAAGAGGGTAGCTCGGTTACCGCTACCGGAAAGATTGCCCAGGTACCTGTCGGAGACGCGATGATTGGTCGTGTCGTGGATGCCCTAGCCCGTCCCATCGATGGTAAGGGAGACATTAACACCAGTGAATCACGCTTGATCGAATCCCCAGCACCAGGGATTGTGGCACGGCGTTCCGTTCACGAACCCATGCAAACCGGAATCACCGCTATTGACGCCATGATTCCTGTAGGACGGGGTCAACGGGAGCTGATTATTGGTGACCGTCAAACTGGAAAAACCTCAATTGCCGTTGACACCATCCTCAACCAGAAAGGCGGAGATGTCGTCTGCGTTTACGTTGCCATTGGTCAGAAGGCATCTACGGTTGCCCAGGTAGTCGGTGTGCTTCAAGAACGGGGCGCAATGGATTACACCGTTGTGGTTGCTGCTAACGCGAATGACCCAGCCACACTGCAATACCTCGCTCCTTACACCGGGGCAACGATCGCAGAATACTTCATGTACAAAGGTCAGGCGACCCTGATCATTTACGATGACCTTTCCAAGCAAGCCCAAGCGTATCGCCAGATGTCGCTGCTGCTACGCCGCCCACCCGGACGTGAAGCTTACCCTGGAGACGTATTCTATCTCCACTCCCGTTTGCTAGAACGGGCAGCAAAACTGAGTGATGACTTGGGTGCAGGTAGCATGACCGCCCTGCCGATTATCGAAACCCAAGCGGGTGACGTTTCCGCCTACATTCCCACTAACGTAATTTCGATTACCGACGGTCAAATCTTCCTCTCGGCTGACTTGTTCAACTCCGGTCTACGTCCTGCCATTAACCCTGGTATCTCCGTATCACGGGTGGGTTCTGCGGCACAAACCAAGGCAATGAAAAAAGTTGCCGGTAAGTTGAAGCTAGAACTGGCACAGTTTGATGATTTGCAAGCGTTTTCTCAGTTTGCTTCAGATTTGGATGCAGCAACACAAGCCCAGTTAGCACGCGGTCAGCGTTTGCGGGAAATTTTGAAGCAACCCCAGTATTCACCGCTAGCCGTTTACGAGCAAGTGGCACTGGTCTACGCGGGTATCAATGGCTATCTGGATGACATCGCTGCTGACAAAGTCAGCGCCTTTACTAAGGGACTGCGGGACTACTTGAAGTCCAGCAAGGCGCAGTACGGTGAAATTGTTCAGCGTGAGAAAGCGCTCACCGATGACGCAGAAAAACTGTTGAAGGAAGCGATTACCGAATACAAACAGACATTCTTGGTATCCGTTTAATGGGTTACAGGTTAGCAGATTAGCAGGTTGAAGGTGAGAAGGATGGAGTAAAAATTCGTAATTCGTAATTGATAATTCGTAATTGATGTTCTGATAGAGTATAAGCCCTACTCAAATATGGGTAACTTGAGAAATCAAGGAATTTCATTAGCCTTTAATTACGAATTACAAATTCCTAATTACGAATTAAGTTAAACCTTCAACCTTCAACCTTCCGACCTTAAACTCCTGGGAACCTTCAACTTTCTAACCTTCAACCCCTAAGACTATGGCCAATTTAAAATTAATTCGCGATCGCATTCAGTCGGTCAAAAATACCAAGAAAATTACTGAGGCAATGCGCCTCGTTGCTGCTGCTAAGGTGCGTCGTGCTCAAGAGCAGGTAACCGCTACCCGTCCTTTTGCTGATCGCTTAGCACAAGTTCTCTATGGATTGCAGAACCGTTTGCAGTTTGAAGATGTTGATTTGCCCTTGCTCAAGCAACGGGAGGTCAGAACTGTAGGGTTACTGGTTGTATCCGGCGATCGGGGTTTGTGTGGTGCTTACAACACCAACGTTATCCGTCGTGCCGAAAACCGCGCCAAGGAATTACAGCAAGAAAAGCTCGACTACAAATTCATCATTGTTGGTCGCAAAGCACTTCAGTACTTCCAGCGTCGCAATCAGCCCATTTGTGCCAAATACTCAGGACTTGAACAAATTCCTACAGCCTCGGAGGCATCCATGATTGCCGACGAATTGCTGTCTTTGTTCTTGTCAGAAACTGTAGATCGGGTTGAACTCGTCTACACCAAGTTTGTTTCTTTGATTAGTTCTCGTCCCGTGGTTCAAACCCTACTGCCATTAACAGCACAAGGGCTAGAATCACAAGATGATGAAATCTTCAGACTCACCACTCGTGGGGGTGGCTTTGAAGTAACGCGGGAGAAAGTCGCGACACCCAAAATGCTTTTCCCTCGCGACATGATCTTTGAGCAAGACCCAGTTCAAATTCTCGATGCCCTCTTGCCCTTGTACCTGAACAACCAGTTGTTAAGAGCATTGCAAGAGTCTGCTGCTAGCGAACTTGCTGCCCGGATGACAGCGATGAATAACGCCAGCGAAAACGCTAGCGACTTGATTAGCAACCTAACACTGTCTTATAACAAAGCGCGTCAGGCTGCTATTACTCAGGAAATTCTAGAGGTCGTCGGCGGTGCTGAAGCACTAAGTGGCTAAATTTAACTACATTATTTAACTTCAAAAATGACAAGCGTCTGAATCTTCTCAGCCGCTTTTTTTATTGCTCACAAGTTATAGCCGTTATTCTAGCTGTCGCCTTAAAGCTTAGGACTTTCTTCAACGGCAAAAACGACTAGGTATCAATAAAAAACCTTCTGCCTTCTGCCTTCTGCCTTTTGCTATAGTCCCAAAATGAACAGCATTGATAGCATTATCTTTGACCTCGGTGGCGTCATTTTCAACTTGTGCCATGCCAACACGATTGAAGCCTTTAGCTGCCTATGTGAACTCGACAGTAATCAACTCATGGGCAAATTTTTCCAATCTTCCCTATTTGATGAGTATGAAATGGGCCGAATCTCCTCATCAGAATTTAGAGATGGCATTCGATCGCTGCTCAATATGAACTGCTCAGATCAAGAGATTGACGATGCCTGGAATGCGATGTTGCTTGGTATTCCTCAAGAGCGGGTGGAACTTCTTAAAACTTTGAGAACCCAAAAGCCCATCTTTCTACTCTCGAACACCAATGAAATTCATAGAATCCAAATCGAATCCATTTTTGCCAAAAGTTATGGGCAGGAATTCGAGAATCTTTCTGCGCTATTCGAGCAAGCCTATTTTTCCTATCTGATGAGCGATCGCAAACCGAATCCCAGTATTTTCCAGCGAATCATAGACGAACACAACCTTAACCCATCCCGCACCCTGTTCATTGATGATACTGCCGACTATATTGAAGGCGCAAAGATAACGGGATTACAAACCATACATCTGAGTAACGGTTTAACCATTCATGATTTAGAGCTGAGCTAACTGATATATCTTAAGGCAGGCAAGATGCCTGCCCCACAAGAATTCTAAAAGTTTAAACCATTTTCTTAACAACCTTTTAGCTTAGCTGTCTTAACTTCATATTGTTCTGTTTTCATAAAAACCACGAACAATTAGTACTAAAACCTCTGCGCCCTTTGCGAAAATATCCGTGACCCTCTGCGTTAAAAACACAATCTTCTCATGCTACCCGATTCACTCACACTCCTACTTTCCAATGCAAAAACGACTGAAAATTCGGTCAAGTACTGATTCCGTAATTTCCTCTCCCGTAATTTCTCCTAAAGCTTGAATCGCCCCTCGCAAATCAATCGACCAAAAATCTAAAGGTAACTGCTGGGAAATGGTTTCTTGCACTTGTTCCAGTGAAACTTTCGCCCTAGTTAAAGCCGCCGCTTGCCGTTGATTAATCGCTAAATCCAGGTTAGCGGCTGTGAGGTTGTCGGTGTGAACTGCCTCAAGAATAGCTGCTTCCAAGTCTTCAATACCTTGATGATGGGCAGCCGCCGTTTTAACCACACGCTGCATACGATTAGGACAGGAAAAAGTTTCCGCAGGGGTGAGATCAGTTTTATTAATCACCAAAATTACGGGGCGATGTTTCACCTGTTCATAAATTTCTTGATCATCTGCTGTCCAACCGACTGAAGCGTCAATCATCAGCAATACTAAGTCAGCATCTTGGGCGGCACGACGCGATCGCTCAACGCCAATTTTCTCCACTTGATCCAGTGTTTCCCGAATTCCCGCCGTATCCAACACCTGCACGGGTATCCCACCCACGACTAATTGCGATTCAACCACATCACGGGTAGTGCCGGGTAAATCGGTAACAATGGCGCGATCGCTCCGACTCCACGCATTCAATAAACTCGATTTCCCCACATTCGGCCGCCCGACAATTGCCACCTTTAAACCACTACGCAACAGTTCTCCCCGCTCTGCCGTTGCTAGAATCCGGTTTATCTCCGCTAAGATTTGGTCAATTTGGGCAGCAACGATATCTTCATCCAGGGGCGGTAAATCTTCCTCAAAATCAATCCGGGCTTCAATCTCTGCCAAGATATCCAAACAGTTGACTCGTAATTGACGAATGGGTGTAGCGAGTTTTCCTCGCAATCCCGCGAGAGCAGTTTGGGCTGCTTGGGGTGAACGAGAACCCACTAAATCTGCAATACTTTCTGCCTGGGTTAAATCCAAGCGTCCATTTAAAAACGCTCGCAGGGTAAACTCTCCCGGTTGCGCTAACCTCGCCCCCTGTTCAATGCACAACTGCAATACCTGCTGCACTGGCATAATGCCACCATGACAGTGAAACTCCACCACATCTTCGCGAGTGTAGGAGCGAGGAGATTGCATAATCAGCAATAGCGCTTCATCCACGAGTTGTTGAGTTTCGGGATGGTACACGTAGCCGTAGAGAATGCGATGACTTTCCCAAACCTGACGCCCTGGTGCGTGAAATAGCGTATGAGCGATCGCGATCGCATCCTTACCCGACATCCGCACAATCCCCACACTTCCCTGCTGGGGGACAACAGCCGTTGCGATCGCGACAATGGTTTCGCCTTGTACGAACTTCTGGGACATTTGCGCTGACTCTACCCTATACCCTTATTTATCCCAGCCTATCAAGCCAATTGTGCAATGCGATCGGTTGATTGTTTACAAACGGCTACATGGCAAGTGATTTGGGAAGTAGCGAGTTATGCGATCACTTCAACTATTCCTATCGAATTCATTGAATCTGTCTAATTATATAAACGCTCTTTCCTCTTACCAACTACTATAAAACCTAGAAAAATAACATTGTTTTTTAATTGGGTTTAAAATTATGGGCTTTAGATACAGGTGGAAAAATGGCTCCCCACCCAGCCGAGATCAAGCGGCACGTAGTCAATATTTGCTCGATGAGAGTCAGTTTGGTAGTGAACATGACCGTAGGTTAGCAGAAGAACATGCAAGGAAGTACTTAGGTGTACCTACACGAACTCCAGACTCCGATCTCTCTGTACTTCCTCAAGTCGCTCCTCCTACTCCTAAGAGATAAGAGATAGTTTATTGGGTGGGCATTACCTCTTAAATACCTAAAACCTTTACTCTTCTAAAATTTACAATGCCCACCCATTCTGATCTAAAAATTTGTAGGGTGGGCATTGCCTAATAAATATATGAGTTTTGGCAGTATGATTAATTTACTACTCGGTATCTTGCCATGCCTCAACAACTGCAAGTGCAATGTTTAAATAGGGATTACCTCGCAATTCTGTTAACGCTTCTTTTCCAGCAACTTGCAAAGCTCTCAAGAATCGTTTTTTGGGTTCACTGGCTTCTCCGACTATAGCCAGATTTTCAACTATAGTTTCTTTTTCCTCATCTGATATTTCAAGTTTATCAAGTTTATCAACTGCTTTTTGCAGTTTTTCCCGTAAATCAGAAGCAATTTCCTTTATTTTTTCGTAATCTTCTTTCGTTACTGTGTTATTATGAGCTAC
>CBKWLJ010000112.1:0-21140 GCA_966675205.1 uncultured bacterium
AACATTCCCGATCGCGCATCAGAATGGTTTGATGATAACCGGGGAGGTGCCTTTTTCCCCGCGCTTCAAGGTCGTGCCCATTACGAGCTTGAAAAAGAGGGCGTCAAAACCACTTACACAGGGGGCGAGTTAATTCAATATGCCCCGCTCTTTCCAGCAACAGGAAACCATGAAGTCATGGGGCGCTGGCGGCATGAGCGTAACTTAAACGACCAATTTAACGACCCTTTTCCCCGCACCATAGCCCAAGTCATCTATCAAAAAAATGCCAAACGATTAAACCCCAACAATGACCCAAACGTGCGGCAAGCTTGGCTAAAAAACAGTTCCTTTAACACGGACACCTACAACGAAATTTTTACCTTACCTCAAAACCCATCAGGAGGAGAGAACTATTACGCCGTAACCTTTGGGGATATCCGCTTAGTTGTACTCTACATCACAAATATCTGGAGAACCCCCAATTTAGATGCCAACGCCAGGGGTCGATATCGCGAACGAGAACAAGACTTGAACAATCTTCTCGCCTGGGGATACGGACAGCATATCTTTGAACCCATTGCCAAAGGGAGTACTCAGTATCGTTGGCTAGAGAAAGAACTGAAAAGCTCAGAATTTCAACAAGCCAAGTATAAGATGGTCATGTTTCACCATCCTCCCCATTCTCTCGGTGACAACATTGTCCCTGCGTATACTGACCCCGTGCAACTAATCGAGCGAGATAACGAAGGCCGGATAAAAGCCGTCCGTTACGAGTATCCCAAGGCAGCGGACTATATTATTCGGGATGTGGTGCCACTGCTAGAAGCCTCAGGAGTACAACTCGTCTTGTACGGACACTCGCACCTGTGGAATCGTTTTGTATCCCCCAATAAGATGCACTTTTTAGAAACCTCAAACGTCGGCAATACCTACGGTGCATACATCGGGGACAAAAAGCGACCCGTGCCAAAAGGTTATTTAGCAGAATATACTGCCACAGGCGATCCCAATGAACTCGAACCTGTAATACCAACCCTTGCCCCCCTAATCGGAGACAATAACCAGCCACTTCCTTATCTTGCCAGTAATGACATCACCGCTTTTAGCATCTTAGACACAGGTGCAGGGACAGTGAGTAGCTACCGTTTCGACACACGAGTCCCTAACTCAGAAGTCTTGAAGTTTGATGAATTTAGAATTGCTCAACCCATTAAATCACCAAAAGCTGCTCAAAGAGTCGCAGATCTTGTAACTGCCGTAGCACTCCTCATTACTATTCTCCTCATCACCGCTGGACTGATAGGTATTGAGTATCAAAATATCGCTAAGCTACCCTTACCCTAAATAAAAAATAGGGGGTAGGGTGTGGAGTGTGAGGAAAGAAGGATTTTCACTAACTCTATACTTTATTCATTCGGTTCAAGGCAACCATCGGTATAGAGCTTGAGAGGAACGAGTTCTTCCTTACCATTCTTTTTAACCTTGGCATAGACAATTTTGACAAATATATGTTCTCTTGTGTCACTGTTAAACATATGAACCTCCTTGGCACTGGTAAGAGGTGTTGCTCTCCTTAATGTAGTTATCTAATTCCTTTACCTATCTCCTTATATCTCTGAGTTCATAAAACTTATGCACTTTGAGGCAAAACCCCAGAAGACCGTTTTTATGATGTCGTGCAATGCTCTGACTAGATAATCAGGCAAGATGGCTAAACGCACTACAGTTGGGAATTAAACAAAAAAACATTGGCAGTTCAGCGTCTTTGATGAGTAAAATAGTTACCTTACCGCCACCGACAGCAGTTAACTCTGTACTCAAATAACGAGAGCAAAACTTCACCAAAGATTTAAAATTCTGCAACTACCTTGAGGCAGTAGAAAACGCATAGGTTAACTCTGACTTTTATTGAAATATAACTAGGGTTGGGTCACTCTCTCGGAAAAAGAGAGTAACTTCTTTGCATTTTTTTAACTCTTTGAGTGTCTATTCACCCACCAGTATTTTCTTTTTTATGTATCAATAAACTTCCCAAAAATTTTTCCATTTCCGGAAAAAATTACATAAATTTATCTGCGCTACAGTAAAGCTGACGATTGCCCCTGAGTAACCCACATCAACTAGGTAAACCAGGATGAATGAAAATCCCTCTTCCCTTTCTCTCCCCGTCCCTATTTTCAGAATAGTCAGATAGTGATTGGATAATGCTGCCCGTTTTACTGTTATTTTCCCAAGAAACTTTTTTCCCTCAAGGACAAGGCTATCTCGAAGAACTGAGTGGGCGATGGCTGCATGTCGCTAGTGACTTGATCATTATCCTTTCCTATTTCTCGATTTCCTTGATTTTGGTCTATTTCCTCAAGCAACGGCCTAACATTCCCTTCCAGAAGATTTTTTGGCTGTTCTGCGCTTTCATCCTCGCTGGTGGTATGGCTCATCTGATGGAACTGTGGGCATTGTGGCAACCAGACTACGGATTAACTGGCTTGTTTAAGGCGATTACTGCCGGAGTTGCCTTTTTCATGGCTGGGGAGTTGGTGCGTTTAATTCCCAAAACTTTAGCGTTGCCAAACCTTTTAGAGTTAGAAACAGCGAATCAAGCCTTAGCACAAGAAATCCAAAAACATCGAGAGACTGAAAATCAACTCGAAATTCGAGTAGAAGAGCGAACTCAAGAATTAAAGCAAGTTATTACCAAGCTTCAGTGTGAAATTGAACAGCGTCAGCAAGTGGAAGCTTGCCTGCGAGAGCGAGAGGAGCAGTACCGCTCAGTCGTTGATAATGTCAAAGAGATTATTTTCCAAACCGATATCAATGGCTACTGGACATTTCTGAATCCAGCGTGGAGTGAAATCACAGGTTTTGCGATCGCAGATAGTATTGGTAAGTTCCTATTGGATTACGTTCACCCCGACGACTGGCAACGCAGCTTAGAAAAATGGCTACCCCTGATTGAAGGCAAAAAAGAATACTTCCGCCATGACATTCGTTACCTCACTGCTTCTGGCGGCTATCGCTGGATTGAGGTATTCGCCCAACTCACGTATAGTGCTGACGGAATCGTGACTGGTACTTGTGGCACCCTTTACGACATCACCGAACGTCATCTGAGTGAAGCTGCACTCAAAGCCAGTGAAAGTCGCTATCGAGCTATTGTTGAAGATCAAACCGAAATCATTTGTCGGTTTTTGCCCAATGGCACCCTTACCTTCGTTAACGAAGCCTACTGTAGCTATTTTGGCAAATCTCGTGAGGAATTTATCGGGCATCAATTTCTCCCGTTAATGCCTCAAGTGGATGCCGAAAGAGTTAAAGCACAACTGGCTACTCTGACTCGAGAAAACCCGGTTGCTACTTATGAATACCAAGTGGTGACACCTCAAGGAGAAATCCGCACACTAACGCGAACCAATCGAGCAATCTTTGATGAGCAAGGTAACTTGATCGAATTCCAAGCCGTTGGGCGTGATATTACTGAGCGTAAACAGGCTGAGGCTGCACTACAAGAGAGCGAGAAGCGCTTTCGTTCGTTGGTTGATCATATTCCTGGGGTAGTTTACCGCTGTGCTTGTGATAGTGATCGAACTCTAGAGTTTATCAGCGATGCGATCGAAGAAATTTCCGGTTATCCTGCTTTTGATTTCCTAGAAAGTTGCACTCGGACACTTTCAAGTTTAATTAAACCTCAAGATCGATCTAGAGTTGAGAAAATTATCACAAAGCGTGTAGCAAAACAACAGCCTTATGTCTTGGAATACCAGATTGTTCGTGCTGATGGTAGTGTGAGATGGATTTATGAAAAAGGTCAGGGCGTATTTGCTACAGATGGTAGTCTACTCTGGTTAGATGGTGTCATTTTTGACAGCACGGAGTATAAGCAGACTCAAGAGGAACTGCGCTCTAGAGATGAGCAGTTTCGCCAGTTAACAGAAAATATTCATGAGGTTTTCTTTTTAAGCACTCCTGATCTGAGTAAGATGCTTTATATCAGTCCGGCTTACGAAGAATTATGGGGATGCACGGTAAAGAGTATATATGAGCAGCCTCAATCTTGGTTGAAAAGTGTGCATCCAGAAGACCGCGATCGCATCTTAGCGGCTTTGGCTCGCCACATCCAAGACAAGCAAGATTTTGAGGAAGAATATCGGATTGTGCGCCCGGATAATTCAGTCCGTTGGGTTTGGGTACGTGCCTTTCACGTTATCAATCAGGTCGGTTCGTCTGAACGAATTGCAGGTATTGCAGAAGATGTTACAGAACGGAAGTTAGCCGAAGTCGAGATTGTCAATGCCCTAGCCAAAGAAAAAGAACTTGGAGACCTCAAATCTCGCTTTATCTCGATTACCTCTCATGAATTCCGAACGCCGCTAACGACCATTTTGTCAACAACTGAGTTGCTAGAATACTACGAATGGACAAAACAAGAAGAAGTTGAACAACTGCATTTGATTCAAGATGCTGTCAAACATCTCCTTGATTTGTTAGACGATTTACTGTTCATTGGCACAGCTGAAGCAGGACAAGTCCGATTTCACCCAGAACCGTTAGAACTCAATGAATTTTGTCAGCAGTTAGTTAGCGAGATACAGCGAGGGATAGAGACGCGCCAACAATCCTTAGAACCTTCTTGTGCTGCCCCAATGCGATCGCAAATGGCAGGTATGCCTGTACAACAGTTTACTGGTGTTCAACATACCCTCACCTTTACCTGTCAAGGTCAACGGTTCCTCGCTTGCATGGATAAGAAACTGCTGCGACAATTACTCTGTAACTTACTTTTAAATGCAATTAAATATTCTCCTGCGGGGGGTGCAGTTCACTTTGAACTGATTTGCCAGGATGACAAAGCGATTTTTCATGTACAAGATCGGGGTATAGGGATACCAAAGGAAGACCAACCCCGATTGTTTGAGTTTTTCCATCGGGGGAAAAATGTCGGTGCTATTGCTGGGACAGGATTAGGCCTAGCAATTGTCAAGACTTGCGTTGACCTCCACCGGGGTGAGATCGCCGTAGAGAGTGAAGTTGGGGTAGGTACGCGATTTACTGTGTCGCTGCCGTTAAAAAACCCTTTCTTCTCTCTTGCCATGCTCAACAGTTTGCCTCCTCACACCGGACACGACAGCGATTGAGAGACAAAAACCACAAGAGTTAATCTCTAAAGTCAACTCTACTCAAACCCGAGTTGAAATCAAACCGGTTCCCAGGGTGAATAAGTACACCTCAACGCGATACCCGTGTCAACTTAATTCGTAATTATGAAGCAAGCAATTCGTAATTAAAGAAGGGTTAGATTCCCGTACAGACGCCCTATCAGTGTCTCTGTAAAAGTTTCTAATATTCAATTCGGGTTTCAATTCCCTATCTGAATATTAATTACGAATTACGAATTACGAATTATTAATTTCACCTACTTTAAGGACACAAGAACCGATGCCTAAAATTCTCGTAATCGAAGACGAGCGATCAATTCGTAATAACCTGGTTAAACTTCTTAGTGCAGAAGGATTCCAAACTCTCAGCGCTGATAATGGTCGTACTGGAATGGAGTTAGCTCTCATCGAGCAGCCTGATGTGATTATTTGTGATGTGCTGATGCCGGAACTCGATGGCTATGGTGTTTTAAAGGCTCTGCAACAAAATCCTGCCACTGCCACGATTCCCTTTATTTTTCTCACTGCTAAAACCGAGCGCTCTGATTGGCGTCAGGCGATGGCGTTGGGAGCGGATGATTACCTCACTAAACCCTTTACCCGAGCTGAACTCCTTGATGCGATCGCTTCTCGACTGCAAAAACAGGCATCCCTAACCCAGCGACACGCAGTTGAACTCCGACAAGCTCAAGCCCAACTCGATTATCTATTACGTTATAACCATTTAACTAACCTTCCCAATAAACTATTGTTGCAAGAGCGATTTAATCAGTTATTGGCTCAACCCGACGCACATCGACTCAAAATTCCGCTCCTTTCCATCGGTTTTGAGCAACTCAAGCAAATTCACAATACTTTGGGCCCAACAAGCGGTGATGTATTGCTCCAAGCTGTAGCTGAACGCTTACAGAAGTGCGTCGGACTGATGGATACAGTCGCGCATTTAGGCGCTGCTCAATTTGCGATTCTGCTTACCAAAACTCATTATCGGAGTGAGGTCGCCAAAATAGCTGAAACCCTTTTGGAGGCTTTTGTCTCACCTGTCAGCGTCGGCAGTCACGAAATTTTTCTCACGGCTAGAATTGGGATTGCTTTCTTTGGGCGCGATGGACGGGATTTGGATACGTTGATTAAACATGCGAGTGCGGCAGCAGAGGAAACCAAGAAGTCAGGGAAGAAACCTTATCAGTTTTATATCGCTGCCATTGGTGCCAAATCGCAAGAAGAGCTATTGCTGGAACTCGAGTTGCGGCAAGCGTTGGAACGGAACGAATTCCAAGTTTACTATCAGCCTAAGGTGAATCTTCTGTCTCAAGAGATTGAAGGGGCAGAAGCTTTAGTGCGCTGGTATCATCCCGAACGAGGCTTAATCTCACCTGGGGAGTTTATTCCGTTGGCCGAAAAAACGGGTTTCATCGTGCCTTTAGGAGAATGGATTTTAAGGACAGCCTGTGCTCAAGCCAAAGACTGGCAAGCTAATGGGTATCCCCCCATCCGAATTGCGGTGAATTTATCCGGGCATCAATTCAATCAACCGCATCTGGGCAAAGTGATCGTTGAAATTCTCAAAGAAACGGGGCTTGATCCCAACTATTTAGAGTTGGAACTCACGGAAAGCACAGTGATGCAAAATCCTGAAAATGCGATCGCGACATTGACTCAATTAAAAGCGCTCGGCATTCAAATCTCCATTGATGATTTTGGGACGGGGTATTCCTCTTTAAGTTATCTGAGGCAATTGCCGTTTGATATTTTGAAAATTGACCGCTCGTTTGTCTGCCAACTCACTCAGGATGCCAAAAATGCAGCGATTACAACCGCAATTCTGCAAATGGCTCGTAGTCTAAATCTCAAAGTTGTTGCTGAAGGGGTGGAGACTGAAGCCGAACTCGCTTTCTTCTATGGTCATCAGTGTGATGAAATTCAAGGATATTGGTTCAGTCCTCCGTTATCAGCTCAAGCCTTTGAAGAAGTACTTAGTGGCAGCAAACGTCTGCCACTGTCCACTGGGAGTTAGTTGTTCGTCGTTAGAAGTTGAGTATCCTCAAGATGAAAACTGACGAAAAAATTTGCAACTTTCAACGTTCAACCTTCTAGCTTCTAACCCATCACCGCACTAAATCCGGAAACACCTGCTGCACGGCTGGGTGAACCAGTTGATAATTTTGGACATTAAGCCCTTTTCCTAATGCTGAGTCCAGTTTGAGAGCACCTAAACCGTGATTCGCCAATTTGAGGACGTAGGGAAGTGTGCTGTTGTTCAATGCCTGGGTTGCCGTCCAAGGAACGGCTCCCGGCATATTAGGAACACCAAAGTGAACCACTCCCTCCTCAACATAGATCGGTTTGGTGTGAGAGGTGGGCCGCAACGTCTCCACACAGCCACCTTGATCAACGGCAACATCAACAATCACCGAGCCCGGATTCATTTTTTGCACTAACTCTCGTGGAACGAGGATAGGAGCTCGACGCCCTAGTACTAAAACAGCACCGATGAGTAAATCAGCCTGTGACACAGCCTCTTCAATAACAGCCGAGCTACTGTGGAGCAGTTCCACTCTGGAGCCAAACAAAGTTTCTAGATAAGCCAATCGATCGACATTGACATCGAGAATTTGGACATGAGCTCCCATGCCCACAGCAATCTTAGCGGCTTCCGTACCGACCACGCCGCCCCCGAGAATTACGACTTTACCGGGTCTGACACCTGGAATCCCGCCCAATAAAACGCCTCTTCCTCCTTGTTGACGCTCTAGGTACCTTGCCCCAAATTGCACAGCGAGACGACCTGCAATAATGCTCATGGGAGTGAGTAGGGGCAGCCTCCCATCGGGAAGTTCGACCGTTTCATATGCGATCGCTGTCACGCCACAATCAATTAGATGCTCTGTTAAGAGGCGATCGGCTGCCAAGTGCAAGTACGTAAACAGCAGCTGCCCTTTTTGGAGATACTGATACTCTGGCTTGAGGGGTTCTTTTACCTTCACGACGAGTTCCCGATTCCAAGCCTCGGCTGCATTAGAGACGATGTTAGCTCCAGCTTGTTCGTAATCTTCATTTGTGAAGCCAGCACCAACACCTGCACTTTCTTCAACAAATACCTGATGACCTGCTTCACACAGAACTCGAACACTACTCGGGCTTAGCCCTACACGAAATTCCTGATCTTTAGTTTCTTTTGGAACACCAATTTCCATCTTTTTACCTCAAGTAACCACCGATGCAGTTCCTGACGGAATCAGGCAACGGTGAAGTAATGTTGACGCGCTAGTAGGACTGATTGATTTGAGCAGTCTTAAAACACTGCTTCTCTGGCGAAAGGCTAGGATAAGACTGTTATCCTCTGGTAAGAGGTCTCAATTACCAGTATGACGGCTAATTTTGCCAGATGCATTGACATCCTGCCGCTTCTATGGACTTAGCAGGATTTTCTCTCCAACGAGCAGGTGTTTTTCTAGTCACAGTCTTTTGGGTGGACATACAAGTTCCTGCCCCTATGTTCTTTGCGTAATTTCCAAATTCTGACTTGACAACGTGAGCTAATTGAAGAACGATTACAATTGTTAAAGGAATGTAACTTATAAGCAAGCTTAAAGTCTCAAAACAATGACACAGCCCAAGCCTACAACTACACCTCAGCTAGAAGAACCCAAATTTGGTTTCAACGAATACGCAGAGCGCCTGAATGGTCGGGCGGCGATGATTGGTTTTCTGTTGACGTTACTCATTGAGTACTTTACGGGTCAAGGGTTGTTAACTTGGCTGGGCTTACAATAGAGTGAAGTTGTAGCTCTAGTTGACAAGAAACTTCCACTGACTTACATCCGTCTTGTTAGAACAGTTCAGCGGAAAAGTCAAAAATCTATTGCCAGGTATAGGCAAATCATTCATCACATGAGCTGAGCCAGTGCATAGTAGGCTCGGCTCTGATGAAGCAAACAACCATAAACAAAGTCAGTATTCTCGCGTCCTGCTCGTTGTTTGAGCCCTGATTGAGATAACCTGGAAGTAGATTAAATACCTAAGTGGAATAGAGTAAGTAGTAAGCCGTGATGAATGCTTTATGGACTCGAGTTTTAAGGTCAGCTTATCGTAAAGAGCCAATTTCTAGCTTTATCGTTATTGTCGGAGCTGTAGATGCTGTAATCGGCGGTGTCGGTGAACGGTGGTCACTGCTCACTTTTGGACTGACGATGGTCGTATTAGCCGTAGCAATTCGGTGGTGGCAGACGCAGCGTCGGGAAACTGAACTTGCAGATCAACCTGTTACCCATTATCTTCCGCCTAGTTCGTCGCGACCTGCCTTACCAATGCTGAATACGGCCAAGCGCCATCCTCCCCGCTAAGTTTTAGACAAACTTGGGCTGCACAATCAGTCTCATGGGGCTAACGCTTCACACTGACCCTAATTTTCTTCACGCATGATGAGCAACTCTGCTCTCGACAGTCAAGCTCAATACAATCGCGTTTCTCCTCTTCTCAAGATAGGTGAAGTGGCTCGGCTGACCGGAATATCGGTGAAAACGATTCGCTACTATGATGAAATTGGTCTTCTTGAACCAACAACGAATCGTTCTGAATCGGGCTACCGTCTTTTCAACAGTCAAGTCATTAATCGCTTAGCATTTATTAAACGAGCGCAATCCTTGGGACTCAGCCTTACTGAAATTCACGACATTTTAGAGGTTCACGACTCTGGTCAGTTGCCCTGTGGTGCCGTGAAGCAGCATTTACTGCTGAAAGTTCAAGCCATTACCGAGCAAATTGAAGCATTAGAAATTCTGAAGTCGGAACTTGTGGGCTTACTGTCTGGTTGGCAAGAACAACCTGAGCGTCATCACATCGCTCAGACTATCTGTCCAAACATTCAATCGGTTAGAAGCGAGTAGAAGTGCTATCTGGGCACAGATCAAAGTAGTAAGCGTTTTACCTTTGAATCTAGAAAAACCCGCAAAGAAGAAGTTCTCCCCCTCAAGAGAAAGAAGTAAGAGTTCTTTGCCGGACTACGATACAGGTTTCGGGGTCACGTTGTAATACAAGTATAAATTCTACAGAGCTTGAGTACAGTTGCAGGGAAAGAACTCACCTCCCTAGGCAGCACAGGAGTTTTGCGCTCAACTTCACTTCCCTGCAAACTCATGCAAGTCTTTACTCTCGCATTGTTAAAGACTTAATAAAGTTTGCGGGGAATTGTTGCTGATGTCAGCAGAGTGCAATACTATGCACATAGGTAATACATGTCATACAACTGTATGACGGATAGGAAGATCGACAGAATGACAGTGCAGGGCTAAGAAAGATAGTCTTTCGGCTTCCGGTGTATTACCGAGCCAGCATAACAGGGTTATCTACGTTTTCACTTTTAAATTCATAAGTCTTCAATTTTTTCAGAATTGAAGATATAAATGCAGCTTAGCTTTGGTTTCTCGTGAAAGTATTGACCAATTGGCAAAAGCTGGCATTATCCCTAGTTTCCTATTGACTTCGACAATTCTTTCTTGACTGTATGGAGTGTTATTTGAAATGGGGTTGAAGTGGTGGTGTAGCAGATTCTCAGAAAGCTATTTTTGCTTCTTGAAAGAAGTTAGCTCTGAAAGAAACGTGATGAAGATACTATAGCTAGGCTCCTGATTTGTTTTTCTGCGGATAAGCTTCCTGTACAAGCTTTATGTGCCTAAGTATTAGTACTTATTATTTTGCAAATGGAGTAAAGCCATCAACTGCGCTTATACCTAATAATGAAACCTCAATGAAAATATGAAAGTCGTTCGACTGGGTATGAGCTAATCCAATATTTTTCTGTAGAAGAAGTGATAACACAGAACAAGCTAAATCCTACACATAGCTGATTGAAATGGCTTGAACAAGCAGTATTTTTCATGGCTATAGGGATAATGACTTGAAAAGAATCAGCAATTAATTTTGCCGAAAGCCAGAAATATCGCGAGTAATGGGGGAAGAATGAAATGTTTCAAATAAATCAAGAGAATATGACGGAGCAGTTGTTTATCCCCAAAACAGATTTTAAATTTATTCAAATGCTAGAGAATAATCATGAAATAGAAAAGAAAGAACAGCGTAAAATCTTGTCTTCTCTAAGTTTTGAAGTCGATAATCTTTTTTTTAGTTTACGCAAAGCCGATCAAGTTATTCGTCGAGAACTTAATTCCCTTACTAATCAAAAGTATCAAGTCTTAAAGAAATCTTTAATTTCCCCTATTAATGAAGAAAAATTAAAGCAAATTATTGCTAATATTCCTATCCAGAAGTTTTTCGTGGATGAATATATCGTGTATATGTTAGAAAATCAAGACAACAGTATCTTTAAACTTATTCGAGAATATAATGAATATTTAAACTTTAGAAAAAATGAGATTTTACAAGAAAACTTTCAAAATTTAATCAGCATAGATGAGAAGCTCGTATATTATATTCGCCATATTGGAGCAATGGCTTATCATCTCAACATCCATTTAAATTTATTAACGGTTTTATTAAAAAGTGCAACTTTAAATAAAGTTAATCAGCAGGCAGAAATTAAAGAAATTTACGGCGTTGTAGCTGAGTATGCTGTTAGGGAGTGGGGGGAACCAGAGCAGAGTATTAAATTCCTAGAAGTAACGATTGATGGAGATTACTCTATTGTGAGTTGGAAGATAGGCGATCTTAGAGGAGATGCTATTCTTCATTGCCGTGAAGGCTATTGGAAAATTATAAAGATTAAGGCAGAGGTGTTCGGGATTCAAGAGGTTGAAAATGCCGATTTTCCTTTGGAAGTCGCGCAACGAATGGTTAAGTTCCATCATCAAAAGCTTAAATATTAGCCTACTTTATACCTTCAAATTTACCTTCTCAAGTTGAAAGCGATAATATAGCAAAAGGCAGAGGGTAGAAGGTTCCAAGGCAGAAGATTTATTAATAGCACATGGTCATCGACAATTCGTAATTATTAATACTCGCTCTCGCGGCGAGCAAGCTACGTAATTCGTAACTCAAGACGGGTTAGAGGCCCCGACCTGAAAGGTCATCCACGTTCAGGCGGGGTTGAAATCCCCAGCGAGAACGTTAATTACCAATTATCAATTACGAACTACGAATTTTTAATTGAGTCATTAAAAAAAGTCTTAATCTTTATGGCGACAGTTATAACAGGCTGGTAATGAATTGCCAGCCTGTTTCAGTAAGTAGAATCTTAGCTTTTTACCGTGTCCAGAGATTTAGTCATTAAGGAAACTCCTGCACGGGGAACTCTTGAACAGGCAATTTCTACAATGAAAATTAGGGGATTTGAATCAGGATGCATTGAAACATCAAGGGCTACTACCTTGTTTCAAATATCTCTTCTCTTCCATTAATAATAAATTAAGGGGCTTGAATCCCCGATGTTCGGGGCTAATTTTCTTCACCCGTTCAGGAGTTCCCTCTTCCCAGTTCCCGCCCCGCAGGGGCTTGGTCATCTAAGTTTTACCTCATTACACCGCGCTTACCTGCCGAGAGGGCTAAAACTGACAAAACTTGCGATCGCGATCAGAGATGGGGTCTTGCCAAGAATAGGCAAAATGGCTGACTGCATTGATCTGCGGCACCTCTCGACGCATCGCCTGCATCTGCGCTTCCAAAGATGGACGATTGCTAACTGATTTGCCCCACACACCTGCAAGGGCTGGCATGACTAGAGTACCAGGAGCTGCCCGATTCACAACACGTTTGACTAAATCATCAATACACCTTGTAGTACCACAGACCCCGTAAGACATAGGATGCCACTCTAACGAGCTAGGAAATCGATCCCAGGGTTGCAGTCGAGAGTCATACCCAATTTGACCAACCGCTTGATTGGCATCTGGGAAAAAGACGGCTCCTGCTGGTATGCCTGCACGCTTGGCAGGAAGGGTGGCTAAAGCTAAAAAGTCCAAGATGCCTTGAGCGGCATGAGCAACACTCAGTTGCCAAAGTTGCCATTGCATAGATGCTAATGTCTCTGTCTGTGAAGGATTGCGACCTTGCCAGAGAGGAGTTTCTTCCTCTGGGTAAAGTTGGTTCACAGCAGCCAAATCACTAGCGCTAATTGAGCCTCTGTTTATATAGCGCTCAATTAACTCTCGTCCCTTGCGATTAAGGGCGCGGTCTAACAAAGCTTGTTTGGAGGCATCACTATGTATCCACAAATCCTCGACTTTACCCGCAACAGAATCACTCCCCGATCCACGGGGATAGCGAATGTAATCGAATAGAATGCCATCCGGGCGACGCTTTAAGACAGACTGAACTAGTTGATAGTAGTCTGTCTTTGCCTGCATATTGTAAGGGTCGATGAAGACTTGAGGACCGTCTGGGACGAAAGATAAGGAAGTTTGTCCCCTACCATTGCGAGCGAGTACCCTTTGACGGTCTGAACGTTGGGCATAGGAATAGCCAAAATTCATCGTAAACAACCAGGCATAAACCTTCATCCCTCGTTCATGCCCTTTTTGAATCACTTGTGCTAGTAAATCAACTTTTTCAGTCCCAGGCGATCGCACGACTGAGGGCCAAGGGGTAGAATTTTCAGAGGTAGGTAAAAGTACCTGACCGTCGTAAAACACTTCAACGTTGACTTGGTTGTAGCCTCGGTTAACCAGACGGTCGAGGACATCATCAATCGCTCCAGAGCGAACATCACAAGGATATAAGCGCAGCCAAATGGCCTGAGTATTCGGCCAAGTCCGAGAGCGGCACTGCCGCAAATAATCGGCGTGTTGCTTCACTACATCTTTGTAACGCTTTTGGGAGTCTGAGTTACCTTTTAACGCCGAGACACGTAAGTTTTCCTTTTGCAGGATCGCATCATTAGATAATTGGCAATAGCCGGAAGTTTGAGCTTGCGCTACTGGCGTCAACCAACACTGACTGACTAGGCTACTACTGGTGAAGAGCGCGGCAATAAGGCGGCGGTAAAGACGTTGCTGCCGTCGCGCACCTGGAAGAAAACCGTTAGACATTCCTACAAACACCACACAAGAACAAAAAGTCAGCGTTTTCAGTCTTAGACAGACTGGCAACAGCTCAGCAATTATAAAATTTTCCGGGATTTTCCTCTTTATTCGGCAATTTCACCGACAGTTCCGGAAAATTGCAGAAATTTTTCCAAGTAAAAACGAGGGTTTGAGTCGTCAAACCCTCCATCTTTCTAGCGTTTAGACTAAATTGTCTCTACCGTTTCCGTCAAGGGTGAGATGACGTATTCCAGTAGCAATTTCAGTCAAAGCTTGGGCTATGCACCTCGCTTTAAAGCTCCCTCTACCTGCCGAAATTCCTGCTCTAGGCGGGTCTTTAACTTTTGGGGTAAGGGACGGTTGGGGTAGGAGCTGTAATGGCCCGCAAGAGAATTTAATGCGGTTCGCATTGTTGTAAAGGAGGCGAGATTAGACACACTGCCGTCTCTGCGATAGCGAGAAGCAAAATCATTGATAGCTTGGCGTGCTTGAGCTTGAGCCTCTACTCTGTCTGCTGCATCTTCTGGTAATTCAATGGCTGTCCTCAAGGTCTGCAACAAGGTTAATGTATCTTGGCGGTAATCTCCCGTCAAACCCGAAGCACTGGTTGAAGAACATCCCATCAGACCAATAACAACAACCAACACTAGGGCAACAAGACGTGATAAGTAGCGCTTCATAAGCATGATTCACAACAAACGGATTTTCAAAATTAGAATTTATCCTATCTTGGATTGGGTGTCCGGGGATCGCACAGGGGAGGGAAAATCATGGATGAATCACGAATGAAAGACCCGTCAAGATGATTGCAATGCTCTTCCTCAACCTTATCGTTATGATGTCTTACCTTAATTTATGTCTATAAATTATAAAAAATTTATAAAAATAAACGTTTTTATCTATTGATTAACACAAGAAAACGTATTACGATCATACAATCAGCAAATATAAAGTCAGCCTAATCTAGAGTGTTGCGTGAAAGAGTGTCCAGGCGATGAGCAAACTCTAGAACGGGGGAACCAATTTCTGGGGCAAATCTTTGAATTGATCGATTAAACCAACCAAAAAAGAGGGACATCTCTCAGTCCTAGCCCGTCAGCTAACTCCGTCGGCATTGAGAGGAGACTGAAAAGAAAGCATTATTCAATTAATGTATTTGTTCTAGTCAGTGTCCTTGGCTGGTCTGTGTTTTGTTTCGTTGTACCTGCCCTCGACTCTGAGGAACTCGAAATTGTATTTCAACTCGTGAGCCGAGACATAGGGCAGATCATCATGAGGTGAAAATCTACGATGCTCTTAGATCAACAACGTCGAGTTGCCTTGATTTCGGTTAGTGGCGACCCAGCAGCGGAAATTGGGAAAGAAGAAGCCGGTGGGCAAAATGTTTATGTGCGTCAAGTTGGATTAGCACTGGCAAGAGCAGGGTGGCAAGTGGATATGTTCGCTCGCCGCATTAGTCCCGACCAAGACAGTATTGTTCAACATACACCGAATTGTCGAACAATCCGGTTAACCGCAGGGCCGACAACGTTCATTGGTCGAGATCAGGTTTTTGGTTACTTACCAGAGTTTGTGAGGCAATTTCAGGCATTTCAGCAACAAGAAGGATACCAATATCCTTTGGTGCATAGCAATTACTGGTTGTCTTCTTGGGTAGGCATGGAATTGAAAAAGCACCAACCGCTCAAGCAAGTCCATACTTACCACTCCTTAGGAGCTGTCAAGTATCGTACTACGCATGACCTGCCAGAAATTGCTTCGACTCGATTAGCTGTAGAAAAAGCTTGTTTAGAGACAGCAGACTTAGTTGTTGCGACTAGTCCTCAAGAACAGGAACATATGCGAACCTTACTTTCCACAAAAGGTACGGTTGAAATCGTTCCTTGTGGTACAGATGTGGAGAAAATGGGTTCAATTAAACGAGATAGTGCACGGCAGCAGCTTGGTATTACGCCGGATGCTAAGGTCGTGCTGTATGTGGGTCGATTTGACCGACGCAAGGGTATTGAAACTTTAGTCCGAGCGATCGCAAAATCGAATTGGTTGGGTCACGCTGAGCTACGCTTGATTATCGCAGGGGGTTTTCGTCCTGGTGAGAGTGATGGGATAGAATGCGATCGCATAAAAGGTATTGTTAAAGAATTGGGTATAGATACCATTACAACCTTCCCCGGACGCCTAACGGATGAAGATTTACCCACTTACTACGCAGCAGCGAATGTATGCGTCGTTCCCAGCCATTATGAACCCTTTGGACTCGTGAGCATTGAGGCAATGGCTTGTCGTACACCAGTTGTTGCTAGCAAAGTTGGAGGTTTGCAGTTTACGATCGTACCAGAAGTTACAGGCCTCCTGGTACCCCCTCAAAATGAAGAGGCATTTGCCCAAGCGATTGACCGTATTTTGAGCAATCCTGCATGGGGAGACGAACTGGGTGAAGTAGGCAGGCAACGGGTGGAAATTGCTATGAGTTGGGAAAGTGTAGGTTGTCGGCTGAGTTCTCTTTATACAAAACTCCTCTCAACTGCTACACCCATCCCTACCAAATTCTCATCCACTAGCAGTATGGCAATTCGCAAGTCAGAACCTGTACAAGTTCGCGGTTCTGTGGCTTAAATCATAATTATAGGGTGGGCAATGCCCACCCTACTTTTTCATCAAATTCTGCAAGTAATTATTGGCGATAATCAGTACAAACTGATTAACCAAATCGTCCACTAACGTAGTCGCGAGTCGCTTCTTGCTGAGGATTTTGGAAGATATTTTCGGTTGCGTCATATTCCACCAAATAGCCCATTTTTCCGCCTTTATCTGTTGCTTTGGCATTGAAAAAGGCTGTCATATCAGCGACACGGGTAGCCTGCTGCATATTGTGAGTCACAATCACGATAGTGTAGTTTTCCTTGAGCTGGTGCATCAACTCTTCAACCTTAAGGGTGGAAATGGGGTCAAGAGCGGAGCAAGGTTCATCCATTAAAACTACATCGGGATTAATAGCAATGGTTCTAGCAATGCACAACCGTTGCTGTTGTCCCCCCGATAAAGATAAACCATTTTGCTTGAGTTTATCTTTGACTTCATCCCAGAGAGCCGCTTGCCGCAGTGAGCGTTCTACCAATTCATCTAAATCACCTTTGTAACCATTCACCCGTGCCCCATAGGCGATATTGTCATAGATTGATTTAGGGAAGGGGTTTGGCTTTTGGAAAACCATGCCAATTCGCCGTCTCACTTCCACTGGATCGATGCTCTTATTGTAAATATCTCGGTTTTGGTAGTAAACTTTCCCAGTGATATGAAATCCATCAATTAAATCGTTGAGTCGATTAAAGCACCGGAGCAGGGTACTTTTCCCACAACCGGATGGTCCAATGAAAGCGGTTACACGATGTTTGGGAATATCTAGAGATACCCCCTGTACCGCTAAAAAGTTCCCATAATAAATATCAAGATTTTCAGTCTGTAGAACAGTTTCAGTTTGATCGGCAAGGCGCTGGTTGTAATTGGCAGTTTGCTGATTAGGAGACATAAGAATCCTTGGGGATTTTATTTTTACACTATTCCAATAATTCCAATAGCAGTCGGTTCTGCGTTATCCTTTCCAAAGCTTTCAGCACTTATCACTCACAGCTTTGATGCCCAAATCTCATCTCAAGGCAAGGCTTGAGCGGTGTTGAAGTAGTAATGGACTTCATTCCTCAAGAGCTGGTGCCCTATCAACAGTTTATTACTACTTCAAAATAACTCCTTCTTATTTTTAAGGAAAAGTTTCGCGAGTAATATTCCCACAATGAACTTTCTCATTGTATCAATGCTGACCTAATTTCGAGACTCTCCTCTTATTTTATTTAGGAGTGCTATAAATTAAATTAATTTTTGCTTCAATAAATACTCTTACGGGTTGCCCAACGGGCGAGGATACTAGTCAGCAAGATCATAAACACTAAGATTAAAGATGCAGCCCAAGCCAATTCTTGCTGGGTTTTGTAGGGAACGATCGCAAAATTGTAGACCAAAACCGAAAGTGTTGCGATCGGTTGACTCCATAAGGTATCTGGCGACAACCTCGGCCAGAATGGTGAAAAGAGTGCCGTAAAAATTAAAGGAGCGGTTTCTCCTGCGGCACGGGCAATTGCCAGAGTGACTCCGGTAAGAATGGCAGGAATGGCGGCGGGGAGTACAACTTGTAATACAGTTTGGTAATCATTCGCTCCCAGTCCTACTGATGCCCAGCGCACATCTTTGGGAACGATTTGTAGGGCTTCATCCGTCGTGCGTACAATCGTCGGCAACATCAGTACAGCAAGTGCTACCCCCCCTGCCATTGCCGAGAAGTTTCCTGTCGTGGCAACAATTACCCCATAGGCAAATATCCCGGCAATAATTGAAGGAACACCAGCGAGGACGTTTGTTGCAAAGCGAATCCAGCGAGCAACTTTGCCGGAACTGAATTCTGATAAGTAGACGGCTGCAAAAACCCCAAAGGGAACGCTAATCAGAGTTGCGATCCCTACTGTGATCAAAGTACCGATAATCGCATTGCCAATTCCCCCTCCTTGTAAACCCGCAGCAGGAGGCAGCTTGGTAAACAAGTCCAAATTCAGGCGATTAAATCCTTGAATCAGAACATAGATAATCACCGCAAATAAAGGAATAAGGGCAAGAACCAGACAGGCACCCGCCAGAATGGTCATGACTATCCCAAATAGCGATCGCGGCTTGGTGTAAGACCGAGCCATTCCGGTTTCGTGAGAGTCCCAGGACTGTCTATCTTGAGTACTATTGGACATGGGATCAAAACTTTACAAAAGATTTTGGCAGGCTTTCTTAACGGGTTAGAATTTCTTCACTTGGCGTACAATCAACTCCGCCAAGATATTGACCAATAGTGTGATCATAAATAGGACTAACCCAGCATACATGAGGGCTGCCACTTGCAGTCCGGAGGCTTCACCAAATTGATTGGCTAACAGGGAAGAAATCGTATTGGCAGGGGCTAAAATTGAAAATTTAATATCATTGGAATTGCCAATGAGCATGGTAACCGCCATGGTTTCTCCCATTGCACGGCCTAGCGCTAGCATAATTGCGCCAACAATACCGGAGAAAGCGGCGGGTATCAGTACTCTAAAGATAGTTTCCCAGCGTGTAGCGCCCAAACCGAGTGAGGCTTGTCGCAAATCGGGAGGAAGGGCAGCTAGAGAATCACGAGAAATTGCCGTAATAATGGGCAAAATCATGATCGTTAAGACGACTCCCGCAATCAGCATCGAGCGAGTGGCAGGGGGGGTGGCAAACAGAGGTAGCCAACCGAAGGTATTGTGCAACCACTGACCTATTGGTGTGAGAAAGGGAACTAGGACAAAAATGCCCCACAGACCATAAACCACACTCGGAATAGCCGCTAAAAGCTCCACCATGAACACCAGGGGGGTCCGAATGGATAAGGGGAGAAAATTTTCGCTCAAGAATACAGCAGTCCCTACTCCGATGGGGACTGCCAGCAGCAGCGCGATCGCAGAGCTAACAACTGTCCCATAAATCATGGGAAGCGCCCCATACTCATCTCGAACGGGGTTCCAGGCACTGTTAAACAGAAATCCCAAACCGAATTGCCTAATAGCAGGTATTGCCCTGATGGTAACGGCTATTGCAATCAAGAGTAAAATAGCAGCAACGCCCAGCGCTAAGAGACGAGTTAGCCAAATAAACCCTCGATCCAGCGTTTTTTCTACACCGGAGCGAGGTTGGAAGCTTGATAGGGCTTCCTTAATTTGTGTAGCCATGATGGACTTTTCCGAGCAGACTGTAAAAAAAGGTGGGAGCGAACATTGGCAACTAATCAGCCCTTTTTGCTTATTAGAGAGGGAGCTGCTCTTGGCTCTACGAGCGAGAGCTACTGCTCTTAACTGATACTAAACAGTTAATGTCTAGCACTACTAACTCTATTTAACGGAAATACTGTAATCGGGGCTGATTTGATCGGCAGCAGTAGCCACTCTCTCGGTGACTTTTGGAGGTAGAGGAATATACCCTAACTCTGGGGCAACTTTTTGGCCTTCAGTTAAAGCATACTCAATCATAGCTTCCATCGCTTTTGCTTTTTGCGGATCGGGATATTTTTTGTGAGCCAGTATCCAACTGTAGCTAACAATCGGATAGGAATCTGCCCCTTCGGGATCGGCAATGAAGGCCCGGAGGTTTTCTGGTAATTCTACAGCTTCAAGGGTTTTTGCTGCCGATGCGTCATTATATGAAATAAATTGACCTGCTTTGTTTTCTAACGCCGCAAACTTCAAATTATTGTTTTTGGCGTAGCCATACTCAACATAGCCAATTGCGCCGGGAGTCTGCTGGATATTAGCGGTAACGCCTTCGTTCCCCTTACCACCAATACCAGTGGGCCACTCTACAGTTTTGCCTTCCCCAATTTTTTCCTTCCACTCTGGGCTGATCGCACTGAGGTGCTTGGTAAAGACTCCTGTCGTACCGCTTCCATCGGAACGATAAACTACATTAATTTTTTGGTCGGGCAGCTTGGCGTCAGGGTTAGCTTTTGCGATCGCGGGATCGTTCCAATTTGTGATTTTACCGAGAAGGATATCGGTATAGACTTGCCGGGGTAGCTTCAATTGTTGCTCGACCCCTGGCAGGTTATAGGCAAGGACAATACCTCCTGCTGTCGCTGGTAGTAAGATCACACCTTGGTCGCCCACCTTTTGGATTTCTTCATCCTTCATTGCTACATCACTAGCGCCAAAGTCTACAGTGCCTTTAATGAACTGTTCGACGCCTGCACCACTCCCTACTGACTGATAATTGACTTGGAGTTTGGGATATTTCTGGTTTAAATCTTGGAACCAACGTTGGTACAAGGGAGCCGGAAAAGTTGCACCAGCACCCGTTACTCCTACAGTCTGAGCAAGGGCTAGTTTATCTGAACCTGCATTGGTTGCTGTACCAGGAGCTGTAGCTCCATCGGTATTATTAGTAGCAGTTTGTTGTCCGCCGCAAGCGGATAAAGTCATCA
>CBKWLJ010000113.1:0-21084 GCA_966675205.1 uncultured bacterium
ACTGCATTCTCGCAATGAGGCAATAGTATCGCCTTTTGTTGTTCTCAAGAGTTAAATTTTGGGTGTAATACAGTAAAAGTATTTGATTTTCACCCAATCTCTGTCCAGGGATAGGTGTTCAAGGGTACATTCTCTACAATTGAGCGTTTGATCAATGCAATTTGGAGATCAATCAGCTAATTTAGCTAATTTTGAACTGCTATCGGCATTTGTGGAACACCTCCCTGTCGCCGTTGCGATGCTCGATCGCAATTTGCGTTACTTGTTCACGTCTCGTCGATGGCTAACAGATTACGAGCTAGAACACCAAAATATTATTGGCTGCGATTATTATCACAGTTTTACCCAGCTTCAGACTCAGCCCAGTTGTGAACTTAGTGAACGCCGGGAATCTTCCCTATATTCTTTATCAGCTCAAAAGCTCTATATTCATTCTCAATCTTGTATTCAGTGGCGGAAAGTTTTAGCCCTATGTCTAGCTGGGAAAACCCAATGCGGGGACTCAGATTATTTCATCAGATCCGAGGGTTCTGTACAACGAGTCAAGTGGAAAATTCAGCCTTGGTATAGCCATAGTGGTGAGATTGGTGGAGTCATCCTGTTTACTGAGTTTCATGGAAGTTGCGGCTTAGCTCAGATGCCCAGTCATGAAAGTGAAAATAGCTATTATCTGCTCCGAGAAACAGCCACAGAGGGAATTTGGGGAACGGCTTCTCTCTCAAATACCATCAAGCAGCTACAACAAGAAATTGCCGAACGCCAGCAGGCACAAGCTTTGCAGCAAGAATCAGAAGTACGCTACCAGTCACTGATTGCTGCTATGACGGAGGGAATTGTTCTCCAAGATATTAATGGTGTCATTCTCACTTGTAATGTAGCCGCCGAAAAGATTTTAGGGGTAAGCTCACAGCAGTTGATGGGAGGAACTTTTTTCCATCCAGATTGGCTGGTTGTTACGGAAGAAGGTGAACCCATCTCTAGTGAGAAACAACCCCTCAACATAACACTGCGTACTGGGCAATCCTTTACCGATGTCATCCTTGGCATTTACAAACCTGACGGCACCCTAACTTGGCTCAGCCTCAATTCACAACCTTTGTTTCGTCCTAATAAAACGACACCTTATGCAGCAGTCGCGTCTTTTAATGACATTACCAAGCGCAAACAAATGGGAGAAGCGTTACACGAGAGTGAAGAGCGCTTCCGGGCTACGTTCGAGCAGGCAGCAGTAGGCATCATTCATGCGACACTAAACGGCAGATTTTTGCGAGTTAACCAAAAATTTTGCGATATTGTTGGTTATACCCGCGAGGAATTGTGGAAACGAACGATTCAAAATATTACCCACCCCGACGATTTAGGTGCCGATCAAAAGTATGTGCGATCGCTCTTAGCCGATGAAATTGAAACTTATTCCCTAGAAAAGCGCTACCTTCGTAAAAATGGTGAAGCAGTTTGGGTAGAAATTACGGCTTCCTTGGTGCGTACCCCGCAAAGCGATACCGTAGCGGGATGCATGAGTGTTCGTCCTAAGTACCTTTTATGTGTTGTGCAGGATATTAGCGATCGCAAAGCAGCAGAAGCGGCCCTGCGTGATTCAGAAGCACAACTCCGAAAACGAGCACAACGGGAAGAATTACTCAACCGATTGTCTAACCAAATTCGCAATTCCCTACACCTCAACACAATTCTGGAAACGGCTGTTCAAGAAATTCGCCAGTTGCTGCAAATTGATCGCTGCCAGTTTGCTTGGTATTACGCTCAGGAACGCCCCCCCTACTGGGAGGTGGTTAAAGAAGCACGCAATCTTACTTTGCCTGATTGTATCGGTCGTTATTCGGCAGATCGAATCGGTTCATTGAACCAAAAGCTTTTAAATCTGGAAATTCTTCAGATCGATGATATGGAAACGGTTAGCGACCCAATGTTTCAGCAATTTCTTGGCTCTCTAGGGTGTACTTCCGTATTATCACTACCCATGAAGACGCCTTCAGGAACTATCGGTGCGATTAACTGTATTCACTCGCGAGAGACTCGATACTGGACGGATTGGGAAGTGGAACTTCTACAAGCGGTAAAGGATCAACTCCTAATCGCCATCAAGCAGGCTGAGCTTTATTCCGCTAGCCGACAAGCGACACAGCAAGCTCAAGAGAAAGCAACTCAATTGGAACAAACGCTGCATGAGTTACAGCGCACACAAGCCCAATTGATTCAAAGTGAAAAGATGTCGAGCTTAGGTCAGCTAGTAGCAGGTGTAGCTCAAGAAATTAATAATCCTGTTAACTTTATCTACGGTAATCTGATCCATGCTCAAGGATATTTCCAAGACCTTTTGGCTCTAATAGAACTTTACCGTGTTGCTTACCCCAATCCCCCAAAAAATATTCGAGAGCATATAGAAGCGATTGACTTAGACTTTCTAGTTAGCGATCTCAACCAACTCCAAGACTCAATGAAGGTTGGTGCCGAACGCATCCGGGAAATTGTACGCTCATTGCGGACATTCTCTCGTTTAGATGAGTCAGACAGCAAAGCGGTGGATATTCACTCCGGAATTGAGAGTACTTTAATGATTCTCCAATATCGGCTCAAAGGAAAGTCTTGTTGTCCCGGAATCGCTGTGATCAAAGAGTATGGCGACCTACCCTTAGTTGAGTGCTATCCGGGGCAACTCAATCAGGTGTTTATGAATCTACTTACCAATGCGATCGACGCTCTAGAGGAGAAAAGTAGGAATCAATTGTCAGAGGCAAAAAGTATTCAGGGAACTATAGAACCCGATTTTTTCCCGACGATTACAATTACCACAGGTGTCGTAAACAAAGAGCTAGGAGAGGACTTTTCTATTCCACCCACTAGACACTCCTTTTCTGGTCACTCTAGCACTAAAGCAAGTCTTAATAGACCTGCAACTGTGAACGTGAAGCCCACTCATGTTTTCATCCAGATTGCTGATAACGGATTGGGAATGACCCAAAAGACACAACAACAGCTCTTTGATCCATTCTTTACTACTAAGCCAGTAGGTCAAGGAACGGGTTTGGGATTAGCCATTAGCTACCAAATTGTTGTTGAGAAACATGGCGGTCAATTGCTGTGTTACTCCGCACTAGGACAAGGTGCTGACTTTATTGTGGAAATTCCCATCCGACATCAACAACAGAATGGTTAAATGACGAATTATCAATGTTGAATGATGGAACGAATATCAGTTTTTCATTCTTCATAATTCACAATTCATCATTGTTTCAACCGCTTACTAATAAGGCGACCGCATAGGCAGCGATACCTTCTTCTCTTCCGGTTGGACCTAGCTTTTCGTTGGTGGTTGCCTTGATGCTGATTTGGTCAGGGTTTACGGCTAAGATTTGGCTGATGCGATCGCGCATAGCTTTTAGATGGGGTTTTAGCTTAGGGCGTTCGGCTACAACGATAGAATCAATATTCCCAATTCGCCAGCCAGCAGCGAGTATCATTTGATTTACCTGACTCAGTAACACTAAACTATCTGCTCCTGCCCACTTTGGGTCAGTAGGGGGAAAGTAATGACCTATATCACCTAAGCTCAAAGCGCCTAGCATAGCGTCCATAATGGCGTGAGTCAAAACATCAGCGTCACTGTGACCGAGTAACCCCATTTCGTGGGCAAGTTCCACGCCGCCTAAAATCAGGGGGCGTCCTGCAACCAATTTATGGATATCGTAACCGTTACCAATGCGAATATTCATCGTTTATTGATTAACTAAATCAAGGCGTTTATTTCACATTTTTATGCAAAAGTCAAGCAAATATCACAAGAGTTGAAGGTGATTTACTTAATCTCTAGGGAGACTATGGATAACAAAAAAAACGCCTAATTTAAGTATAGAGAGGGGGCAGTGTATGACATTTCTATGTAGACAGGTACTATCGCGCAACTGGAAAAGCTAAATTATTGAAATTTAGATTTCTCGAAGATTGAGACTTCAGTTTTTCTACCTCAGCCTTTAGCAATTGTTTACTGTCAATAGGTCAAGTTTTTTGCTTTAATACCTGGCTTTTCTCAATCTACTTTTGTAAACATTGGCATTGGTCAGGACTGAGGGTTACCGTCATGACTTGAGTGCAGCGTTGGGGCTGGTCGATGTTAAATAATAGCAGTCGGTAGTAACCTGTTTCAGCTAAACGTTGAACAATCTCTAAAGATTTTGAATTTTTCAAGTCCAGATAACAGGCAAGCAGCCGACGAGTATTATGCTCTGGGGCGTGAAGTGTAGAAATCCAGAGCAACATGGGATACGGGATTCGATGAAGTGAAAGTATCTGTAGGGTTTGCTATAAAAATAATGTGAAATTTCCTGCTGAGGTAACATGACCCATAATGTACATCCACCATAGACTTCTCTGGAGCCTTCTGGGAGCTATATTCCCCTACTCAGCATTATTCATGACTTGGAGGCGTCTACTGCGGAGGAAAGCCTTGAGTTACAATGCAAAAAATTGTTCCACCGCTGAACCAGATTAGATGAGCACTCCAACGTCTACGAATCTCTCCAGTGAAAAAAACCTGGAGGCAATGAGACATTTTTCTGAAACCTATGCTAAGCGTACTGGTACCTACTTCTGTGTTGATCCTTCAGTAACCGCTGTGGTGATTGAAGGACTTGCCAAACACAAAGACGAACTTGGCTCCCCTCTGTGTCCCTGCCGCCATTATGAAGACAAAGAAGCAGAAGTAAAAGCTGCCTATTGGAACTGTCCTTGTATCCCCATGCGTGAGCGCAAGGAGTGCCACTGTATGTTGTTTTTGACACCGGATAACGATTTTGCCGGTGACAAGCAGGACATTAGCATAGAAGAAATTAACACTGTGCGAAACAGCATGGCATAAGTCTCACTAGGCTCTCCATCCCCTAGACTCATCTGGGGGAACTTGAATTTTTGCGATCGCTAATTTTAACTCCCAACAGAAAACTTACCTTCGCAATCCATCTCAACTCTAAAATCCCATGACACCCGCACCACCCGAAGAATTTTGGCAGGGGGTCGAGCAATTTAATCAACAGGAGTTTTACGCCTGTCACGACACCCTAGAAGCATTGTGGATAGAAGCTTTTGAGCCGCAAAAGCGCTTTTATCAAGGGGTTTTGCAAATTGCAGTTGCTTGCCATCATCTTATGAATCTCAATTGGCGTGGTGCTGTGATATTGTTGGGCGAAGGAATTGGACGCCTCAGCGACTATCAACCTGATTATGAAGGCATTGATGTCACAAAGTTAGTAGAGCAAAGTTTTCGGCTTTTGAAGGCACTACAGGAAATTGGACAAGAGCAAGTTGAAGATTTTGTCAAGTCTTTAGCAGCATTTCAAAAGGGTGAGATAAAAGAACTCAACACAGCAGCAATCGTTCCTCTGCCCAAAATTTCGCGAGTTGATGCCTGAACCGTTGTTGCGGGTGAAAGGTTAGCAAGGCGAGCCAACTAGTGCAGGAGGGCAGAAGGCAGAAAGCTTTTTAACCTTTTTGGACTGGTTCGTTATTTACGCCACACTGCACTGGCAGATTGAAACCTCCAACCTAAGCTACGCCTAGCTGCGCTAACAACCTTCAACATTCCAACCTTCAACATTCCAACCTTCAACATTTCAACCTCCAACTTTTAGCGTAGAAACTTCCAGAGATACCTAGCCGTCAAGATTTGTACAGCCCTTCTAGCCGGAAGCATTTTTTCTTCCACCGAAGAGATGGCGTAGGCTTTCGCGCTAGATTTTTATAAACTTATGCACAGAAGCATCACAATCTTCAACGTCAGCTACCGAGACAACCTATGAAGTCCTCTGTTCAACTCTCTGACACCTTAAAACGACGCTTAGGTTTGGCGTTATTGCTGCCAGCAGCTTGCGTGGGAGCACTCGCCATCCCCAATCATCTGCAAAACGTCCAAGCACAAACTGGAGACGGCCGCGCCATTACCATCCGTTCCGATGTCCAAGAAGCTGACCGGAATAATGAAGTTATTACAGCTCGTGGTAATGTCCAGATTGACTACCCAGCCCGACAAATTCAAGCTACTGCAGCCCAAGTTCAGTACTTCAACCGCGAACGTCGCATCGTCCTGAGTGGCAATGTGTATATTTTGCAGAATGGCAACAGTATGCGAGGCGAAAACATTACCTACTTGATTGATGAGGGACGTTTTATCGCACTGCCCAAAACCAATAGGCAAGTAGAATCTACTTACATTATTTCTGACCCCGAAGCACCTGCTACGCCTGTAGCACCACCCGTCACTCCTCCTTATTCTTCCAAATCAACCTTTAAAACACCGGTCAGCAAGCCAGCCCTCGGACAGTGACAAGGTTGAATGAAGGTTAGAACGTTGAAAGTTGTACTCCAGCAGGAGAAACCAAAAGGGAGGTTGAAGATCGAAAGTTATAATTGACGCGCTCTACACAATCAGCCTTCCTTGCTAACCCATTAACCTAATAACTTTCAACCTTTAAGAGGTGGCCTCATTGAAAATCGTACTAGACAATATTCATAAGTCTTATGGAAATCGGGCAATTGTAAAACGTGTCAACCTTTCAGTGGCGCAAGGGGAGATTGTTGGCTTGCTTGGGCCCAACGGTGCCGGGAAAACGACAACCTTCTACATCGCAACAGGTTTAGAAAAACCCAACCAGGGTACAGTTTGGCTAGAGAACCAAGACATTACTAGCCTGCCGATTAACAAACGAGCACACTTAGGAATTGGGTATCTCGCCCAAGAAGCCAGCATTTTCCGTCACCTCAGTGTTCAGGACAATATTAAACTCGTGTTAGAGCAGACGGATGTACCCCGTCACGAGTGGCGATTGCGTCTGCGTAACCTGTTACGAGAGTTTCGTTTAGAGAAAGTAGCCCATACAAAGGGCAATCAAGTTTCTGGAGGAGAACGGCGGCGAACCGAGTTAGCAAGAGCGTTAGCAGCAGGTACAGAAGGGCCTAAGTTTTTGTTTTTAGATGAGCCATTTGCTGGAGTTGACCCCATTGCTGTGGCAGAGATTCAAAAGATTGTAGCCGGATTACGCGATCGCCAAATGGGCATTTTGATTACCGACCACAACGTCCGAGAAACCCTCGCCATTACCGATCGCGCATACATTATGAGGGATGGACAAATCCTCGCATCCGGCAGCACCGAAGAACTTTACAACAACCCCTTAGTGCGGCAGTACTATCTAGGAGATGAATTTCAAAGATAGTCTTTACAAGCATCCCCCAGACTTTCCAATTCAATAACAATTAACTAAAAACTCGCTCCACAAACTCTACGTCCCTTTGCGAAAACCTCCGTGCCCTTTGCGTTAAAAAGACTATTTCGCTGCTAACGGATTCGCTAATTTCTTCTGCATTTAATTGTCCAATTAATATTCAACCTATTTCTTGTGGGATGGCCATCCTGCCCGTCCCAGCTATACAGCGATCGCATTTGTGATTCAGGAACCCTAAACGCTAGGAAATGTCGTAGTGCTAGAAAGCCAACTTGCCAATCAATGTCCTCAAGGGTAAGGGCAGCAATCAAAAATAGGGAAAATGCCGCCCAAGCCTTCCCTAAATTGAGGAATGCTTCAGTCCTACCCATGCTATCTTTAGCCTTGGGAAAATTGTGGGCTGAGGCGAGTGAACCATAAACTTTGGTCTGAATGAGTTATCTCCAGTGCCTAGTGGTTTATTTTTGGACGAGTGAAGACTTCCTATCGATGTATCAAAGACTCCATGAAATTAAGTTTTAATCGCCTGATTACACAAAGTTTGAAGATTGGGGAGCGTCATCCAGCCACCTCTTGGGTGTTGTCAATTTTGTGGATACTTTTGATTGGCTGGCTGGCTTTCTTTTGGAACTTGGGTAGCACTGGGTTACTGGATGAGACAGAACCCCTGTTTGTAGAAGCATCTCGACAGATGACGGTAACAGGCGATTGGATTACTCCCTACTTCAACGGGGTAACTCGGTTTGATAAGCCGCCTCTGATTTATTGGAGTCAAGCTCTTGCTTTTCTCACTTTTGGTGTCAATGAATTTGCTGCTCGACTGCCTTCTGCGATCGCAGGATTGGCACTAAGTGGTTTTTGCTTCTACACCTTACGATATTTTGGTCGTCCTACAAAAAACTGGGAAGAAAACACTCCAGAAAAGAGATACAACGACGCTTCCTTTGATGTGGAAGTACCAAAAGTGGGAAGCACCGAGAAATTTTCAGCAACACATTCCGCGTCCTCTTCCCAATGGCAATCTTGGTTAGTTGCTAGCTTAGGCGCGGCAATGGTGGCATTAAATACCCTCACGTTGTTCTTTGGGCGCACTGGCTACTCCGATATGTTGCTGAATTTGTGTTTCGGAGGCACGCTCCTAGCATTTTTTCTGGGCTATGCTCAACCCAAACAACAGAAAGTGCAGGAACGTTGGTATCTGGCTTTTTACATCCTGAGTGCTTTAGCGGTGTTAACTAAAGGGCCTGTGGGTGTTGTGCTACCAGGGTTAATTATCGGAGCATTTCTCCTTTATGTCGGCAAACTTAAGCAAGTTTTAGGAGAAATGCGCTTAGTCCGGGGTGCTGTCATCTTTCTTGCCATTACCGTGCCTTGGTACATCTTGGTAACATTGCAAAATGGCGAAGCTTATATTAACTCATTTTTTGGGTACCACAATTTTGAACGATTTACAAGTGTTGTCAATGAGCATAGTGGTCCTTGGTACTTTCACATTTTGATTGTTTTCGTTGGCTTTGCTCCTTGGTCGTTTGCACTTCCCGCCGCTAGCGCCCACATTAAAGTTTTTCAGCGACAACGTTGGCAGCAATCACCCCGCCACACCCATCTTGGCCTATTTGCCCTATTTTGGTTTCTGATTGTTTTGGGCTTTTTCACTACCGCCATTACCAAATATTTCAGCTATACCCTACCTTTGATGCCAGCAGCAGCGATTTTGGTGGCGCTTTGGTGGAGTGATCAAATTGTTCAAGGACAACTTTTTAAACAAAGCAACGGTAGGCTCAAGTTTATTAGCATCTTGAGTATTTTACTGTTTGTGATACTAGCACTAGCGTGTTTTTTGTGTCCTCAGTGGCTTGATGATGACCCGACGATGCCGAATTTAGGATTGCGAATTAGCCAAGCCAATTTAAACCTGATAGGAGCAGCTATCTGGGGCACAAGTGCGATCGCAGGAACAGTGCTTCTCGTGCGCCGTCAAGCCTATTTGTTCTGGGGAGTTAACTTTTTGGGCTTTGTCGCCTTTGTCATGTTCGTCATCGTTCCTGCCCTCGGCGTAGTCGATCTTGAACGTCAACTGCCATTGCGTCAGATGGCAGAGTCTGCAATTCAGGTACAAGCCCCCGACGAAAAAATTGTGATGATTACAGACGGATTTGAAAAGCCCAGTCTGGTTTTTTATACCCAACAGCAGGTAACGTTTTTGCATAGCCTCTCAAAGGCAATTCCCGCACTCCAGAACCTTGAACAACAATCCAATACTGGCTCTGTACTAGTGATAGCCCGACAAAAAGCTCTAGAACAAACTGGATTGAAACCCAACCAGTATCAACAAATCAGTCAGGCTGGGATTTATCAGTTAGTCCGTGTATCGAGGGAAAAGGAACTCTAATGCGGATGCTTCAGAAATGGTTGGCCGACAAAGCCAATCAGTCAGTACTTTTTTTACTGCTTGGGGGACTGCTTTTCCGCAGCTTGGTTGCCTTCTGGCTTTACCCTGGCTTTGATGAAGCGTATTACTATATCTACAGCATCCATCTGGACTGGAGTTATTTCGATCATCCAGTTTTAGTGGCACTCATGACAGGAATTGGCCCCTGGCTGACGGGAGAGGTATCTCAGTTTACGATTCGGTTAGGAGCGTTAATTGTCTATACGGGGAGTTTGATACTCCTGTATCTAACCAGCGCTCATCTGTTCTGTACACAAGCTGCCAGAATTAGTTTAGCGATCGCTACCATTATTCCCATTTTCCAAATTGGCTTTGGTACGCTTACT
Source organism: uncultured bacterium (assembly GCA_966675205.1). GTDB lineage: Bacteria > Cyanobacteriota > Cyanobacteriia > Cyanobacteriales > Coleofasciculaceae > JBFLZA01. The sequence goes on from CBKWLJ010000113.1 coordinate 10,011, forward strand.
CTTCCTGACGGGCCCCTCATATTTTTCTGGACAGCCAGTTTGTACTGCGCCGCCCATGAATTCTTTCGCCATTCCCTATGGAAGCCGACAGCATCGGGTTGTGATTCTAATACTCAGCATTCAAATTTTGAACCGGAGCAATACCACCCCAGTTATCGCTTAGCCCTCCTAGGAATTCTGGTTGGATTAGCCTGTCTCGGCAAGTATCACGGTTTTGTTCTAGGCTTCGGACTCGTTGGATTTTGTTTAACGAGTTCCCGCTATCGCCGTGCACTGCTATCCCCTTGGACAGCACTAAGTTTTGCCTTATTTATCCTCACTATCTTCCCAATTTGGTTCTGGAATATACAGCACGATTGGGTATCCTTTGGTTTTCAACTCAATCGCGGAGTACCCAAAAATGACTTTGACCTTCTGAAAGTCGTCCTGGTTTTTTTAGTTGGGGTTGCTTACTTGTTTCCCACCTTCGGATTAGCTTTGTGGTGGGTGAGTTGGCGCTCAGTTCAGGCTCAAATCAAGCAACTTTTTTCTAAGAAACCCTTAATCGAGGAGGAAGAGTTTCTGCAAAAGCAGTTGTTAATTTTGTGGGTATCCCTACCCTTAACTGTAGGCTTTACCTTGATGGGAGCCTATCAACAAATTTTGCCCACTTGGCCGATGCCAGGATTCTGGGGACTCATATTGCTACTCGGACAACAAGCTGTTATTTGGCAGCAGTACTCGCGACGATGGGTGAAACGATGGCTCAACGGTTCAGGAATAGTCGTCGGTACGGCTTTACTCATCGCCCTACTTCATGTGGCCACTGGAACACTACAAACGGGAAGTCGATATGCTCTACTAGGGGGGTTCTGGCAGGCACAAGATGACCCTTCTACAGAACTGATTGATATTCAACAACTACGGCAAGGTTTTGCCGAATCTCCTTACCTCAATAAAGCTTTACAGGAATCGAGCTTTATCTTCACCAATGGTTATTACATCGCAGGACAGATTGGAATGGCGTTGATTCCTCTATCTCACACTCCCGTTACTTGCTTTAGTCCGGATATGCGAGGCTTTGCCTTTTGGTCAAAACCCGATCAATGGATAGGAAAGGATGCCCTGTATATTACTCTTGATCGCTTTCATCAAAAAAAAGATTTAACAGAGCGCTATCAACAATACTTCAAGAGTTTGGAAGAAATTGGAATGGTGCCTATTCGGCGAGGCGGTGCAATTACAGAAGTCCTTCACATCTATCAAGCTAAAACCCTACTCAAGCCCTATCCTCGACCCTATGGAATTTGACGACTTGGGCTGTTGGTTATTAATTGTTGGTTAGAGGCTATTAGCAAACCACCCATAACAAACAAGGAACAACCTTCCAACAAATCACGGCTGACTGCGATGAAATTCGATAAATCTCCGTTTTACCTTTTCCTAATCCCTAGCTTATCGGTTATGGATCGGTACATTATGACCGAACTCATACCACCATTTTTATTCGGGGTTGGTGCCTTCTCCTCAACGCTCGTCGCGATTGGTAGCCTATTCGATTTGGTACGAAAAATAACCGAATCGGGACTTCCTATAGAGATTGCGATGAAAGTGCTGCTGTTGAAGTTGCCTTTATTTGTGTCTTATTCGTTGCCCATGTCCACCCTCCTAGCAGCGATGATTACGTACTCGCGTTTTAGTAGTGATAGCGAGTTGATCGCTTTGCGTAGTTGTGGTGTTAGCGTCTACCGATTTGTTGCACCTGCGGTGGTGTTGAGTTTGGTGGTTACGGGTATGACCTTTTTACTGAATGAATTAGTGGTTCCTGCTGCGAATCAACAAGCAACCACCACTATGGAAAAAGCGTTGAATGAGGAAAAGCCAAAATTTCAAGAAAATAATATTTTCTATCCTGAATATGGAGAAATCACTCAGCCCGATGGCACTAAAATCAGAGGACTAAAGCGCTTATTCTACGCCAATCAATTTGATGGAAATCGCATGAAAGGGTTGACTATCTTAGATTGGTCTCAGCAAAATCTAAACCAAATTGTAACGGCTGAATCAGCGATTTGGAATCCTGCTGAAAATACCTGGGATTTCTTCAATGGCACTATTTATATCATCTCTCCTGATGCTTCTTATCGCAATATTGTACGATTTGAAAATCAACAACTAAAACTTCCCAGAGCCCCGATTGAGTTGGCTGGAAAAGACCGTGATTCGGCTGAAATGAATATTGCTCAAATTAAGGATTATCAGGAAGTTGTACGAGTTAGTGGTGATACCAAGAAACTTCGCAGACTTGATTTACGAATTCAACAAAAACTTGCTTTTCCGTTTATTTGTTTGGTCTTTGGCTTGATTGGTTCAGTTCTAGGGACTCGACCTCAACGCACGGGAAGAGCAACCAGTTTTGGGATTAGCATTGTTATTATTTTTTCGTATTACTTGTTATTGTTTATTGCTGATGCTTTAGGACTATCTAATGTTCTCTCTCCCGTTTTAGCCGCTTGGTTGCCTAATATTTTCGGTTTAACAGCAGGAGGATTACTGTTAGTCAAAGCAGCAGGTTAACATTTTCCCTAAATGGAATCACAGCAAAGTGTAACTGTAGAGTGGGCAAAGTTAGGAAGGATAAATTAAGCTTTTCCACCTCTATAAGGGTTGCCCACCCTACCCGTCTAATCCTTCAGTGTTATTTGAAGTGTTTGATGATCGCTTCAGCAAACTCCGAACACTTCAAGGGTGGCTCAACCGGTGGAGTCATCATCCGGGCTAAGTCGTAGGTGACTTCGCGATTAGCGATCGCATCTCCAATTCCCTTTTTGATCAGATCAGCCGCTTCTTGCCAACCCATAAACTCCAACATCATCACACCTGACAGGATAACTGAACCAGGGTTGATTCGGTCTAATCCCGCGTGCTTGGGGGCTGTACCGTGCGTCGCTTCAAAAATCGCACAATTGTCGCCAATATTGGCTCCTGGCCCCATGCCTAACCCACCCACAACGGCAGCCGCCGCATCGTAGAGATAATCACCATTTAAATTCATCGTAGCGAGAATCGAGTACTCATCAGGGCGAGTCTGAATTTGCTGGAAAATGCTGTCGGCAATCCGGTCATTCACCATCACTTTATCTTTCCACTGACCGTTGCCATGAGTGTTCCAGATGGCATTGAGGACGGATTCCACTTCCCGGACGATTTCAGCTTGTTTTTCCGGTGTTAGGGCATCGTAACCTGGGTCAATCTGACGAGCATTCTCTTCCAGGGTAATATCCGGATTTCGCTCTTTGTTGCTGAGAATCCACGATTCTCTTTCCGTGACACACTCATTGCGAAACTCAGTAGTCGCTAGTTCATAGCCCCAATCCCGGAAGGCACCCTCGGTGTACTTCATGATGTTGCCTTTATGTACCAAAGTCACCTGCTGTTTAGCTTTGGGCAGCCGGAGGGCATGACGGATGGCGCGGCGCACCAGACGCTGAGAGCCTGTTTTACTGATGGGTTTAATACCAATTCCAGAGTCAAGGGGTATTTGCTTTTTCCCATGTTCGGGTGTGGCTGGAATCAACTCATTATTGAGCAACGTAATCAGCTTGTCCGCAATGTCGCTTCCTTGACGCCACTCAATTCCCAAATAGATGTCTTCGGTGTTTTCCCGGTAAACAATGACATCAAGTTTCTCAGGATTTTTGTGAGGAGAGGGCGTTCCAGGGTAATACTTGCAGGGGCGCACACAAGCGTAGAGGTCATTAATTTGTCGTAGGGCAACATTAAGGGAGCGAATTCCCCCTCCGACTGGGGTAGTTAACGGTCCTTTGATGGCAATGCCGTATTCTTGAATCGCTTGCAGCGTGTCTTGGGGTAAATACTGGTAAGTTCCGTACTTCTCACAGGCTTCATCACCCGCGTAAATTTTAAACCAGCTAATTTTTCGCTTATCTGTGTAGGCAGCCTGAACAGCCGCATCAAAGACTTTTTGGGCAGCAGGCCAAATATCGACGCCCGTGCCGTCACCGCGAATGAAGGGAATAATCGGATTATCGGGAACGATAGGTTCGCCATCTTTGAAAGTAATGCGAGAACCGGTACCTGGGGGCGTTATTTTCTCGTACATAGAGCAGTTTATTCGAGTCGAGTTAGCGTCGGCAGTGCCTATGCAGGCATTCTTACCCGATCCCTTGAGCGGATCTAGGTAAAGGCTTCGTAAGAAGCTAGCATTGCTGGTGACTATACTTCATGTTCAAAGTATTAATTTTTATGTAGCCAACGCTAATTTTTACAAAAATTTCCCCGCCTTTGGCGTTACTCCTTTTATCCCTGAGAAATGGACATCCAAAGGCGGTATGGTCTAAAACAATCAGTGACCAGGGTAGTCAAAGCCAAGGCTTGAATGGGTACAGTATTTAGCCGTGTCTAGAATGAGCCATTATGCTGTAGTAGGGTGTTCTAACCCTCCTTAAGTGATACTCGCTACATTACCGTCCGCTAGCTAGTGGGTGGTGTACGGTAGCGAATGAAAAGTGCGATCGCATTGGGTCACAGGGCAATTCTCTTCCTGAGCCCAGATCACACGTTCTTTGTAGCAAATAGCCGATGCACCTAGAACTCAGGGAAAAGCTATTCCATCAGGTTCTTGACTCCAGTGAAAAAAGTGTTAACTTTCCCGTACTCCTTAAAGTTCACCAAGGCTAGGGTATAAAGGAGAACACATCAAATTACAGATGCCTCTGTTCCCTTAGTCTGGAGTACTACCAGCCAGTTACACAAACCTAATGCCGCCTATGATTTCAAGTCAAACACACAGATCTGAATTCGACCTACGGCCGAAAGTCTGATTCAACTTGACTGTGACCTGAGGGTCGCTTCACCTTCAGGCAATGTCTATATGCTTAGCTCGAATTTAGGTAATACAGATATTATGATGTCCTGCTTACTTTGGTACCCCCCTCAAGTCTCCAGCGCTATAGGGAAGGGAAATAGATTAACTCTTCAGAAAACTGCTGATCTGGAAGAAAAGGTGGCTCCAGAAAAACAATGAAAAGGATTTTAATCGTTGATGACGATAGAACGATGCGAACGGTCCTGACGCGCTATCTGGAAAATCGGGGCTACCAAGTAGAACAATTTGGTTCTGGATCTGAAGCTTTAGCAGCTTTTGCGAAAAATCCACCCGATTTGGTGGTTTCTGATGTGATGATGCCGGAGATGGACGGGCTGGAATTTTGTCGCCGCTTGCGCTCTACTCCTTCCGGACAACTGATGCCCTTTATCTTTTTGTCGGGTAAAGGAGAACTCGAAGACCGCATTTACGGCCACGAAATCGGAGCAGATGATTATTTAACTAAACCCGTTGATCCAAGAGAGTTGGTCGCTAAAATTGAGGCGCAGCTAGAGCGAACCCGCCGCATCCATTCGGAGATTGTCCGACTGATGCAGATGGCAAGCTCACGTTCGATGCAGTCTTTGAGCCAAGCCTCCCTACCGGAAACATCAGAAACAACAGGAGTGAGTGCTGAAGCGGCAGCACCGCCGAGTCCCTTGCCGTTGACCCCCGCAGAAGAACGAGTCTTTTGGGAAGTGATTCAGGGATTAACCAACAAACAAATCAGCGATCGCTTATTTATCAGTCCCCGCACCGTTCAGACTCATTTAAGTAGTATCCTCAATAAACTAGGGCTAGAGAATCGAGCTCAACTGATTCGCTTTGCCTACGAACAGGGGTACCAACCCCCCAGTGATGAGTAACAACAATCAAGCCAAGGAGGTGAGGATTAAGAGTTAGAGCGTTAAAACAGCCAGATTACCCGCTTTAATTTATAGTGTCAGCCTTGTCAATTTGAAGCTCTAACGCCAAACCTGAAGATGCTTTCAGGAATTTACAGTTTGAGTGAACTGCAAAAAGCGATCGCTTTTGCCCCTGAGCAGTGGCGACCACTGGTGTTTACGAATGGCTGCTTTGACCTACTACACGTGGGTCATGTGCGGTATTTAAAGGTTGCCAAATCTTTAGGGCGATCGCTAATTGTGGGGTTAAATAGCGATCGTTCCGTAAAAACGCTCAAGCCCAACAAACCAGGATTACCCTCCCGACCCCTCGTGCCCGAAACCCAGCGAGCAGAAATGCTCGCTAACCTTAAACCTGTAGATGGCGTCATCATTTTTTCTGAAACCACAGCCACGGGTTTAATTCAAGTACTACAGCCCAATATTTACGTAAAAGGAGGTGACTACAGCCTTGCCACCCTACCAGAAGCCCCGATTGTTCAATCCTATGGGGGGCAAATAGAGTTTGTGAAAGTGGAAATTCCCACTTCCACTACAGCACTCATTGACCGTATCCTTTGTAAAGAAAGCAACAGTAACAACTAAACAGACCCAAAAAATCGTTTTTGACGTTTGATGTGCTAAATCGGTGAATTCATAGCGCTGGGTTAGGAAAGTGACTGCGCCGTCACAAAGCATGCCCTTAAAAGTTTGGCCTACCTGACTTTTTTGGTGCGAGATGATCAGACTTTTTGTTGTGGCTGCCACTATACCCGCACAATTAATACATTGCTGCCACCTCTCTCCAAATCGCTTCATGACAGACCAAACAACTGCCTCAGTAACAGAAAATTCCCAACCCCTTGCTGATCTCAAGCTCCAGCTTCAGTCTAGTGCTGAAAAAAAACAGCTCCAGATTATTCCTGAATTGGTCAGCTTAGGTACTGACGGTTTAGAAGTACTCATGGATTTTTTAAAGGAGCAACAGTCCATTCCTGTCAACCTCACCACAGGTCTGATCTATCAAGTCCTGTATCAAGCAGATACACCAACCACAAACGCTTTTCTTCAAGCCCATTTTCCCACTGGAATCGTGCCTCTACGTTCTGATGTGGGTATTGACTATCTCCCCTTGCAGCAACAACTTGCTCGTGCCGACTTTCTGACCGCAGACCGTCTGACTTTGGAAAAACTCTGTGAGTTAGCTGGAACCGCCGCCGTACAAAGAAAATGGCTTTACTTTTCTGAAGTCGAAAATTTCCCGATTACCGACCTACAAACGATCAATAATTTGTGGCTCATTCACTCTCAGGGTAAATTTGGATTTTCCGTTCAGCGCGAACTCTGGCTTGCTTTAGGCAAAAACTGGGACAAGCTTTGGCCAACAATTGGCTGGAAGAGTGGAAATAACTGGACTCGTTATCCGAATGAGTTTACCTGGAATCTCAGTGCACCGAAAGGTCATTTACCGCTTTCCAACCAACTGCGAGGTGTTCGAGTCTTTGCCTCTTTACTCTCTCACCCAGCTTGGACAGTGAAGGGTTGAAAGTTAGAGGGTTGTTAAATGCTGAATTATGAATGCTGAATTATGAATTTTTTATAATTCACGGTTAGGAAATAAATTTGTAGAGATATTCCACCAGAAATCTTGCCACTCGCTCTCCTTGTTGGTGCCCCAACTTGGGTCAGGTCAATTTTGGAGGAGAATTCTAACCGTCTCGAATGGAAACCGTTTCATAATTCATAATTCACAATTCATAATTTCCTCCATACCTCCACCTGTTTGTTTTGAACCTCATACGGGAACTTTATGTATGGGGGGTCACACTCAGGAAACCTGAAAGCTGCGATCGAAGCAACGATGTATAGAGGTATGGGTTGTAATGGTAAATCCGGAAACTAGAATTTTTTGCCGTCTGGATGGCTTGACACCAACGGCACGTGAACAACAGAGGCTTGTCGCTCTTAATGAGCGCGGTCTGCTTGAAACAGGAACAGTGGCAGTATTTGACGAAGCGGCTCAAACGGCTGCTCGACTTTTGGATGCACCGATTTGTATTTTGGGTGTCATGACACCCACTCACTTACACATCAAATCAGCAGTGGGTTTATCTAGAGTTGGGCTAATGAATCAGCTAGCACAATCACGTCTGCTGCCCCGCAATGAAAGCTTTTGCAGCTATGTGGTAGACAGCCATCAGGTTTTAGCTATTCACGATACAGCAACAAACCCCATGTTTGCTAGTAGCTTGCTGGTTGGGCATTACGGCATCCGAGCTTACTTAGGTGCACCCCTATTAACTGGAGATGGACATTGTTTAGGCACACTAGCGGTAATGGATTGGGAACCGCGCTCTTTTAGCAACAAAGAAATTGAGTTGCTAGCCATTACAGCACGTTGGAGTCTAAGTGAATTTGAGCGTAACCTGTTTTTGCAACAAGAAGATATCGGCTTGATTCACTCACGCCCTAAGTTACCAGCAGCGCACCAGTATTCACCAACCTGGGAATCTAAATCCAAACAAACCCTACAAGATGAGCCAACTGAGGATTCTGATTGCCTTAACTCTACTAACTCCCTTAAAGTCAAGTTACTGACTCAGTTGACGCAGGAACTACGAACGCCCTTAACATCTGTCATGGGGATGACTAGCGTACTGAGTCGTCAAGTTTATGGTCCTCTCACAAGTAAACAAAAAGAATACCTAGAAATTATTTATCGCAGTGGTCAGCATCTAGTAGCTTTAGTCGATGAAATTATCGATCTCAGTATTTTGGACGAAGTTGGAGAACAACTCCAGCTAACTTCTATAGATATCGAAATGCTTTGCCAACAAGCAATTAATAGCCTTTTAGAGACCGCTCAAGCTAAACAACAACAAATTCGTTTATCAGTTGAGCCTGGAAGTCGCCTCTGGTTGTTGGATAAAGATAAGGTACGACAAATTTTGTACTACTTGGTCTATAGTGTGCTTCATTCTGCTGAAGCGGGGAGTGAAATTCGCATTCATGCTTCTCGTAAAATCGATCAACTCAATATTGCCATTTGGGTTTCTCACCTTTGGCTAGGAGAAAGTTTATCTCAGGTATACGAGGGAATTGCCGAAGTGCCTATATCCTCATCAGCAGTGGCTGCTGTTTCTAATTCTCTAGAGACTGCATCGGATAATTATGAGTCCGAAAGCCATGAATGGCCTACGAATTCTTGTCCCTCGTCTACTCGTCAAGCCCTTTCAAGCTCCTCTCTTGCGATCGCCCTAACGTTATACTCTGAACCCGGCAAGGCAACAGACAAGCATAACTCCCGTGAGAATCTTGGCTTACTACTAAGCTGCTATTTGGCCCAGTTACATAAAGGCACTATTTCTGTCGAAGGCTCCATAGAATCAGGGCATCGGTATATTATCAGTCTGCCTCAGTTGGAGGGAGGCAATGAAAGGTTGTAGTCTAGAGTCCGGAATCGGGATACAAGCTTCAGAATTAAAGATTGAATTCTTTTTGAGTGTTTAATTCGGCTTGTTGAGCGCGATTCTAATCCCTACCTGTTAATCCCTTGTTTATGAACTCAGTTTGGCAACAGCTTACTCTATCCAACTTACAGCTATACCAGTGGCGAGGTGCTAGCTATTTGTATCAGCTAGTGGGATTGCTACAGTCCTGGCGTCGGGGTAGCTTGCTCCTACAGTGGGCAGAACCCATTGGAGCGTTATTAGTGGCTTTAGTATTTGCTTTAGCACCTTTTGTATCGAATGCCTTAGTCGGTATCTTGTTATTTGCGGGTGCAGCTTTTTGGGTATTGCTGACTTTATCGGATGAGACAGTATACCCCCAAAGGGGTCAACAGCAAGGATTGTCTCTACGAGTAACGCCAATTCATTTGGTCGTGTTGTTATATTGGGGCATTGCTATAGTGGCAACAGCCCTTTCCCCAGTCAAGGTGGCGGCAGCTCAGGGATTAGTCAAGTTAACGCTTTATTTGCTATTTTTTGCCTTAATGGCACGGATATTACGATCGCCTCGTTTCCGATCTTGGCTGATTACTCTGGTTCTCTTAGTTTCACTGATTGTTAGTGTCTACGGACTCAGGCAGTGGTTTTTCGGGGCGGATGCACTAGCCACTTGGGTCGATCCCACCTCAACATCGGCAAAACTGACAAGGGTTTATAGTTATCTCGGCAATCCTAACTTACTCGCTGGCTATCTCATTCCGGCAGTGAGTTTAAGTTTAGCCGCGATTTTTGCTTGGCAGGGTTGGCTGCCCAAAGCCTTGGCTGTCACTGCGTTTGTCGTGAATTCTGCCTGTCTAATCGTCACCTTTAGTCGGGGGGGGTGGATTGGCTTTGTGGTTTGTCTTTTTGTCTTCTTGGTTCTGCTAGCGTACTGGTATAGTGTGCAATTACCTCCCAAGTGGCGGACTTTAGCCATGCCAGTTGTGTTAGGGGGTTCGGCTACGGTGATTCTTCTGGCGGTAATGTTTGTAGAACCCGTGCGCGATCGCGTTGCTAGTATATTTGTGGGTCGGGAAGATAGTAGTAACAACTTCCGGATGAATGTTTGGTCGGCCGTCATTGAGATGATTCGCGATCGCCCCATCATCGGCATTGGCCCTGGAAACGATGCTTTCAATAAAATCTATCCCCTCTACATGCGTCCTCGCTTCAGTGCGTTGAGTGCCTATTCCATCTTGTTGGAAGTGGCTGTAGAAACAGGTTTGATTGGCTTTTCCTGCTTCCTCTGGCTGCTGATTGTTACAGTTAACCAGGGACTTGAGCAATTAAACCGTCTGCGGACATTGGCAAATCGCGATGGATTTTTTCTGCTAGCAGCGATCGCTACTATGTTCGGTATGCTTGCTCATGGTTTGGTCGATACCGTTTGGTATCGTCCTCAAGTGAATACCCTCTGGTGGCTGACAATTGCAATTATTGCCAGTTTCTATACTCCTGTGAAAGCGAATACACCAAAACTTCGAGGTTCTGAGGTTGAAGATTAGAGGGAATTATGAATGATGAATTATAAATTATGAATTTTTCATAATTTAGGGTTAGGAAAGAAATTTGTGGAGGCATTCCGGTAGAGTATCTCTACACTCACTTGGGCCAACCCAACTTTGCCAAAGAACTTTAACAGTCTTGTATTGAGACTTTTTCATAATTCATAATTCACAATTCATAATTTCGTTCAACCTTCACCCCCTTAATAACGCTTCATCGCTCTTGCCATATCTCGTTTATCTTGACGCTCTTTCAGGCTTTCGCGCTTGTCATGGAGCTTTTTCCCTTTACCTAGAGCAATACTGATTTTAACGAAGCCCCGCTTGAGG
>CBKWLJ010000114.1:0-21019 GCA_966675205.1 uncultured bacterium
TCCCGAAGTCCCTGACCCTAAAACTCTGACAATGCGATAACGATGATTTAAAACCTGATCGATCATGGCTGAGTCAGTCTCCTGCCCCTATTTGGTTGTGGTCATGAATAGTTGGTTGAGACTGACGTGGGGATGCTCCAGAGAAGGAAAAATGTTTGCTTCCATGCTCACCAACTGTTTTTGACCGCACCCCCCTTATCTTACTGCTTCTCCCAAGAAGATTACCCTGTAACAACAAACAAAGCCTCACTAAGACGGAGGCTTGAGCTAGATTTTTAGTTTTTTGTAATTTAAGCAGCCGCTGATAAAATGTTGTGCAATTGTACTACATTTCCAATAACCGCGATCGCAGGAGCCTCAAACTTGTGTTCCTCAACAGCGGCAACAATCGTTCCTAAAGTACCAAATAATTCTTCCTGTTCCGGGCGCGTCCCCCATCGAATCAAGGCTACAGGGGTATCTTCACTTAGTCCCGCATTGCATAGTTCGGTGACAATATGGGGCAAGTTGTGAACGCCCATGTAAATTACAATGGTTTCCGAGCCATGTGCGATCGCACTCCAATTCACTTGAGGTCGATACTTTCCGGCTGCCTCATGACCAGTGACAAACGTAACCGAAGAACTATAAGCGCGGTGAGTCAACGGAATCCCTGCATAAGCGGGTGCAGCAATTCCGGAGGTTATCCCTGGCACCACTTCCACCGGTACCCCAGCGGCCACTAAATCTTGCATCTCTTCACCCCCGCGACCAAAGATAAACGGGTCTCCCCCTTTGAGTCGCACGACAATTGCTTGCGTTTGTGCCTTTTCAATTAATAGCTGCGTTGTTTCGTCCTGCAACTTCGAGTGACGACCCATCCGCTTACCGGCATCAATTTTTTCGGCCAAGGGATTGATCATCGCTAAAATTTGGGGACTGACGAGGGCATCATAGACGACCACATCAGCACATTCTAAAAGCCCTTTCCCTTTAAGCGTCATCAATCCGGGGTCTCCTGGGCCTGCCCCTACAAGATACACCTTACCCAAGCAGTGCTTCCTCCCTGGTTCTATGACTCCGTGGTTCATTGCTTAATCAAATCCACAATTAATGTTGCTAATTCGGCACTTGCGCCAATCGGTTCACCCAAACTGAGTTGCAGGTTGGGGAACTGGACTTGCAGTTCGGTCACACGGCGAGCGATCGCATCAGTAATTCCACCTGAAAATAGGAAGTAAGGCACAATCGCAATTCGCCTGTGACCTGTAAGCGCCAAATGTTGAACTTGCTCCTCCAAGGACGGTGGCACTGACCAATACGCTGCCACAGCCCCTAATTGTTTGGCTGTTCCCTCCACAGGCTCATTCCCACCTGTACGACGGCTGCCATGAGATAATAAAATTTTGGCGTCAGCGTTTACCGTTGCCCACTGCATCGCTAGCAATCGTCCCAATCCGGGATGATCACCGAGGTGAGGTCGCTGTGCGATCGTTACAGCTTTCCCTAAACTTTCTTGCGCCAGTGCCACTTCTGTCGGGATATCTTCCCTCACATGCACTCCTGGCAGCAAAAATAAAGGCAACACCTGTAGCTGGTTGCAGCCATCGGCTAAAGCCACGCTAGCAAATTGTCGGATTTGCTCATGTAATGGAATATCAGCCAACTCTAAAGTCGCTGTTCCCACTAAAGGATACCCAACATTGTTTACCACCGTTGTTACTTTAGCTAGTGATTGAACCTCATCCCCTTGCCAGCCATGATCCTCTCGGAAAGACCAATCGTGCATTCTGATTGATGCTCCCTGACGGGTATCAAGAAGCTGCTTCCCAATTGCCTCCTGCGTTCTCAACACAGAGCGTACCCGCTCAGCTAGTTGTTCCATAGCTTGCTGAGGGCGCGGGTCGCGACTTCCGTGAGTGGTTAATAGATAAGCCGATGACAGTGACAAGGCTATATTTAACAATTTCTATTGGCTTGCTTGGGAATCGTATCGCTTCGATCTTAACAATTCTGTATCATTTGTTTCTAATTGAGATTTAATCCCAAGTAAATAAGAAAATCAGGGAAGGTTTTCTTCCCTGACTGTTTCTTCTCTCTATGCGGTAACTGAGAGTTCAACTATTGCTTCATCTTCTCTAAGGGATTGGCAATATACTCAAATGTCGGCTCCGTATTCCACGGTCCACGATCATCGGAACCATGGGTACTGGGAGTCATGCCATTTTCCTTGCCATTACTCGACAAGTTGAAGTAAAGATTGACCGTTTCATCCGGTTGAATATTGCCAAAGAAGGGGTCAGTTAGCTTACCCAGTGACTCCAGCGCCTTCATAAACATCTGGGTGTGAGAAATCTCACGAGTTAACAGAAAAACGAGCGCATCTTTTGTGCCTTGATCTGGTGCCATCTTAATCAGCTCTTCGTAAGTCTGACGTGCTCCGGCTTCTGCTCCAATATCTGCCCGTAAATCGCGGACAATATCGCCCCCTTCATTGATGTATTTGGCGCTCCAAGCATTTCCTTGAGCGTCTAAGAAATGAGGCCCAACACCACGTAGGGCAAACAGTGTACTTCTGTAAGCTTCTGTTTGATCGGTATTTTTAGTATGATTTTCAATCAGTCTACCAACGACTTCTAAATGGCTAAATTCTTCGATCGCAATATCTTGAAGCATATCCCGGATACCGGGATTTTCACAATGAAACGACTGCACCCAGTACTGTAAAGCGGCGGTGAGTTCTCCTGTCGCTCCTCCAAACTGCTCTAAAAGCAGTTGAGCAAAACGAGGATTTGGCTCATCAACATTTACGGGATGCATGACCAGTTTTTTGTGAAAAAACATGAGTTGAATTCTCCTGAATTTTAAGGTGGATTAAGTGCTTTTAAGTCTTCTGAATTAAAGGCTTGGAAGAAGTTTGGAAATAGTGCGAATTTTCACTTTTCTAGCTTAAGCATAGGAACTCATGCCATCCTGTCTCATTAGGTAGAATTCACTAATGAAGGTCTATAACCCAAGAATGAGATGTGAAACACTCAAGCTTTTCCCGAATTCTGAGAAACTGGTGGGGAAGTTTTACCGCTGTGTACTGGGAAAATTGGTAAATAATGACCAATGAGTAATGACTAATTAATTCCGCATTGTTCCAGTTTCTGAGCTAAAACACTAGCGTGACGCCACCAGTAGTAGCCACCAATCCAGCGACGTGAGGGCAAATGCCCCATCGGTGCTCTCAAGTTGAATTTCAATACCGAGTCGAGATTAGGAGGGTTGTGAATCGGCCAACCAACGCGAGCGCAAAAATTCGGATAATCTTGTCCTACGTCTTCATAAATGGACTTCTGGACGCTAAAACCAAAGCGATTATTACTGTACTTCGCCCAAAGCTTGTCAATGAGCCACAAGTCTTCACAGGGTAATCTCTCAATATCGCCATTTTTCAGGTAGTAACCCGATCGCATTCCTATAGCTTGACACAGAGCATCCCAGGTTTGTTGGTCAGCCTCTTTCCATTTTTTTCTAGCTAATAAATCCCGAAGTTTAGTATAGTCAACCCCTGCTTTTGAAATTAAACTATGACTACTAGTTCGTTTAAAATAGGTCGCGGGTGTACCTGATGTAGCGTTGATATCTTGCAAAACATCATCCGCCGATTGATAGCGATCTTTGATAGTATTTTGCAATAACTTATCAAGAATTTTACCCAAGCGATCGCTCACCTGTCTCTCTGGTGGCAAGAAGTCCCGCCATACCCAACAGCCATTAATCGCATCAAACATCTCTAACGGGGGTACCTCAGTCAGCAGGTGAATGCAGGTAACACCTAAACTATAAAGGTCACTTGCTGGAAACGCTTTTCCCTTGAGTTGTTCGGGTGGCATATATTCGGGACTACCGATAATCGTGCCAGTGTGCAGCAGCGCTGTCTCGGTAATCAACTTAGCAACACCAAAATCAATCAAAACTAAACTTCCCTCTTTCTCCACTCCCCCAGTTACAGCACCCTCCTTTACTCCCCCAACCCCTCTTAATAAGGAGGGAGTAGAAGAAAGTCCATTTGTTCTTGAGGAGACAGGGGAGGGAGAAGTGCGGCGCATAATGTTGGCGGGTTTGATATCCCGATGAATCACCTGATGGGAATGGATATATTGCAGAACTGGCAACAAATCTTGCAATAATGTCCAAATCTCTGTTTCGCTGTATGCACCTTTGCTATCCAATTCTTGCTGAAGACTTTGTCCTGCAATCCACTCTTGAACGAGATAAAGCTGCCGATTTTGTTCAAAATGCGCCAGTAAAGTCGGAATTTGGGGATGTTTGCCTAGTTCATCTAATCGCACGGCTTCCTGTCGAAACAGTTCAGCAGCTTTTTTGGACACCAGACTGCTTACACTTTGCAGGTAGAGTTGCTTAATCACACAACGGGGTTTGGAAGGAATATCTTCATCTACTGCTAAAAACGTTTTGCCAAATCCACCGCAACCAATCGGTTGAATCGCACGGTATCGCTCCTTCAGCCATAACTTGGAACCGCAACTAAGACAAAATCGAGCGGAGTCAGGGTTTTGAGGAGCGAGACAACCAGGAGTGACACAGTAGGGCATTGCAACATATTTCTTGGGTAAGTATATAGCAACTGCCACAGCGGTTAGGACGCTAAGTGCAAGACCTACTCCATCTGTAAGTTGGTAAGTTATAGAAGCAATAATAAATTAACTATTTCTTGAAAAGTCAGTTCATACCCCCATACATTTGTCAAAGGCAAGATAGTCGGGCCTAACACTCTCCGTATCGATTGCTACTCAAAGACCCTCTTCAAGTTTCCCATATCTGGCATAGACCTGTTGAGGGGTCGCTGGCATTACGTTGTAGTATTCTTCACTACCGTTGCTCTCACCAGTAGGGGCTTGGTATCCACAAACAAACTCGGCTGTGCCGTCACAGAAGATATAAGCCCCACTGTAGTAGCCATCTTGATCAGGATTTCCAAAGGTTTCTTTGACGATTTTGGTTTTGTTATTCATTGAAAATCACCATTCCTTGCTGCATATCGGTTTAAAAGTTGGAGTATTACTGTTTTTCCGCGCGTGTAGAGCAACGGCTAGATTGCTCTCCAGATGTAAAAGCAGTTTCTAATATTACTTTAAACCTCCTCTAGGACAGGCAAATCAGCACGGGGGGTGAAAGTTTCGCGATCGCCGCAACTGTTCGTAGACTTCACGTTCCTGACTACTAGGAGTTCTAGGAACCACAATTTGAAGCTCAACCACCATGTCCCCGTGTCCACCGTTGCCGTCGGGGTAGCCAAGATTTGCGAGGCGTAGGTGTTGACCTAATTTTACTCCTGGCGGCAGGCTCATTCTCACGCGACCCTTGAGGGTTGCCACTTCTACGAATCCCCCTAACACTGCCTCACTGGGAGTAATCGGCAGTTGGCAGTGAATATCAATTCCTTCTAAATGCCAGAAAGGATGGGGTTCGACCGTAATTTTCAGGTACAAATCACCGCCGCCCAAGCCTAGACCTTTGAAGTAGATGCGCTGGCCAGTTACTATTGCAGCAGGCATATTGAGTTCAAGCGATCGCCCATCTGACAAACGAATTCGCTCATACCCCCCCAAATAAGCTTCGGATAGAGAAATTGTCAGTCGCTCGTTTACATCTCGGTGACGAGTACGAGAAGTAACTACGTAGCTGGTTTTCGTGGTGCCGGGGCGAAAATTATTGCTTCTACTTGAAGCAGACGCTGTTGAGCCACTGCCTTGATTTCTACTACAACCCAACCCCACTAGTCGATCAAAAAAGCTATTGAAGTAGGTGAACGGGCTGAAATCGACTGCATCTGTTGAGATGTAATCACCGCTGTCACAATTGTCCCAAGGTTCCTGCTGACTAGGCAATTGCCCAGTTGACCTTTCCTGAAATTCGTCGAGGTTCAAGTCCCAACCGAATTGGTTATATTGCGCCCGACTATTGGGGTTAGAGAGGACTTGGTAAGCCTCACTGATTTCCTTGAATTTCTCCTCTGCCGCTTTGTTTCTCGGATTTAAATCTGGGTGATACTGCCGTGCCAGTCTCCGATAAACTTTCTTAATCTCGTCAATAGAAGTATGTCTTTCTACTCCCAAAAGTTCGTAGTAGTCCAGAACGTTCTGCATAGCTATTTACCAGGTGTGATCCCATCTTGCTACTTGATTGCCTGGAAAGGGCATCTGGCGTCATAGGCATCCAGAGAGCTTACCTTGCAATAAACTTAACAAGTATGTGTGAATAATTTAATTAATGAGAAAATTATCTGTCTATTTAAAAACGCACCAATATTTACAGGTAGCTATTTTCCTGCCTAATACCTACTTTCCCGTTGGCAATAACTCTATACCTGAATAGCAACATTAAGGGACTTAGAACTACAGCTTCAATAGAAATAAAATTATTTTGCTAAATAGCTAAAAAGAAAAGAATCCGCTTGTTATTTGGGCTACGGATTCTTCTTAGGTATTAACCCAATTAATGGGCAGAATTTAAGTAGTCGTTGTGCATTCTCCCATCAGGCATTTTTGTCCCTCTCAGAGTGGTTCCGCTTAGATTTGCTCCTCTCATGCTGACCCAGTTGAGATTGGCATTGCTTAGATCTGAGCCACTCAAGTCTGAGTTACTCAAATTTGCCCCAGTCAGATCTACCCCTCTCAAATTTGCTTCAATTAAGCTTATGCCTCTCCAGTCTGCCTCCCTAAAATTTCTTTCCCCGGCTGCATATCGATTTAATACTTCATTGGCATCCATATTGGTTGCCTCGCAACGAGTAGCGTTGTCGCTGTTTATATATTAATTATATCTTCAATTCTATTGTTTGAACCTGATTGAATTTATTTTTTTTATTTATCGGAAGCTATAATAAAAAAATAAGTTAAAGAAGTGAATTTTATTGGGCGATTTGTTGCCCTTCCCGTTCCAAGCAAATATGACAGTTCAGGGCTAAACTTGCAATCAACACATGGGGAGATATTAATGATATGGATGATCAAGAACTTTTGAGTCGATATGCAGCAGGAGAACGAGATTTCAGTAGAGTAAACCTGATTCAGGTGTGTCTAACTAATGCACATTTGATTGGGGCACATTTGATTGGAGCAGACCTGATTCGAGCTGACTTAAGGGGAACAAATCTGACTGAGGCACATCTGACTCAGGCTAATTTGAATCAAGCCAAGCTGAATCAGGCAAAACTAACTGCTGTAGATTTAATTGAAGGGTGCCTTACTCATGCAGACCTCACTCATGCCGACCTGAGTGGAGCTAACTTGACTGACGCTGACTTGAGTGGAGCTGACCTCAGGGGAGCCAACTTAGGTGGAGCTGATTTGAGTGGAGCTGACTTACATCAGGCAGACCTCAGGGGAGCCGACCTTAGGGGGACTGACTTGAGTGGAGCCTACTTAAAAGAGACCAAGCTAAATGAAGCTGACTTGAGTGGAGCCTACTTAGGTAATGCTGACTTGAGTGAAGCTGATTTTAATCTTGACTAACAAGTCATTCTTCAAAGAAGGTCTAGATAGTAATCAAGCTATCTAGACTTTCTACTTTCACATCATTAGTTAATAGACAAATTAACCGCAGTTTAAGTAGCGAAGCGTCAGGCATACTTGGATGCTTCGCGCTAGTTCAGTGAGACTGATTGAGATTCAGATTGAACTCGCCCATTTTCGTGGTACTCCAAAGCTGCTGTTCCGTGTTCTGGAGCACGCAACTCCTGAAGAGAGATTTCTGGCTTTTTGAAGTAGACCGAATTCAGTAAGATATTCAGGACTCCGTTCTCTGTTGCCTGTTGGATGGCGCGGTGCGTAATCAGTTCACCCACATTGAGAATCACGTTGTCTTTAGTGTCAAGAATGACACGGGTGACTGGACGCCCCAGCGCTTGTTCAATTAGTTGCTTTCTGATTGCCTGCAAGCTATGTCCTCGTAATTTTTCTACCTGCTCTTGCAAGCTTTGCCAGAAAGTATTGAGGTTCTCTTGGGCAACGCTTGCCTGATCCTGTAGTTGAACTTTGGTTTCTAACCAGGTGTTACTTGCGGTAGAACGGACTGCTGTTGCCAGGGTTAAACCCACGGCATTCAGTAATTGAGCCTCTTTCCCGTAAGTTCGGGCGCGATCGAGGACGGGTTCAAACACAATCTGACCCGATGCCGCAATAATTAAACCATCATCA
This sequence comes from uncultured bacterium, assembly GCA_966675205.1. Taxonomy (GTDB): domain Bacteria; phylum Cyanobacteriota; class Cyanobacteriia; order Cyanobacteriales; family Coleofasciculaceae; genus JBFLZA01. The sequence goes on from CBKWLJ010000114.1 coordinate 8,190, forward strand.
GTTCGCACTGTTTGTAAAACTCGTCGCCCTCTTGCCTGCTCGATACCCACATGTGCTGTCAGCTCATCAACCGAGTGATGTAGGTTAGCAGGGTTACTTTGAGTCGCAGCCTGAATTCGATCGCTAGTCGATTCCATTGCAGTTTGAAAATTACGGCTGATGTTTGCAGTTAGGCTGCCGGCTGTTGTTCGATAGAGTTCACTGAGGATGCCCATGCGCTCAGCAGCTTCCGCATCATCTAGCGTTACTTCCTGCCCCTGAACTAACAGTACGCTACCGTCTGGAGTCAGTACATCCTGCTCGACATGCTTGCCAATTACATAGACTTTTTGTTCTGTCGGCTCAACCAGATTGTTCGTCAGCGAAGCAACCGCATCTCGATTAAAGCCTTGTAGCTTACTGCTGGTGACATCGGTTGCGGCTTGCAGTTGCTCACCTGCATACTGGCTTGCTTCTTGTAGGCTGCGGTTCACAGTTTCTACTGAGCTGTGCAGTTGCTCATTCATGTTTTGAGCGGCGGCTCGCAGTCTGCTGTTAGCAATCTCAGCCGAGTCTTGCCATCTATCTCCAGTTGCTTGAATGGCTCCGTGAATGCCACCGACTTGTTCTGCCATCATCTGAGCCGTTTCTGGAGGGACAAAGGCGACATCGTAACCAATTTTCAGGGTTTCGGGAGCGGGAACGAACAATCGCCCGGAATAAGCATCGGCAAACACACCACCGGAGACTTCGTATCCTTCCACCAGTCCGCTTTGCTCGTCGAAGAACAAATCGACCAGTTCACCCAGGTTGAGTCCCGCAGTGGTCAGGATTTTTGTTTTTTTAAGTACATTGTTATGTTGCAGAATTTCTGCGATCGCAGGAATATGATGTGCTTCGGCCACAGATTCTTTTGAGTGAACCACGATCGCATCTAACCCGATCGCCTGCACCTCTTTCAAGGGAATCACTTTGGCATCTCGAAAGAGTCCCTTCTCTTCAACCAAGAAACCCAAAAGTTGATTGCGTTCCTGATCAAAAATCAAATCTAGAATTCGCTCAATTTTCTTGCCCGTGTCGTAGGTAACAACCACTTTATCGATAACATCACTACCTTTACGCATTTCTCGATTCCTCGCAGTTCTTATTGATGGGTTTGTCCAGTGTTCTGTTCGTTGGTTGGCTGACCTTGTAGCTGAAAGTAGTATGCCTCTCGACCAAAACCAGGAACGATATCGATCGCGCCCAGATATTCGAGGAATATCCCAACGATGGCAGCAAGAATGATTAAAACGGCAATATTTGCTCCATTATTAGAGCGTTTTCCTATAAGTCTAGGCATTTTTTCTCCTTTTTATTATTGTTTTAGATCGCCCAAATCTCTGTAAAAACTAGGAAATATTAACCAAGGCTGCAACTGAATATACAGCTCTAATTTACTAGGTAATTGCTCATTTCTTACAAAGTTATATATTTAAGAATTGAGTATTATAAAACTGAAATTATTGTCTGCTTTTTCTCTTTTTTTATCTAGCTCTGAAAGAATATATTTTTTTGTTCACTCCTAGTTCTATTGTACTCTTGGAGCCATAAGATTGAGTAATGCGTTTCAGATTTATTATCAATAGTTGAAAAGTTTTAGTACAAATTATACAAGTTATACGCTATCAAACACTGGAATATACATAATCTTCAACAGCAGGATGCAATACTAATAATGATTAAGGATTTAATTAAAATTCGGTGAAATATATGACTAATAAAGCTTTATTAACCAGTCTCAGCCAATTGGGTATATCAACAACAATTAGCCAATCGGTGATGAGTAAGCATCTTTGCCCTGACTGTTCATACGTTTTACTCCGTCATGTGCGTTTGGGAGAAGTTTACTGGCGCTGTAGCCACTGCCATCGGGAAATTCCTGTTTAGAAAGCGAGGCTGGACAAAGTGGAGGTTACACCAGCCCCATCATCTATTCCGCAGGTCGGAGATTCGTGCATTCTTTCACGCCCACAGACGTGACTATTTTGACGAATGGCACTAACCGCAAAGTTATCTTGGGCGACCTTTAAAACGATTGGGAGAAAAACGCAAGATGTTCAAGCATTTATCAGAAAAACCAATAGTCAATCCTCTGGCTGCTTAATAGTGGGTAAACTTACGCCGAAGACTACTTGGAACATATAGCGGTTTTCGGGTAAGTAGAATACATTGAGAGACACCAATCTATTAGCGACTTGCAAGCATGAAGCCCTACTCCCTGGAGCTGAGAGAAAAAAGAGAACCTGGTGTTTCTTGATGAAGCTGAGTTGACGCGCATCCATGCCAAAGGAGGTTTTGTTATGGAATCCACAAGAAATCCAGGGCAATTAGTCATCATTGGTGGAGCAGAAGACAAAGATAGAGACTGTAAAGTCTTGCGAGAGTTTGTTCGCTGTGCTGGGGGTACCAAAGCCAAAATTGTTGTGTTAACAGCGGCAACAAGCGAGCCTCGTGAGGCTGGAGAAGACTATATCCGAGTGTTTGAGCGACTAGGTGTCGAGGAGGTGCCCGTTTTCGATCCCATTCACAGGGAAGATGCGGACATCATGTTTACGATTGTGCCAATATTCATGGGTATTTTTTTTGTTATCTTTGTTGTTATCTTTCTGCTTGGACTACGGAAGGAATTGACAAAGTGGCGATACAACAATCAGCAACCTGTATTATCGATTACCGCTAGGGTCGTAGCCAAACGAACTTATGTCAGTGGGTTTAAGAACAGTTCGTCTTACTACTACTGCACTTTTGAAGTTAGAGATAGCACTCGTCATGAATTTTGCGTCGAAGGCGAACAGTACGGTCAGCTTGTGGAAGGTGACACAGGCACACTCACTTATCAAGGGACTCGTTATCGAGGCTTTGACAGGCAATTGAGCCATTGAATTTCTCTGGTGTGTACTTCAGCTATCTATGTCGCACCCCTACAAAAAATCTTTGCGACCGCCCCCCTATCTCCCTTGCAATGGTTGATGCTGCTCCTCTGCCCACCATTAATAAGCTAACGCGCATTTAATTTGCATAATTTAGAAACTGAAACCCTTGGCTGGCTTAGATCGCCTTGGCAAATTAGATGATGAATAGTTTATTGATAGCTGATGAACTCCGAAAGCGAACCGCTCATAGGATGAAGGTTCGCAGTCTATCAGCTTGAGAGGATAAGTTTTCAGATGTAGGAGCGATTGCATTCTATCTAACTGCTTGTCGGAGTACTTCTTGTTCGATCAGGGATTGAAAGCGCTTCAAGCTCTCCACTAAATTCGCCTCTAAATAGCGCTCCACTCCGATACCCTTAAGAAACATACCCACAATGCCCCCCGGCAGATCGAAGGCGAGAGTGAGGCGTAAACGACACCCCTGATCAGTTGAGAAGAACTCGGCACAGCCCCAGTTTAGGCAATATAATTTGAGTTTTCAGATTTTTGTAACAATTTAAATATTTACAGTACAACCTATACAAGTTATACGTCAATCAAACGCTTAGTAAAACATGATTTCTACCAACAAACTGTCATACTAAAAGTTGTTAACAGATTGCACAAAACTAGGTAGATACATGGCTGATATTGTTGATACTGCTGTTAAAGCTGGTTCCTTCAGCACACTGGTTGCGGCAATCAAGGCTGCCAAATGAGTAGATACTCTCAAAGGCGCTGGTCCATTCACCGTCTTTGCTCCTACTGATGAGGCGTTTGCTAAGCTTCCAGACGGCACTGTAGATGCATTGCTTAAAGACATTCCAAAGCTCAAGAAAATCCTGACGTATCATGTTGTCTCAGGCAAGGTGATGGCCTCTGACGTAGTTAAGCTAAAGTCAGCCAAAACAGTTGAAGGTTCAGAGGTGAAAATTAACGCATCATCAAGTGTAAAAGTGAATGATGCTACAGTTTCAACACTGGATGTTGATGCTGATAACGGCGTCATCCACATCATTGACACAGTGTTGATTCCTACGTAAGTAAACGCATAGATAGTATTGGCTATCTATGGGGTAGTGACTCCCTAGATCTGCTGCCCCACGTTGCAATAACTTAGCTTTGATACTTTCCTGACTTTTCCTGTTGTAGTTAACCCAATAATTCCAAAAATAAAGCAGCGCATTGGCATTTTTTAGGGAAAGTAAAAAGAAATTAGCCACCTTTGGATTAATGCCTCTATAAGGTTAGCGTTTTTTAGCAGTCGTCACACATGAAATCCCGATAGGAACTGCTATGTCTCTAGATCATAGATTGTCGGCTAATCTTCCATCTCTCCAAGGGCTACGAATACTCGTTGTAGATAACAATATTGATTCTTGTGATGTCATGATGTTGCTGCTACAACCCTATGGCGTAGAGTTACAAACAGCGTTTTTAGTTCAGCAAGCTTTGAAAATATTTGTGCGATGGCAACCGGATATCCTCGTGAGCGAAATTGCCTTGCCAAAGGAGGATGGCTTTGCCCTGATTCGTCAAGTGAGAGCACTCACAGCAGCGCGAGGAAAAGAGGTGCTAGCCCTTGCTGTGACAGCTTATGTAACTAAAGAGATGCGACAACGTGCTCTCTCGGCTGGTTTTGACTTGTGGTTTGCCAAACCCCTAGATTTTGATGAGTTCCTTGCTGTGCTTAGCTGTTTAGCGATTTGCCAACAATCCACTTATGCGATCGCGCAACGCATTTTGGGTAATGTCTTAGACATAGCGATCTAAATCTCGAAAATCAGTTAGGTCTAGCAGTTCCAAGTTAAACTCCCATGCACTTCGTCACCCAACGTTTGAAATAGTACCAACAAATTAATGTAATTCCATTTTGGAGTTTTGATTATGCCATTTACTATCGAGTCTGCACGCTCCATTTTTCCTAACACTCAAGTTGCTGATATGGTTCCAGCTACGATTGAATCATTCAATCAACTGAGTGCTGAAGATCAGTTAGCTTTACTGTGGTTTGCCTACACTGAGATGGGAACTACAATCACTCCCGCTGCTATGTCGGCAGCTAACATGATCTTCGCAGAAAAGACCCTGAATCAAATCAAGCAGATGCCTGCTTTGGAGCAAGCGCAAGTGATGTGCGATTTGGTTAACCAGACGGACACGCCGCTGTGCCGTACCTATTCGTCTTTCGGCATCAATGTCAAGTTGGGCTTTTGGTATCAGTTAAGTGAGTGGATGAAACAGGAAATCGTTGCTCCCATTCCAGAAGGCTATAAACTTTCTGCGAAGGCATCCGATGTACTCCAAGCCATCCGTCAGCTTGAAGGAGGACAGCAACTGAGTGTGTTACGGGAGATTGTCGTCAACATGGGGTATGCCCCAACTTGCGGTACTCCAAAAGTAAAAAAACCTGTGTTTCCACCTCCAGAACTTGCATCTCGAACTAAGGTCAAAATTGAAGGCATCGACAACTTGACAGTGTTGAGCTATATGGAGAATATGAACGCCTTTGACTTTCCGGCGGCTGTAGCTTTATTTGCTGAAGATGGTGCCTTGCAACCCCCTTTTGAAGAACCGATTGTAGGTCAGGAGAACATCCTTGCGTATATGCGTGAAGAATGCTACGGACTCAAGCTGAGACCAGAGCAGGGGATATCTGAGGCAGCAGAAGGAGAGTTCACCCAGATTAAAGTGACGGGTAAAGTGCACACTCCCTGGTTTGGCGACAGTGTTGGCATAAACCTAGCATGGCGGTTCTTGCTCAATCCTCAAGGCAAGATTTTCTTGGTGGCAATTGACGTGCTGGCATCTCCCAAGGAACTGATGAACTTGGGCTTTGTTCGGTAGATAGCTCAAGGGTTGAGTGTTTTAAACAACACATCTAGAACATTGATTTTATTTTTTGAAGGAGTCTGTTAATGAGTATTCTCATGAAGTTGATTGTGAACGCGGATGCAGAGGTTCGCTATCCCACCCCTGGGGAGTTAGAGCAGATGAAGAGCTTTGTCATGAGTGGTGAGCGCCGTCTGCGCCTTGCTCAATCCCTAACGCAAAGTCGGGAACGCATTGTTAAACAATCTGCAAACCAGCTATTCCAAAAGCGCCGAGACATTGTCTCTCCGGGTGGTAACGCCTACGGTGAGGAAATGACAGCAACTTGCCTGCGAGACATGGATTACTACCTGCGCTTGATCAGCTACAGTGTCGTGGCTGGTGATGTTACACCAATTCAAGAGATTGGGGTGATTGGTGTTCGGCAAATGTACAACTCCCTCGGCACTCCCATTGAGGCTGTTGCTGAAAGTATCCGTGCGATGAAGGATGTCACTTCCTCAATGATGTCCTCAGAAGACGCTAGCGAAGTTGGCGCTTACTTCGACTATCTAATTGGTGCCATGCAGTAGAGCTATTACCTTTCCCGACGGGCTGTAACACACTTATCTATACAAAATCGCACCCTCCTGCAATAAGTAGGTAACGTGAAGCACCGCGATTGGGGAAAGCTATCGCCCTCCTTTGATTTCAGTAGGATGAGCATAGGTTTACCCCAACTGCGGCGGTTATGGTTAAAACACCCTCCCAGGATTTGACAGTTCTTCCTCTAGAAAATGGCGATTAACAGGGAAATTTAGGCAACTTAACGATAAAGCTTGTCCCCTTGCCCTCGTCACTTTCCACTTCAATCGTCCCTTGATGCGCTTCAATAATATTCTTTACCAAAAATAATCCTAATCCCCATCCCGTTTGCTCCTCAGCAGAGGTGGTTCGACGAAATTGCTGAAATAGGATTGATTGAGCGTCTGGGGCAATCGGATTGCCTTCATTATGGATGGTCAGGCTTATCTGCGTTTCAGTTTGCTGGAGTGTGAGTGTAATCGGCGTCCTACGAGTACCATATTTCACAGCGTTAATGGCTAAGTTTTCAATCACCCGCCGCATTTCTTTACGGCTGCAATAGCTCCTGACATCAGAATCACAGCTTACAACAAACCGTTCTCCATAAGTGAAGCTCAAATCCTCCACTACCTCATGGACTAGCCTGTCTAAATAGAATTCTTCAAATTCAAGCTTTAAACTCTGCCCTGCCCGCAGCCGACTCGCATCGAGCAGATTTTGAATCATCGAATCCAGCCGATCGATCGAACTGATCATCCTCGCTACCACATCAACGTGGGTATCTCCTCGTTCAAGCCGACGCAGAATCAGTTGAGTTCCCATTTTCACAACATTAATCGGACCTCTCAGATCGTGAGTTAATGTCACGATAAATAGCTCTTGAATATCTCGCAGCGTCTGGGAGAATTGAGTAGCAGCGTCATTAACGGCTTGCTCAATGGAGTTGATAATGATGTCTCGTTCTCTCACTTCTAAAGGTGCTTCTTCCTCTAAAACTTGAAAGATCACTTGACGGAGGATGTGATACTCGAAAATGAGTTGACTCATGGAGTAGTCAGCATAGCCAGCTCGTTCATGCCCATGCTGCTTTCCAATCCGAGTGCTTTCTACTTCGTCGGACGCGATTCGGACAGATGTCCTGACAATCCTATTTGAGAGTTCATCTACTAGCTGGTTTAAGTACAGAGGTAGCGAATCTTGTAAGACAAGAGAGTCCTGATGCATTGATGCACTAACTTCATCCCGCGCCCGCTCCTCCCACATTTGCATAATTTTTTCAGCATTTTGCTTAAGACAGTCAGAAGCAGCGTTAGACATAGATTGCCGGAACACTAAAACCAGGAAAGAATCAGCTTTAAGATACCTGAGATTGTAACAATATCTTGATTCAATTCCATCAAGACTTAACCAGCATTGAAGCTTGTTGCATCAGTATCGCAAAGAGAATAACCACTCATTAATCATTTACATGAGCGTGAGGAGAGATCGCGCCTCATGAACAATTAACAGTTTTACTGCCATTCCCTCTCCTCAAGTTCTTTCTGCGGCAACAACAAGGCGGATTCAATCTCCTGGCGCACAGCACCTGTTACTTCACAGTTGCTATTGAGGCAATCGATTAGCAATTGATTGGCATTATAGTAGCGTTGCAACACTTGCTGCTGCTCGGTGGTGAAGTGCCACTGATGCTGAATATTTCGATGAAGCGCGATCGCTTCCCTTAACCGCTCACTCCAAGCGACATGATTTGTTTGCCACCATTCCTGAAACCTTTCTCTGTCCCGTTTGGGGTCAGGGAGTTGGTCTTGGAGTTGTTGTAGGGACTGCTGTAACCCCAGATCCAGAACAATGGTGAGGGCATTACTCAGGGCATCGGCACAGGCATAGGCATGGGCAAAATCAGAGCTGGAGTCAATAGCACTCTGCAATACCAAGTCATTCAGGGCTGCATCCAGAAAAACACCTTGATCAACAGTACAGGCAAGGGCAACGTGAGGAGCAAGCTGAGGAGTCCGAGCAAGGGCAACGTAAAAAGCGCGAATTGCTGATGGCTGGGGAGGAACAACTTGGGACTTTTGACTCGCCCAGGTTAAAAACTCTTGGAGATAAGGGTCTTGGGCAACTAGCCCATCAACTTGTTGCTTCATTAACTGTACCAGGGAGTCTGCACTCCGCAGCATGGCAGCCGTCAACAAAAAGATTTCGCGCCAACGGGGTTCAGTGATGTGACTCACCAGACGTTCTAGGGGTTTTTCTAAGGCTTGTAAATTATGACTGGCAACGATTTTTCGGGCAGTGAAGTATTCTTGAAACGCCAAATAAGAGAAAGAGAAAATTCCCCGCACTCGTTCTATCAATAAACCATGTTGCAACTCTATAGCTTTGAGCACCACTTCACTATCGAGTTGCAATTCCTCTGGCTCTGTAGGAGCATTGGGTAAATCGCGGATATAGTCGCCAATGTGTCCCTCAATGGCGCGTTGCTCAAGAAAGTAATGCCCCTGCTCAAATGACACGGCTGCAACTTGACTCAGCAGCTTGAGCTTTTGGGGCAATAAAAACCCACGGTACACTGCATCCCGAACAATTCCCCTGGTTTCATCCCATTTGATGAGGAGAAGGTCTAGACATTGCTTATAAAACTCGCTTTTTTTGGTTGGGAATTTTTCCTGGCGACGGAACACCCAGCAGGCGAGATGCAGAAACAAGGGTGTGATTGCGAGTCTACGGAATTGCAAGTTTTCCGGCAAGTCCAGTTTCTCAATGAACTCAACGGCTGGATCGACTTCATCCTCGGCATTCGTTTTCGCCAATGTGGCAAACCACTTCTGAGCAAAGGCAGTAATTTGCTCTTGGGTAAATGGAGCAATTTCGACATCCGTAAAGCGCCTGAGGGTAAACGTTTGACGTGCTGTTCGACAGGTAGTGACAAATAGATTCTTTTCATAGTTCTCGGAGAATCTGCGGATTTCATTGACGACGGCGTTGCTATCTGCTCCAAGTACTTCATCCAGCCCGTCGAGTAACAGCAAGACTCTACCCTCACGCAGTAGGGTTTCAATGACGGAGGGGTCTAAAATTCCAGATGTGAGAAATTCTGCTCGAATGTAATTTAATAAGCTGCTATGACCTGCCTCTTTAGACTCATCCGCAAAATCTCTTAAGGTAATAAAAATGGGAACCCGGTTTGCCGCAAATTTGCCTTGGTTGCACTCAATGGCGAGATGTTGCAAAAAAGTAGTTTTACCAGACCCTGGCTTGCCTAGCACTCTGAGCTTAGAGTGGGTTTCAACTGCTCTCATGCCTGATATTTGTTTCTGGGTAACTGCACCCACGCCAAAGCGGTCAAATTCTTCTGGGGTAAGGCTTTTTAAATCAGCGATCTCTAACCACTGTTGGCTTGCGATTTCCTCGACAATATTGACATCGATGTAAATGTCGTCTATTCCAACGGGACGGCTGATATCTAATAGCTGCAAAGTGCCGCACTGGTTTTGAATTTTGTCAAAGCGTTGCGATCGCACCTGTTTTACTAAGACATCAATATTTAGGATTGCCTGTTCTTCGGGTTCAGACCCCTCTGCTGGCGGATTTTCCGCAATCTCCCGCCAATTCAACTCCAAAACGGAGCAAATTTCTTTAAAGGTACGGTGTTCTATCGGACGACCTGAGAAAAATCTCCAAACAGGCTGACGAGTTTTGAGGTTCACTTCAAGAGCCAGGTTTTCTTGAGTCCAACCTTTGCGGGCAAACGATCTTCTAGCCTGTTGAATCCCTGCTGGTGATGCCTGGAGCGATCGCTTGACCATAAAATAAAAAGCTCATCTTATAACTTTAATTATTATTAATAATAGAAATAATGCAATTTTTTATGCTATAAATTTTCTGCTGAAAATATACAAAATTTAAGTAAGCGACTCCACATTCATGGGGGTTAAAGGTATAGCAGTAGCCACTTAGGTTAGGACATTGACTCTCTTGTGAGTCCTTTAACCGGAGCTGATGATAGGCAGCCGAGTCAAGTGAGTGGGGTACAAAGCCCCACCCATCCCGGTAGATTAGGAGCTAGCAGGAATCCGATCAATCTGAGCGTAGCCGCTGAAAATCAAGTGTTTACCTTGGGTTTCTAATCGGTTGAGCCGCATCGTGATGCCATCGAGATCGAATCGCTCCAGATCGACCATCCGATCCAAAATTTGAGCCAATGTGATGCTCAGGGATTGAGAGATGTCTCGTTGAGATTCTGGTACGGTGTCTGCTTCAAACTTCGGGTCACAAAAAACAAGGCGACGCCGCCGCTCAATGCCGATGGTTGCACTCAGGCTAATCGGTACGAGTTCGCCGTTGCTTAGGTCGGCTTTAGCCCAAATCTGCACTCGATTGTTGGGCAATAACTGTAGCTGGAGACCTTCAAAGGAAATTAGTTGTGCGCCAGATAGGTCGCTTAAGGCTGGCAGGGAGAGATTCACCAAACGCTTTTTCACCAATTCAGCCTGAAAAGCGTGGTTGATGCCTGCTTCGGCAAGGATAACTTGGGCAACAGCTTGGGTGGGTTGCCTTAAAACCAATTTGCCGCTCAAAACGCTACTGAAGTCAATCGATACGGCGTCGGTTTCAAAAGATAGTTCTTCCGCCCTAAAATCATTACGGATGACAAGCCCACGACCCGTCATTTTGAAGCTATCAATGCTGCCTTGCAAGAGTTTATTGGAAGGACAACAGCGGACAAAGACTTCGACTGACTCGCTTTGAGTAAATAGGTAGCGGATTGTTTGGCTGGCAACGGTGTTGAGTAAGCGCTCTCCCCAATCGCTGCTAGTGGGATTGATTAAATCAGTAAGGCTGCTAAACATAGAGGGTTGCCTCCACAATACTTCTTCGGCTCAATAGGGATGCCAGGGAGCTAGTTGAGGAGGTAATCAAGCCCTGAGGCTAGCAGGGTCTTGCCTCGAATTTCTGCCTTGCGAACAAACAATAAAGCGATCGAGAAAAGACAAATCAGATCCCCGACTTCTTTGTTGAAACTTATTGGGGGGGATGAATATGATTGCTGAAGTCGGGGATCTGCCGGAAATCAGTGGCAGTGTTTCTGGCGGGAGGTGTTACGCATCTGTTATTCCACGTATTTCACCACTTGACACAGTGGAATTTAAACGCCATCAATTATGGCTCTACAACCCCTCCCTATTGACGTCCTGGCTAAAGTGAGATCGCATCTGAGTCTAGTTTCCACTCCTGCTTCAAAAAATGCAGGTACATCGCTTCTTTCATCATCATCTGCTGATACAGCATGAGCAAAAACTCTTGGGCTTGTTCGCGGGACATGTGCTGTACTTGGTCGGCAAAGCTCCTGATGCTAAATTGCTGCTCTAAAGATAATTCGATGGGCTGATTCACGTGCTGACTCCTATGCCTACTTAGGGCGAAAAGTAGAGAGGGTAATGCTCGCTAGATATAGCAAAAGGCAGAGGGCAGAGGGTACAAGGCTCCAAGGGAAAAGATTGACTACTCAACGTTTCAGTCTTTGGCTTTGTCCTAATCGCCTTGGCGACTGCTATATCTTGAGAAGAAGCTAAATCCCTAGCTATTGTTAGGTCTAGCTGACAGCCAATGCACTCCACAGTGTCAAGGTAACAAATAGGATAGCGACTGCCCCCTGTAAGGCATAACGCTGTTGCTGTTTCGGTGAGGGATATTCTGCCAAGTACATAGCAGGTTCAAGGGCGTAGTTATTGGTGATTCCCTCATCGTCTACTGTGTAGCCATCAGCGAGAGGCTCATTCAATAATTGACTGCCATCGCGACGTGTATTGGCTTGGACTTCAGCGGGGAGCAACTCACTGCCATCACTACGATGTGCTAGTGTTTAGTTCGATTTCTTTCCGGCTTGTAGCTCTCCTTGTGGGTTGAAATGCATTTCCAATGGTTCGCTGATATACACTTCAGCCTGCATAAAGAAGCTATCAGCAGTCATACAATCATTGAGGTTGAGGCTTTTCCCTTGGTTATCGGTGTAGCGCATGGGTGTTAGCCCTCGTGTAAAGTTCTATAAATATATAGTAACGAAATATTTACACAATAAACGAGATAAAGTAATATTTTTCAGGTCAAAATAACTAATACCTCTACTGAGTCTAGCTTGTACCACTTGCTCATCATTGGGAAAAATTAGACTTTACCGTGTAGACTGAACTTAAAGAAACTTGTGGTTGAGTCTTTCACACTGGATTAACCAGTACAGGCTGCACGGCACAGCTCACTACTCCCTCGGCAGTAAATGCCTCTGGGAGATACTTGCGGATAATTTGGATGCTCCCATTGATGTCCGCATTGACTACAAGTCCGGCTCTAGACTTAAACAAACCTCGCTTAACACGTTTGCCAGCATACGTTGACTGTTTGCAAGGAGGCTCTAGGTCTAGGGCTGATGTTTTTGAGGTGTAAGACGAGGCTCACCTTTGTATTTATCGGGTCGTTTCTCCCAGTCTTTGTGAGCCTCAG
>CBKWLJ010000115.1:0-21016 GCA_966675205.1 uncultured bacterium
ACACCCCACTTTCAAGTCAGAAGGCAGAAGGCTCCAAGGCATAGAACTCCAAGGCGATTATATTTATTACTCGGTATAGGGTCGTTTAGACCGTTGAAGAAAGCCCTAATCTTTAGGGCAACAACTATAATCCCCCACTAATTTTGTGAATATAGCGGGGGATTCTCAGCATAATTGTTGATTTGCAGCTCATCCAAACGGCTGATACCTGTCGCTATAAAGGTTAGGACTTTCTTGAACGGAAGTTCCCCTTTGACAAAAGGCTACAACCTATGCAGTGGGCAAGCTGGAGATGAATCTCTCTCGCTTCTTACTGGGTACAAATTAAGGAAACGTCTAACAAATCTAAAGCTTTTTGTTGAAGGAGAGTGGGTTGAGTAATTTTCTCAAACGTCAAAGAAGCCTCCAGACCGTTAGATTGAAACTTATTTTTGACAATCGTCGCTAAATCAGCCATTAAAGTCTGAAAGCTATGGACAGGTAACTTTTCGGATGTCTTTTTAGTCGCTGCCTTAGCGCGGGCTTTTCTTGACCGCTTAGATGGAGCCCCAACTAATTTTTTTTCCCTCGGCTCAACTGTTACTTTTTCCTCGTCGAATAGAAGCGGGGCTAAAGCTTTCCTCATGTGCCACTCCACATAATAAGCCAGCATACACAAGAAGACATGAGCTTTGACTCTCTGTTCTAAACGGTGATAAATTGGACGCACTTTCAAATCGACAGTTTTATAACTGCGGAAAGCCAGTTCAACTTGAGAAAGACTCTTATAGGCTCTCACTGTTTGAGCCGCATCTAAAGTTTGGGCATTGACTGAGGTGCGAATAATATAGACTCCATCTAAGGCGGCGTCTTTGGTGATAGCGGCTTGATTTCTAGAGTAAGAAAAACTCTCCTCAGTGATAGAAATATTAAAATATTTTCCCACTCCTTTAGAATTAAGAACGCGCCCCACTCTCAGACCAATCTGGTCAGCTCCTTTCAGGGCACGTTTCTCTCGAACAGTTGCGATGACAATCTTATCTAGTTCCTTCTCTGTTGCTTGTAATAAAGCTTCTCTTGTTACAGCCTTCTCTGAGGCTAAAAAAGGGTTACGACAAGCAATCAACCGTTCGCCTGGATAATTAGAACAAGAGAACTCTACTAGGTCAGTCTCATCAAATAATGAGAGTTGAACAGCTTCTTGTTCAACCAGTTTACGAATTTGACTAGCTCTGAGAGCTGTAATCCAGTCGAGTCCCTCAACGGGCTGAAACTCTGCCAAAATCCGGGTATTAGTAATCATGCCTCGGTCGCCAACCCAAACGACCTGTTGTATGCCAAAACGGTGACGCACTTTCTCAATTTGAGCGGTTATTGTGGTTGTATCTGAGGTATTTCCTTCAAAGACTTCCACCGCTACGGGGCAGCCTCGCTTGTCGCATATTAAGCCAAATACAATCTGTAAAAATCCTTTCTTTTTGTCCCGATTATAGCCATATCTAGCTAGAGGGCATTGAGTTCCTTCAAAGTAAGTTGAACTCACATCATAGAGAACTAAGGCTCCTTCGGACAGATGGATTTTTGCTAACTCATTTTCTATTGATTCCTGTCTTGAGACCAGCCAATCCATCGCTTCATATAATTCATCTTCATCGGCTTTTTCTAAGCCCAAGAGTCCACTTAACGACGAAAAGCACGTTTCACTGTTCAATCCTCTAGCTGTGGCTAACTTGGAACGAGGGTCAAGTATTCGTGCCACTATCATCGCCAAGACTAGAGCGCGTTTTCTCGAATTATCGGGTGCAATTAGATTGTGCAAAGAAAGCTTTTTGATTGTTCCTAAAACAGCCGCTACATGACCATGAGGTAAACTTCTTTCTACAGAAAAAGATTCCGATAGATTTTCAATGGCTGCGCCGCCTTTGAGAACAATTCTCAAGTTATCAACGACGGTATCAGGTAATTTAGAAAGGTTAGCTAAAGTTCTTTTACGAATTTTACCCCCTTCACGATAGGATTCGCGTAGGAGGACAGCGGGGGGAGAATTTCTGTTAGGAACTCGTTCGATATACATGGCTACTATTGTCCCAGAAATCTCGCCGCAAAAATCTTAAAAAATTATTAAAAACATGGGTACGCTTTGCCGAAAGCGAATGACTCTATGTACCGTCACTCAAGCTTTTTCCTCTTTTGTAGTTCATCTGTACGGGGGAACTTCCGCTTGAAGGGCCCAAACGACCAAGTACCAGTCATAAACATAAAAGCTCAGGACTTACGCATGGATACCATATATAGTAGAGGCGATTCATGAATCGCCCCTACAAATGGCGGTTTAACAGTAAATTTGCGTAAGTCCTGAGCTTCTGCCTTGGAGCCTTCTGCCTTTTGCTATAAAAGGTAAGTCCTGATTCCTAATGAGCTGCTTGCAAAACTTGGCTAGATAATCATAAAGTCTGCTGCTGTAATCAAGTTGGATTGAACTCCAGTGAGAGTTGCTATCAGTTCACCACTGCTGGCAATACTAATTAAGGTATTGTTGGTGCTGCTGGTAATCGTTAGCTGCTCAAACGTCAGACTACCAGCTAACCCCAAGGAATCCAAACCATCTTCAAAGTCAGTGATCGTGTCGGTTCCTTGTCCCTCTCTCAATAGGAAGCGATCGCGTCCGCCGCCTCCAGTGAGATTGTCATTGCCAAAATCGCCGATGAGAATGTCATTCCCTTGGCCGCCGTTAAGCGTGTCATTGCCACTGCCGCCATCAAGGCTATCGTTACCGCCGTAGCTAGTGAGGGTATCATCTCCGTCACCTCCGCTTAGGGTATCTGCGCCATCGACACTGCTATTGGTCAAAAAGCGATCGCTCTTAGAAGTACCTGTAAACTGGAAACGTTCGATACTGGTGTAGGAAATGTAGTCGAGGGTGTTGCCATTAGTGCTAGATATTTGTCTGTAAGCAGACGAACCCGAACCTGTGATACCTGTTCCCGTATCTTCAACTGAGTAATCCAGAATCAACAAGTCTTCACCATTGCCGCCATCCACCCGGTCAGAAGCCCCCAATCCGGCATTGATGATGTCATTGCCTCTACCCGTGCGGAAGTCGTTATTGAGGCGACCTAGTTGCACCAGTCGGTCATTACCACTGCCAGTGTAAATATCTTGGAACATCTCAAAGTTGGCAATCCGAGTTCCATTGGCAAAGTTGAGTTCGCTTACAGGGTTAGTGCTATCGAGCACAATGTTGACACTTTGATGAGACAAGTCCGCCGAGAGGGTGTCAATTCCTGCGCCCCCATCGAGTTGGTCGATGCTGTTCTCGCCCAAGAAAACCTTGACTGTATCATTGCCTGCACCTGCATTGATGATGTCATTGCCTTGACCCCCATCGAGGCTATCATTGCCATTGCCACCATCAAGGCTGTCATCGCCGCCATAGCTAGTCAGGGTGTCATCCCCATCTCCACCCAACAAGGTATCGGTGCCATCAGCACTGCTATTGGTACTGAAGCGATCGCTCTTAGAAGTACCTGTAAACTGGAAACGTTCGATACTGGTGTAGGAAATGTAGTCGAGGGTGTTGCCATTAGTGCTAGATATTTGTCTGTAAGCAGACGAACCCGAACCTGTGATACCTGTTCCCGTATCTTCAACTGAGTAATCCAGAATCAACAAGTCTTCACCATTGCCGCCATCCACCCGGTCAGAAGCCCCCAATCCGGCATTGATGATGTCATTGCCTCTACCCGTGCGGAAGTCGTTATTGAGGCGACCTAGTTGCACCAGTCGGTCATTACCACTGCCAGTGTAAATATCTTGGAACATCTCAAAGTTGGCAATCCGAGTTCCATTGGCAAAGTTGAGTTCGCTTACAGGGTTAGTGCTATCGAGCACAATGTTGACACTTTGATGAGACAAGTCCGCCGAGAGGGTGTCAATTCCTGCGCCCCCATCGAGTTGGTCGATGCTGTTCTCGCCCAAGAAAACCTTGACTGTATCATTGCCTGCACCTGCATTGATGATGTCATTGCCTTGACCCCCATCGAGGCTATCATTGCCATTGCCACCATCAAGGCTGTCATCGCCGCCATAGCTAGTCAGGGTGTCATCCCCATCTCCACCCAACAAGGTATCGGTGCCATCAGCACTGCTATTGGTCAAAAAGCGATCGCTCTTAGAAGTGCCTGTAAACTGGAAGCGTTCGATACTGGTGTAGGAGATGTAGTCAAGAGTGCTGCTATTAGTACTGGAAACGTTCCTGTAAGCGGACGAACCCGAACTGATGACGCCAGTCCCTGTATCCCTGACTGAGTAGTCAATGATGAGCAAGTCTTCGCCATTGTCGCCATTGACTTGGTCACTAAGACCTAAGCCCGCGTTGATAATATTGTCTGCGATACTGCCAACGAGAGTATCGGTGAATTGCGAACCTACTAAATTCTCGATGGAGATTAACACATCTCCCTGAGCGTGTCCGCCAGAAGCTGTGCCTGCTGACAGATTAACGTTTACTCCTGTAGCTGAAGTGATGTAAGAGACGGTATCGATACCTTCTCCCCCATTCAGGGTATCTGCACCTACTCCTCCATTGAGGAGGTCGTCACCCTCTCTGCCGTCGAGAGAGTCGTTGCCCCCCAACCCACTGAGGATATTGTCTAAATCGTTACCGACTAGAGTATCGGCTTGTTCTGAACCTTCTAAGTGTTCGATAGACAGAAGTACATCCCCCTGAGCATCGCCACCCGATGCTGTAGTTGTTTCCAGATTGACCGATACACCGATTGCAGAACTACTGTAAGAAACTGCGTCGATTCCCGCTTCACCCTCTAAGATATCGGCACCTTCTCCACCAACCAACAGATCATCCCCTTCACCCCCCTGAAGAGAGTCATCCCCCTTCAATCCCAACAAGATATTGGCCGAAGCGTCACCAACTAAGCTATCCGCGTAATGGGAACCCTCCAGTTGTTCAATCGAGACAAATACATCGCCTACAGCATCGCCAGTCGTCGCTCCTGTTGCCAGATTAATTGATACGCTGGTTGTCGCTGTCTCATAGCTAGCGACATCAAACCCTTCCCCGCCGTCTAAAACATCTGCACCTGCGCCACCGACGAGGAAATCGTCTTCGGTACCGCCAGACAAGGTATCGTTCCCAGCACCACCAATAAGTTTGTCTAAACCAGCGCCGCCGTCTAGAGAATCGCTCCCGCTACCGCCTGTAATTAGATCGTTACCCCTGCCACCTGCTATTTCTGCTGAGGTTAGGACATCTGCGGTTAAAGTAATAACATCGTTCTCCTCTCCACCGTCAGCAACAATTTTGCTGACATCGCTATACTCTTGGCTAATATCAAAAGCGGAAATTACAACAGTTTCGCTGCCAGCTACGCCTGACTGATGCTTAACGGTAAAGACTTCTGCTCCATCTGTGGTGTTGATTCGCAGGCGGGAGGTTGCATTAGGTCCCATGTTGAGCTGGAGAATGCCGCCACCCAAATCTTTCGCTAATAGAGGTTGTGGTTGTGTCCCACTTTTGGGGTAACTCAGCAGAACGATTCTAGGACTGTCGAAGCGCTCAGTGTAGGAGAATGGACCAAACCCAAATTTGGCATAAGCACTGAGGCCAGCCGATAACTGGCCGGAGGTGTCAAATAAATCGAGAGGATTTTGCCGAATAATTTGATCAAATTCTTCAAGTCGGATTTTGCCGTCCTTGTTGGGGTCATTGAGGTTAAAGCCAATATTGCCATAGATCCCACCCCCTACTCCAACAGATGCGATCGCAACATTCAACGATGCGAAGGCTTCAAGGCTTGCATTGAGCGTCACTTCCGGGACATCAACTCCTGCGGCATTGACATCACTTACAAAGAAGCCGTCAAACAGTGTATCCTTGCCTTCAAGGAAGTCTTTTAGCCCATAGGTATCGTAGCCAAACTCGATATTGTCAACCGTTGCACCAATGGCTCCTTTAATTTCTGCCCCGATAGGGCCAAAAATGGGGAAGAATTGACTGTATTCAAGGTTGAAGTCTAGACGAGGGGTTGTGTAGGTAAAGAGAGTAACATCTTTCCCTAACAGGAGATTGAAAACTGTACTCGGATTGTCCAAAATTGGGAGATTAAATCCACCACCGGGCAGCGTCTTGAGATTGGTAATGAATGTTTTCTCACTCCCCTCTACAAGCGCTTGAGCGGATGCCGTGATACTAGGATTTACATTTCCTAAGTTAAATCCTGTTGCCCGAACATCTGCACTCCCGAAATTGAAACTACCCAGGTTGAGTGAGAGGTCGCTATCTAACGGGATACTGTTAACTAAGCTGATAATCTTGGCAGCTGACTCGATGTAATTGCGGTCTTGTTGGTCAATCTTGCCCAGTCCCTCAGCAATATCTAACAAATTAAACTCAGCGATTCCAATATCAATGGGTGTAGTCAGAATATCGGCAATGGGTTGAATCGGTTCGGTAAATTTCTGAACTTTTTGCAGAATTGGAGCGGCAAAATTATTGAAAAATGAATCCAGATTTAACTGGACATTATTGAAGGCAACTGTCGGTCTACTCCCAAAGGTTGGAGCTTGATTGGGATTGGCGATCGAATTGTTGAAGTCCCAGTTAAGTTTAAAATCAGAACGAATGGATGGCAGCACCGTCGAGCCGTTGAAGCTCGTGACTAAATTCAGATTGACATCAGCAGCACCATTTAATCTAGCGTTAATCAGATTGCCAAAGTTAACTGATGGTATTTCTGAGGACCTGAGTTGATTGTCCGCATCTTTTAAATCAATCGCGAAAGAACCATTAAATTGAGTTCCCTTATTGGTGACATCGAGTTGGAGAAATCCCAAATTGCCCGTTGCATCTAGATTTTGAATCGAGGCGTTCAACCCAACCTTAAGTTCATCAGTCGCTGAGGTATCGATATAAAATCCGTTGACTCTGTTGATACCGAACTTCAAGTTGAAATCATAGCTCAGACCAACGTTAGCGCTGCCATCAACATTCAAACCCAGCCCAGGTAAGCCGATGTCAGTATCGAGCGAGGCATTAAAAGAAGTAATTGACTTGCTCAGTTTTAAGTTGAACTTGACATCATCAGCCGTTTCAATAATTTGAATATCTTGGCTATTAACTTGACCATCATTATTTAAGTCTTGGAGCAAACCTAACCCAGTTGAACCGAGTGCATCTGCTAAAGCTTTCCGGATAAGTTCGGGTGTCTTATTTTCTACTCCATCAAGGGATTGATGCAGCTTATCAAGGATATCGTCCTCGAAATTTTTGATGAATTGTACTGCACTTTGGGAAGAGTCTTTGAGTTGATCGCCCAGTAGCGGAAGTTGGTTGCTAAACACTTGGCTATCGAGGGCATCTTGGAGAGTATCCAGTAGCCCATCTAAACCTGTAATCACCTCACCCAGGTTATTACCTGTATAAGTTGTTGCCTGCTCGATTTGAATGACTTGCTTATCTAAGGTGGCGGTGGCTGTATCATCCTCTGCTCTCAATTGCTGCAACTGCTGTTCATCCAGCGTTTCTCCACGTACTAGTGCAGAAAAAATAGCGCCTTCATCTCCAGGCGCATCAGATAGATTAATTTGTGCATCTACAAAATGACCGATTTCTTCTAATAAAACACTCGCGATCGCTTGAGGATGAGTAGCATTATTAGTAATATATTCTTGAGATAGATAAATCGTATTAGTGTCTTTAGAAAAAGCGCCATTAGCACCATTGATTTCTGCGGTAGAGCGGATTTCAACCGTTGGAAGTAATTCAAAACTTCCCGTCGCCCATTCTTGACGTAAGTTCTCTATATTTTCAGGATTGAAGAGATTCCCGAAAGCTAGCTTTAGACTGGAATTGAAATCTTCTTGGGCAGCAAAAGTCGTTAAATAATCTTGAGTAATTAAAGCTGCTTGTGCAACTCCTTCAGGATTCCAAATGTTCATTGACCCTGAATTGAATTTCATCGTATTTCCTCACACTTTTTCGGTTTTCTTGTTGCCACAATTGCTGTATGGTCAGCAGGAAACTAGGAGTCCATCCTCAGGCTGATGAGCAATGCTTCTGGAAAGTAAATGATTTCAGCCCATTGACAGATTAACTAACAAATCTAGTTTGCTAGCTCTAGCAAGCTTTGACAGTACCCCTGATGGGTACTGCCAAGATGAGTACTTTGTGCTGTAAGGCAGAACGTCCTACCGAGTTGCACTCAAGCGTAGTAGTTGAGGCAGAAGCTCCAGACGCCTAGACGCGAGGACGCTCCAGAAAATAAATGTGCTACGTGTAAATGCAACTTGGTATCCGGTGGCAATTACCCCGTGAAGATTAGGAACTCTTCTGATCGCAGACATCTCAATCAGAAACCGAGAGTGCCAAAATTCCCTATCTTCTCCAATAAGAAAACCAAAAAAAGCGATCGCACCCGTACTACCCTAAGCTGCCGCTAGAGCTTCCTGTCCATGTCTTCTGAGCAAATCCATCAGTTCGTCCCGGTAGTCGTGGAATGTAGAGTGGCGTTTCACACTATGGGTACGATGGGGCAATTTGATTGACATTTCCTTCCTGACAGTACCGGGACGAGCACCGAGGGCATAGATGCGATTGGAGAGGAATACTGCTTCCTCTACGTCATGGGTAATCATGAAGATTGTAATATTGGTGCGCTGCCAAAGGTCGAGCATGAATTCGTGCATCGACTCTTTGGTGTGGACATCGAGTGCACCGAAAGGTTCGTCCATCAGCAGGACTTTAGGTTCCGAGGCGAGGGCGCGTGCGATCGCAGCCCGTTGCTTCATCCCGCCTGATAGTTCCTTGGGTAAGGATTTAGCAAACTGAGACAACCCCACAACACTCAGGTAGTAACTTGCTTGTTCCCGCCGCACCTTCTTCGGTACACCCTGAAGCTTCAGTCCAAATTCCGTATTTTCCTGTACTGTCATCCAAGGGTAGAGGGTGTAGTGCTGAAATACCATTCCGCGATCGGGGCCGGGCCCGGTTACAGGCTTACCATCAATTCTGACTTCCCCCATTGTGGGAGTATCGAGTCCAGCAATTTGTCGCAGCAGGGTGGATTTACCCGAACCTGATGCTCCTACTGCACAGATAAATTCCCCTTGCTCAATCGTCATGTTAATGTCTTTTAGGACAATTAACGTTCCTGCTTCTGTTTCAAACTGTTTATGCAGGTTAGTGATTTGCAGATACATGAGTTAATCCTCTCAATCAAGAATAGGTAAGCCATTCAAAATTCACAAATGGTAAATACCAGTTGGTGAATATTCGGATTGTTGAATGTCTGTAAATTTAATGGGGAATAGCTTATTGGTTATCAATTTATGAGGGCAGTGTTCTGTAAAATTTGCTACATTTCCCTTAACTATTGAGCAGAGCTTAAATAGGTAAGTAGGTAGGTAAAAATAAACACAGTTATGTCAATAAATGTTAAGACATAAAACTTCCTTACTTCTGCCTTAGTTTCTCTGCCTTGCCTTAACGACAAATATTAATGCCCACCTAATTTAAACTGAACTATGTCAAACGAGGTAAACAGATTGGAAACTCTTACCAATGACTAATGACTGATGACCAATAACAGCCCTTAAGCATAATGAAAATTTATGCCGACCTACTTATCGCTTTTGACTGGCCCATTTACAGGAAACCCTCAGAAAATACTGGAATAGCAGGTCGAATGCTAATCCAATCA
Organism: uncultured bacterium; assembly: GCA_966675205.1. Taxonomy (GTDB): domain Bacteria; phylum Cyanobacteriota; class Cyanobacteriia; order Cyanobacteriales; family Coleofasciculaceae; genus JBFLZA01. Next base: position 9,696 of record CBKWLJ010000115.1, read on the forward strand.
CGCCGATAACAATTAATCCCACAAAAATTTCATCTGTTCTCAAAAATCGACCCGCTACACTAATCCGACGACCTAAACCTTCTGTTGCTGCAATCAATTCCGAGACAATTACTAATTGCCATGCGGCTGCTAGATTAATTCGACAAGCATCAATAATTCCAGGCAAGACGTGAGGAAAGATAACCTGCAATAAAGTTTGCCATCGATTTCCTCCTAATATATAGGTGGCTTCAATCAAATCTTTAGATACGAATTTCACCGTATCCATGACCATTAAGGAGTTGAAGAAAAAGACTCCAATAAAGATGAGGGTAATTTTCGGTTCTTCTCCAATCCCTAGATATAAAATCAAAAGAGGAATAAAAGCAGGGGCCGGCATATAACGCATCAACCCGAAAATCGGTTCGAGTAATGCCCGAAGACTGGCAAAACTTCCCATCAGCACTCCCACCGGAATGGAAAAGATTGCCGCCCACAAAAACCCCACACCAACCCGCCATAAACTCGCCACGGTGTCTTTGAGGAGTTCACGAGTACTCCACAGCCGTGCAAATGCTTCAAGGACTTTACCCGGTGAGGGAAGAAACTTGGGGTCTACGTTGCCAAATGTAGTGACTAACCACCATAGCAACAAAGGAACACCAATAGAAGTAATGACTAATGCTGTGTTGAGTGGTTTGGGAATATCTTCAGCAATTTGCCAAAAGACAGTGGGTTTTAGTGTTGTGGGTCGGATAAATGATCGAATCGATCCAGGGTTTTGACTCATAGCTGAACTCCACCAACGGTAAAGGAAGAAGTGGGAATTAGGAATTGTTTGTTAAGCAGGATTTTATACTTGATTAAGTAGTCGGGCATAAATAAACGTAGGTATGTCAATAAATGTCAAGAGCGTCAAACCCTCTTTCCTTATGCCTTCTGCCTTGCCCCAACGATAAATATTAATGCCCACCTACTTAGTCATTACGGAAATGTTGATTACTCAAGATTTTTAACGTTTTCGGCATAAGTCTTGACAAAGCGATCGTCAAATAATCTAGTGATATCAGGCTGTGTTTGAGCTAAACCAACTTCTGTAAGAAACTTGCTCATTTCTTGAGCGGCAAACTGTAAGGATGTCATATTATTTCCCGGTTGGAAGGCTTTGAGATTGTCCTCGATGGAAAAGAGGCGAGTGCCATCGGCATAGTTCTTGTATTCAGCAACAGAAACCCCCGCTCGTTTTGCCATCGTTTTGTATGATTTTTCCTGATTAAGTTTCATGTAATCCAATGTGGCAAACCAGGAATCAACAACGGCTTGAACTTTATCGGGGTTTTGCTCGACAAACTTACGTGTAAATACCAAATGATCGGAAATTGCACCCGGAAAATCTTTGGAACTGAAAAGTTCCTTACTCCCCAGACGTTTCAATGCTTGAGTGGTGAAGGGGGCAAACACTGCTACCGCATCAACTTGCCCCCCAACAAATGCGGCTGCGGCTTTACCGGTTTCTAAGGGGATAAACTGAATGTCTTGTGGAGATATACCTGCTTTTTTGAGTCCTAACAGGAGCAGAAAGTGGTCAACGGTACCTTCCTCTGCGGCAACTTTTTTCCCTTTTAAGTCGGCAACCGAGTTAATTCCCTCGCGAACAATCACCTTATCATTACCCGTGGAGTTGTCGTTGACTAGCACAACGACTTGGTCTGCACCCCCGGCTATAGAATTGACGGTATCGCCCAAGGTTTGGCTATTTGCATCGATTTGTCCTGCTGTCAAGGTACTGATTGATTCTAGATAGCCATCAAACCACTTCAGGTCTACAACAGCTTTGTTCGCTTTAAATATTCCTTCGTCTTGTGCCACTTGCCAAGGGAACCAACCGGGCCACGCACTGAAACCTAACCGAACCGCACCAACACCAGCAGAGGAGGCGGCATCCATTTCATTCGTTGTTTTGATGTAGACCGCAGGATTGGTACAACCGATGGTAAACGTCAATGTTACCAGGAAAAGAAGGATGGACGAGAGGAGTGATTCCTTACGCAATAGCTTCGCTTTACGGAGTTTCATGGCACATCTTTCGTAAGGGGATTGTATGCGAACTCTTAGGTTTGTGTGGGGAGGATTTTTATAGATGGGTTAAATATGGGGTGTAGCGGATAGAGCGATCTGCGTTAGCAGCAGGGCTTTGCGATCGCTAATCCGCAGTTTTGATGATAAGTTTTTTCAATCTCTAACTTTTGGATGCATCGCATCTCGAACTTCCGAGTGATACTAAACGTTTTTGAGTTGTGCGATCTTACAAACGTAAGCATAATTGCTCAACTAACATTTAAGAAACACAAGAAAAAATGCCAGACCAAACATACAGAACAAACATTCCAGAAGTCGATCCCACAGAAGTTGAAGATGCTAGATCTGCCATTGCTTCGGAACATCGCTCGTTTCTGGACAAGGTGATGGTTAAAGCTGGGTTTGGAGATTTGTACGACGCCAGAGACTTTACTGAAGTTGTGTTCCGCGTGATGCGCGATTTAATGACTACAGAAGCGTCTGATCGCGTTGCAGCAGAACTGCATGAAGAAGCAGTATCTACCGAGGAGAAAGCACTCCAGATGCAAGTTGCTGATCTGTGGAAAGATACCAATCCCATCGTGGGCTTTTTGAGTCGAGTCCGTAAACCTTTAAGAGGCCCGGCTCCGGTTGGAATTGATTCCAATCTATTCCTCACGCGAGTTGCAAATGAAGGAGCACTTCCAGGGACGATTGATCGAGAACAGGCTATTACCGCTGTATTTTCCGCCACTAAAGATGAACTTTCCGAAGAGCGGATTCAGGAAATTGGCGGCTGGCTCCCTGATCGGGTGCGCCAACTTTGGGAGCAAGCTTAAGTAGAAGCTTGAAGCAGTCAAGTTGCGAGAACCCCAATTCGGAATTGTGTTAGCGCAGCGGGGCGAAATTCATCGAGAATTCGGAATTATTTTAAGTCTGTTCGGGAGCGATCGCGAACAGACTCCCTACCCATCCCGATTGGCATAATCTTCACCCCTGATGCCGAGATTTCATGCTCAATGGATAGTCGATAGCTGCTGTTCCCGAATAGGTTCTTGCTCGATTTGAGAACACACCCAATCAAACCAAGCCTCTAACCCTTCACCTGTCTTCGCAGAAACAGGAATAATCGTGACATCAGGATTCATTTGCCGCACATTCGCCACAATCCGATTCACATCAATATCGAGATGAGGAGCTAAGTCCATCTTGGTAATCAGCAAGCAATCGGCTTCTTGAAACATTACTGGATATTTCAGTGGCTTATCTTCTCCCTCCGTTATGCTCAACAATGCAACTTTGGCGTGTTCACCCACTTCAAATTCAGCCGGACAAACCAAATTGCCAACATTTTCCACCAGTACCAGATCGAATTCAGAAGGATTGTACTGATGCTCTAGTTGATGGATACCCCCCGCAACCATCTTGGAATCCAAGTGGCAAGAGCGGCCGGTGTTGATGGCAATTACAGGAACGCCGTATTGACGAAGGCGATCGGCATCGAGTTCAGTGGTCATATCGCCTTCAATGACAGCAATCTTGAGTTTACTGCTGAGGGCGGCTAGGGTCTGTTCGAGGAGAACAGTTTTACCCGCACCAGGAGAGCTCATGACGTTGAGGCAAGTAATGCCCCATTCATCAAAATGGGCGCGGTTATGATCGGCTCCTGCTTGGTTGGCATGCAGTAAGTTAATTCCGAGAGCGGCGTCAAAGGTTTGGTGCATGGTTGGGGAATTGGGAATTGGGAATTGGGAATTAAGGGTGGGTTTTGAATGGAAGTTATAGCAAAGGGCAGAGGGCAGAAGGCAGAAGGCAGAAGGTAGAAGGGAAAAGATTGACTGGTTAAAGTTTCAGTATTTGGCGAGAGTCAAGAGTTGCCTTGGCGACTGCTATATCTTCAAAAAGTGAAAAGCGATCGCTCTGGCCTGCCCCTATAAAGCATCATGTGGGGTGGGCATCTTGCCCGCCCAAAACTACTACATCAGGTTGCGCGTATTCGACGCGATCAATTTTTAGTTCTCGTCCAGAACGGATGTCTTCCATCGGTGAACCACAGTCTGGGCAAGCATACTGAATCCCGATTTCGGGACGATACTCTTGAGAGCAGCGATGGCAAAAGGCAATTAATGGTGTTTCCTGAATGACAAGTTCTGCTCCCTCTAAAAAGGTGTTGCGGGTTTGAACTTCAAAGGCGAATTGCAAACTTACAGGTTCTACACAAGTGAACTGACCTACAGTGAGATAAACATGAGAAATTTTGGGTCGTTCTGGTTGCGCTTCCCACCAGTCCCGCACGGTGAGAATTAGCGCTTTGGTCATGTCAGTTTCGTGCATATTCAGAAAAGATGAAAGATCAGGGGATAGGAGTTGGGAGGATAGGGTAAAAGGCAAAAGTTTATCGCTATTCTTCCTTTTTCCTTTGCCCCTTTTCCTTTTCCCTTTATTAAGTCCAAGCAACGAGTTCTGGCTGAGACTCTGGATGAATATAGGCGGGTTTCTGTTTGCGCGGTAGTTGACCGGATAGTACCATATGGGCCATCGTGTCGCAGATAACGCGAGTTGCCATGAGGGAGGTGATATCGCTGATGTCGTAGGGGGGGGAAACTTCCACCACTTCTAATCCGCAAACGGGAGCGTTTTGCACAATCTTGCCGAGTAGATACAAAGCTTCGCGGGGGAGGAGTCCGCCAGGTTCGGGCCAACCGGTGCCAGGGACAAAACCTGCATCAATGCAGTCAATATCAAAGCTGATGTAAACGCAGTCAGTGCCGTCTAATGCGCGTTCCAGGGCAAAATCTACGGCGGCATCTAATCCCATTTCTGTAATGTCAGTTACCGTCAGGATATTGGTTGAGCGTTCCCGACAAATTTTGACGCCTTGGCGAGGACATTGCCAACCCCCAATCCCCAACTGCACCAAGTTCTTGGCTGGAGCGTTTTTCATGTTGGTGGCATGGAACCAGGGGCAGGTGTGCATCCGCTCATCAAGGTCGGTTTCTTGGGTATCGACGTGCCTATCAAAGTGAATGATGCCTACTTTCTTGTCGCCTAAGTGCCGACAAACGCCTCGAACGGTGGGGAACCCGATAGAATGGTCGCCGCCTAAAATAATGGGGAATGCACCAGAGCTAAAAATGTGAGCAATGCCCTTGGAAATTTGGTCAAATGATTTTTCGTTGTTGGCGGGAATGGTGAAGATATCCCCTACGTCACACAGGGTGATTTGTTCACGCAAATCAACTCCCAATTCAAAATTGTAGGGGGTATACAATGCAGAGATGCGGCGAATGCCTTGGGGGCCAAAGCGAGTGCCGGAACGATAAGTGGTTCCAGAATCGTGAGGGACACCTACGATCGCAACATCATACTCCCCAACTTTGCGAACATCTTCTAAGTAGGGCGCTTTCATGAAGGTGTTGATGCCTGCATAGTGAGGCAGTTCACCGCGAGAGAAAGTGGGAATTGTGCGATCGCGAATACTCTCTGCTGCTTCTAGTCCGTATTCCAGCCCCTTTGATACCTCCTGCTGCCAACCCGTCTGCGGCAGTCGCGCTTCTAAATCTAAGGCCCGTTGCGCTTGAGAGGGATAATGCCCGTTCCCGTTGGGAGTTTGAAACAGGGGGCTGTCGGAATTATTTTCAGTCATTGGCACTCCTGAAGTGGCTGCAAAACATCGATAGGTACGAGTGAATTAACTCGACCTTAGACTCCAAAGCCAAAAGCCCGAAAGGAATCTACTCAGTCTGATTAACTGATATTCCTCCCGGGCTTTTCTCCCGCCGTGTAACCAACTAGTCCTTGACTCAAATACTTGGAATAGCCAGCTTGCTTCTCTCGGACCAGCATTTGCAGGGTGCAAACCGGAACCCTAGAAGCTATTATTTTTTCCTTTCGCTGTGTACTTATGGCTACTTTTTGCATCAACGTAGAACGCTTCCAAGATTAATAGAGAAGTTATTCTGCGTCTTTGCTTCTTGGAAGATTAGCAATGAATTCAAAGATAAGATGTATTGAAAGTTACCAAATGGACTGCAAGCTGAGAAACAGTAAGGGCACGGACAAAGCCCGTGCCCCTACAAGTCGGAAAAGTCTGCGTTACTAAGTCGCTACGCTAACACCCGAATCTTTATTCTGCGCCTTCAATCGGTGCAAACCCTTGACGTTGAATATTCTCAGTAATGGTGCGCGGTTCTAAGAATTGCAGTAAATAATCTGGGCCGCCTGCTTTGGAACCAATGCCTGAAAGTTTCGACCCCCCAAAGGGTTGCCGGGAGACGATCGCACCTGTAATAGTACGGTTAATGTACAGGTTGCCCACTTCAAAATCAACGGATGCCTGATTAATGTGCGATGGCGTCCGGGAATACAATCCTCCAGTTAAGGCGTAGTCTGTACCGTTGGCAATATCGAGGGCTTCTGGGAAATTCTTCGCCCGAATCACTGCAACTACAGGCCCGAAGATTTCTTCTTGAGCAATTCTGGCATCGGGTGACACATTCGTAAAGATGACAGGGCCGATGAAGTAGCCATTCTCTGGTGCTGGCATTTCTAACGCCACTTCCGCTTCTTGACGCCCGATCGCGATATACTCGCGAATCCGATCCCTGGCATTGGCATCCACAACGGGGCCGACTTGAGTACTGGGGGCTTCGGCTGGGCCAATATTGAGCGATCGCGTCGCTTCCACTAACCGTGCTACAAAGGTATCGTACACGGGTTCTAACACAATCACCCGCGAACAAGCGGAACATTTTTGACCACTATACCCAAACGCCGATTGTACAACGCCTGCAACCGCTTGGTCGAGGTCAGCACTTTCATCCACAATGATGGCGTTTTTCCCACCCATCTCAGCAATCACTCGCTTTAGGTGCTTTTGTCCCGGTTGGACAATAGACGCCTCCTTGAAAATGCGACATCCCACTTCACGCGAACCGGTAAAGGCAATCAAGTGGACATCCGGATGGTTCACCATGTAGGCACCCACAGTTGAACCTTTGGCGGGGACGTATTGAAATACACCGTGGGGGATACCAGCATCGATTAAAATTTCTCCCAGTTTGGCAGCAATAACAGAGGAAACTTCAGCGGGTTTCAGTAAAGTGCAATTTCCCGCCGCCAGTGCAGCCACCGTCATGCCTGCGGCAATCGCAAAGGGAAAGTTCCAAGGAGAAATGACAACCGCAATTCCTTTGGGTTGATAGACGTAGCGATTCGTTTCCCCTGCAATATCATACTTATACCCTTGGTCGAGGCGTTCCATTTCATCGGCATAGTAGCGGCAAAAATCGATCGCTTCAGACACTTCGGCATCCGCTTCCCGCAAGGCTTTCCCCACTTCCAAGACAGTCCAAGCACACAGTTCGGCGCGACGTTGTTCCATCAAGTCGCCTGCTTTCCGCAGTATCTCAGCGCGTTCACTTACAGGGGTTTTCCGCCAACTAGGGAAGGCAGCTTTCGCGGCTTGCAAGGCTTGTTCGGCTTGTTCAATGGAGAGAAGTCCAATTTTCCCAATTACTTCACTGGGGTTGGAAGGATTGAGAGATTCTACATAGTCCTGAGTTTGTTGATACTCCCCATTGACCAAAGGTAAGTAGATTTTACCGAGTTGTTGCCGGACGGTTACAAAGGCTTGTTGAGCTTCCTTGCGTTCTTCTTCCCTGGCATAATCGGTATCAGCGGCATTGGGAAACACGCCTTTGAGTTCTTGGGCAACGTGGGCAGGTTGGGAAGATTCGGCAACAGGTGGGGCTAAGAGTTCTTCAATGGGGCGTTCTTCCATGCTTTGCCGCAAGAAGGAACTATTGGCCGTATTTTCCAGCAAGCGCCGAATTAAGTAAGCCATCCCTGGTAACAATTCCCCATAGGGCGCATACACTCGCACCCGATGGCCGCGTTTAGCGAGTGCTTTTGCCAAGGGTTCACCCATCCCGTAAAGAACTTGCATCTCAAAGCGGCGACGAGGGATATTCAGTTCTTCAGCAATGGCAATGGCATGGGCTTGCGATCGCACATTATGACTTCCGATCGCAGAATAGATATACTCGTAATTTTCTAGCAATAATTGAGTAATCGTCTCAAAATTGGCATCGGTTGCTGCTTTATCGTTATAAACCGGCTGCGGCCAATCTTTTTGAGCGGCTTTAATCGTTTCTTGATCCCAATACGCCCCTTTTACCAAGCGCACAGTAATGGGGTAACCCCGTTGTTTCGCCCAGGCAATCAGTTCCTTGGCATCTTTTTCCGAGTCTCGCAGATAGGCTTGCAACGTCATCCCGATATCCGTGCGAGAACGGAATTCTTCTTCCATTAATAAATCTTTGAGGATGGCCAGTGTCATGTCTTTATAGACATACTGTTCCATATCAAAGTGAATGGCTGCCCCCAATTCTTTGGCGCGGCGTAATAGAGTACGGATGCGATCGCATACTTTATCTTTACTCCCTTCTGGGTCGAGGGGGTCAAACTGGGAGTAAAACGCCGTTAACTTCACCGATACCTGAACGCGGGGTAAAGGTTCACCATCTGCAACATCAATTTCCTTGACTGTTGACCACTTCTGCGCCTCCCGCGTCAGTTGTTCCATCAAATCCAGGTAACTTTGCAGGTAAGATTGGGCTTCGGTTTCCGTAATAACGGCTTCTCCCAATAAGTCGATGGTGAACGCCATCTTCTCTTTGCGGAGGCGTTCTATCGTTTTGAGTACCTGTTGGATGTTTTCACCGGCAATATATTTATGAGCTAACGTTTCCACGCCAGTTGCGACTGAGGTTGCTGCCACCTGTCCCGGCACCGAGTCAGGTTGGGCAAAGTTGAGCATACCTTTCAATGCTGAAGGCAATTCAACGGACTCATCCCCTAAATACTCTTGTAAGTGACGGGCAATTTCCGGTTTACTGCGTAAAGCGGGTAACGTGTCGATGAAGCGAAACAACTGTACCCGCAAACCAGGGTTACTCATCGCCCAAGCTAGCAACTTGTCATCCAAGCGCATTTGGTCAAATACTTGGGAAAAGAAAGAGCGTTTTTCCCGTGTGGCGTCCAACAGTTGTCTAGCAATTTCTTGGGTTTTAGCTTCGTAAGTCCGGTCAGATGCTTGTACAATCACAAATACTATGACTCCCTGGGTCAAACTGGTGGTTGTTGGGGTGTTTCGTTGCTTTCTACTACCGACGCGACAACGGCATACCCAACCTTTTATCAAGTAGCGCAATCCTCTATTATACTTTGAGGATTAGTTATAAAGTGCATTCCCGTACACCGAACGGGGTTTTGAGGTTGAGTACTGTCCGTTGATTTTGAGCGATCGCAACAACTTAGATCCCCGACTTTTCAATCCAATTCATCCAGCAGCATCAAGATTTAAACCAAGAAGTCGGGGATCTGCCGGGAATCATAGCGTGATTCAGCAGCACCTTGTGTCGTAGATGGCGTCTGCCTCGCTGTACTCATCAAAGAATTGCTCTGCTGTCAACTGTGCCCAAGCTGTGTTCTCTTCAATCTCTGTCGGTTCATCAATGAGTAGAATCACCCGAACAGTTTGGTTTTTGGACAAGATTTGAGCAATTGTTTCAGGAAGTTGGAGTTTTCCTTCGGATGTCGGTTGGGCTAAAAATTCGTAGGCTTTCATTGAGCAAGGTGAGAGTGCTTGGATCTAATTTACCTTTGGTTGATGAGTTGGAACTGGGGAAGGCTCACCGTGCCATGCATAATAAAAATCTGGGTAACTCATATTTTGGGCGCAATACCAAATAACTTTATGACAAGCCTCGAATCGCCTAAAATCATTGTTGTAAGTTTTTCGGGATAAGCAATCTTTCAACGCTGTTACAACTCCCGCCATCTGAGCTTCTCCCAAGATATCCCCCAAAGAATTTGTTATTGCATAAAACAGTTCTACCGACTGATCGATCTGGAGAAACTTCACTAGGGCAGTGGTAGCAATCCCTTTGTCAATTTTTCCTAAACTCCATACCTCTATGCAATATCTAGATGTATTTTGATCGTTTTTGATTAATTGAGATAAGGTAGCAATCGCGATTGGATTACCTTTGTCAATTTTGCCTAATGTTTTTGCTGTTCGCCAACGGGTAGATATATCCTGAGGAGTTTTGATTAATGCAAGTAAGATAGCAACGGCGACTAGATTGCCTTCTTCAATTTTGCCTAAGCTCTCTGCTACTTGCAAACGACTAATTTCATCCTGATATTTTCCGATTGATTCAACTAAGGCAGCGATAGCGTTTGAGTTACCCTTGCCGATTTCGCCTAAGCTCTTTATTACCGACAAACGGATAGTTTCATCCTGAGAATTTTTAATTAATTCAACTAAGGTATTGACGGCAATTGGATTGCCTTCTTCAATTTGCCCTAAGCTTGCTGCTGCTAGCCAACGGGTACTTTCATCCTGAGAGTTTTCGATTAACTCAACTAGGGCGGCAATAGCTTTTCGATTTCCTGCACCAATGTCCTCTAAGCTTTTTGCTGCTAAATCACATATATTTTTATACTTAGATTTATCGATTAATTCAATTAGGGTAGCGATAGCTATTGGGTTGCCTTCGTCAATTTGACCTAAGCTCCATGCTGCTTGTAGGCGGGTAATTTCATACTTAGACTTATCGATTAATTCAATTAGAGCGGCGACAGCTCTCCGGTTGCTTATACCAATTTTTACCAAACTCTCTGCTGCTAGTTCACAGACATAGTGAGACTGAGGATTCTTGATTAACTCAACTAGGGTAGCGATAGCTATTGGGTTGCCTTGGTCAATTTTACCTAAGCTTTCTGCTGTATGCAAACGAGTAATTTCATCCTGGGATTTTTCGATTAACTCAATCAGGACGGCAATGGCTTTTTGATTGCCTAAACCAATTGTTTCTAAGCTTCCTATCGCTAAATCCTGGATGGCTTCCTCTTCATAGTTTTGGATTAACTCGATCAAGACATTAACCACTATCGGATTGCCTTCATCAATTTGTTCTAAATTTAAGGCGGCTTGTAGAAGAATCTCTTCATCCTGATATTTCTCGATTAATTCAAGTAGGACAGCAATAGCAACTGGGTTGCCTTTATCAATTTGTCCTAAACTCAAGGCAGCTTGTATTAAGCTGAATGCAGCTGGTCTACAGGTACATTCATATTTATTCTGAGCGTTTTGGATAAACTCAACTAGAGCAGTAACTGCTTTTGTGCTATCTGTCTCTAGCAGTGCGGCTCTTGCTCCCTCTTGAACTGGTTCGAGAAATGGTCGCCACTCCTGTTTATCAATGCTGAATTCACCA
>CBKWLJ010000116.1:0-20665 GCA_966675205.1 uncultured bacterium
CCAATGAATCAACTCAGCGCTGCCTTTCACAAAAAGTATGACTCCTTAGTACAGCAAGATCCTTCAGTTACAAAGCAGGTTGAATACCAGCAAGCTTTGTTGTACAACTTGTTGCTTCAAACGAGTTGTTTCCGATACTGGGGACAAGGAACTTGGACGGATTATGCTCGTGAACTCTGTCGTCGTGGAGAAGCGCTGCTAACATAAGGGTTCTCCTCTTGAACTAAGAAACATAACCTCCTTTTGGGGTTAAGTCATCTTTTTCATCTGCCATTTGCCTTATCTCCATCAAAAAAGGGGGAATTAACCCGGATTTGGGATTAGACATCATCAGAGGTACTACTCGCAGAATCTCCCGCTAACGCACTTAGGATAGCGGGAGGAGAGGTCATGCCTTCGGGCAGGGCAAGGGAAACGGGAGTTGTTCTGCTCAGGTTAAAGGGAAAACGATATCCCAATCCTTTCCCTTTACCCCCGCCCCTTATCCCCAAAGGGTGCCCCACCTTCCCCTTTCCCCTCCATGACTATGGCAAAAACCGATCTAAGGCAGCTTTCAACTCATCAATTTCTACTTCGATGTTGCCCTCTTCAGCAGCACGAGCAATACATTGAGTTAAATGTTCATCTAAAATAATTCGCGCCACTCGATCCAAAGCACCTCGCACAGCAGCAACTTGTACCAATACTTCAGGGCAAGGGCGACTCTCCTGCACCATCGTTTTAATTCCTCGGATATGCCCCTCTATCCGAGACAACCGATTAATAATTCGCCTTAGAGATTCTTCATCATGAACGTGATGATGTGCAGACATTCCTTTGTCATGATGGTGTGCGCCGACGTGAGTGTGATTCACATCTGGCTCAAGAGAATAGTTGTCTTTTCCAGACAGGGCAGTGGTTTCGTTAATCAATGGCTCAGCTCCAATTCTGGAAGAGGGAACATTTTTGGGATAGTTATACTCTCGATCCTAGTTTAGAGCAGAAAATCGAAGGTACGGCTTTTTCGGATAACCGGAGAGCTGATGGTCTCAATCTTTGCTTTCCTTTTGGCAAAGATAGCTTATGACAGTCCCCAATAGTTACTTGCATAGGTTACTTTTTTTGTCAATACAAGAGTTCTACACCCATTGCATCAAAGTCAAGGTTCCAGAACTGTCAAAATATCTGTAAAGCGGCTTGTCGCTACGAACAAACCATTACTAAGACTTTCATGAAACATTAACTGAATTCCCAATTAATGTTATGCGACTGAACAATTTTTCTCTCCTACTCGGCAAAATTAGTACATATTTACTCGCGATCGTACTAGGTGCTCTGTTGACAGTGAGCATTTATCGTGTATCGCCATCGCAGGCAGAGCCAGCTCCTGTATCTGAAACCGACACACCTACACTGTTAGCACAACGCCAGCCAGTTCCGACATCAGCGACACACAGCAGTTTTGTAACGGCAGCAGTTGATCGGGTAGGGTCAGCAGTTGTGCGGATTGATACTGAGCGCACGATCACGCAGCGTGCCGATCCGTTTTTTGATGACCCCGTGTTCCGACGCTTTTTCGGGGATGACTTTTTTCCCCAAATGCCGCAAGAAAGACGTTTACGGGGTCAAGGTTCAGGTTTCATTATTGACCCTAATGGAATTATTATTACCAATGCCCATGTTGTTAATCGGGCAGATAGAGTGAATGTAATTCTCAAAGATGGACGCACTTTTCAGGGAAAAGTACAAGGAGCAGATGAAGTAACCGACTTGGCGGTGATCAAGATTGATGGTAAAAATTTACCCGTTGCTTCTCTCGGAAATTCCGATCAAGTTAAAGTCGGTGATTGGGCGATCGCAGTAGGGAACCCATTAGGCCTAGATAACACCGTTACCCTAGGAATTGTTAGTACCCTGCAACGCTCTAGTGCTCAAGTAGGAATTCCCGACAAGCGACTAGATTTTATTCAAACGGATGCTGCCATCAATCCAGGAAACTCCGGCGGTCCCCTGTTGAATGAGCAAGGGGAAGTAATTGGCATTAATACTGCCATTCGCCCTGATGCAATGGGAATTGGTTTTGCAATTCCTGTCAATACAGCCAAAGCGATTTCTACGAAATTGGCACGGGGAGAATCGATTCAGCATCCTTTCCTCGGCATTCGGATGGCAACACTCACACCTCAACTTGCGGCTGAGAACAATCGCGACCCCAATTCGCCCTTCACGATACCAGAAGTGAACGGTGTCTTAGTGGTGCAAGTGCTACCCAACACACCAGCAGCCAGCTCAGGACTGCGTCGTGGTGATGTAGTAACTGCTATTGACGGACAATCGGTTACCAGTGCTGATCAGTTGCAGCGTATCGTTGAAAATAGCAATGTGGGTCAGGTACTCCAGATGAAGGTACGACGAGGGAACCAAACGAATACAATATCCGTTCGCACTGGCGAAATGCCCAGCTCAACAAGCTCGTAAGCTGTCGTACTTAGCGAATGATCCCAAATCCGCTTTCATAGCAAAAGGCAGAGGGCAGAAGGCTTTTATGTTTATTACTGATACGTGGTCATTTCAGCTATTAAATTCTGTCCTAACCTTTATGGCGACTGCCATAACCCAAATTTAGTACGAGTGGTGGGGTGGGTTGGAAATTTAATCAATATTAAACAAAAGGGCGACCTTTAAGGTCGCCCTTGCTTATGCTCTTGCGGATTTAGACAAGATTAGGAATATTCCTCGTTGGACTATTCGTCATCGTCGTCTAGAAAATCCTCATAGTCCCTGTCCTCATCGTCATCACTGAGAAGTGACGAAAAGTTGCCGCCCAAGCTAGAACGTTCTTCCAAACTATAAGTTCGGGCTGTCCGGTCATCTAGTACCACATCAAGCGGATCGTTTTGATCTAAGTCAGCATCAAGACGGTCTCCATAGCCATAGACTCCCTGCGACCCCGAATAATCCGGTTCAATTGGGCTGAGTGCCGGGTCTTCATAAGCGTTGTAGCCGGTTCCTGCCGGAATCAAACGTCCGATAATAACGTTTTCCTTCAGACCCCGCAGCCAGTCAGATTTTCCTTCAATAGCTGCTTCTGTGAGGACACGAGTGGTTTCCTGGAAGCTAGCTGCTGAGATAAAGCTATCGGTGTTGAGCGAGGCTTTGGTAATACCCAATAGCACAGGTGTATATTGTGCGGGGGCACCACCGGTGATCGCCATTGCCTCATTCACCGTTTCGATTTGCCGCAACTCTACGAGTTCCCCAGGCAACATCGTGGTATCACCACCGTCGTCTACTCGCACTTTAGAAGTCATCTGCCGGACAATTACTTCAATGTGCTTGTCGGAAATATCAATTCCTTGAGATTGATATACCGATTGCACCTCGTTAACAAGGAAGCGTTGCGCCTCAGACAATCCAATCAGTGCTCCCTCATAGACTCCTTTTTCTTCTAGAGAGTAATTGAAGAAAATCTCTAGAATTTCATGAGGATTCGCCGGACCATCGGTTAAAGGTTGAGCAACAAGGACTTGCTGACCATCAGAAACGAGCGCATTTTGCCCTGGCCCCACTGGGTAATCGGTCACGGTACCATCCGCCTCGATTACCTTAATATCGACAGTCTCATCTTCCTCATAAATCACCTGAGCTTCACCGGGCCGTCGGGCTAAAACACAAGCTTCTTTAGGTTTACGAGCTTCCAAGAGTTCCTCAATTCTTGGCAAACCTTGAATAATGTCACCCGTCTTCGCTCGTTCAAACACGAGTAACACCAGGTTGTCACCCCGCTGAACCAAGTCGCCGTTGTCGATTTGCAACACCGCACCTGCTGACACCCGATAAGGACGAGCCAATCGCAGAGTAACCGCATCATTGCTCACCCGCACAACTTGACCCGATTCCGGGACGCGGGTTTCAGCAGTCAGGTAGTCTGTGGCGACCAGCAAATCACCGACCTTGACTTTAGGCGTTCCGCTAATTGGAACCGTAATCCGGTCTGCATCCCGCACAACCAGTACCCGACGAATCGCTTCAGTTCCTTCTCGAATCCCTCGAACTTCACCCTCTTCCTTACACTGAATTTCTGTGCGAGCGACAACAGCACCCGGTTCAATTTCGTCGCCATCGTTCACTAAAACTCGTGTTGTTGTGCTGCCGCCCAACGGATCGGCAGTACTATCACGGCGAACCACTAAAGATTCGAGGATGACTAGCTGTAGCCGCATTTCATCGGAGTCTTCAGCCTGAACCAACTCGATGTCAGCACTCAGCTGAGAAGCACTAGAAGTTTCCTCCCCAGATTCCTGGTTCATTTCCAACACGAGCTGAGTCCGTAGCAACTCTAGCCCTTCTACAGACTTCACCCGTTCTCCATCTTTATAAGGCAAGCGTTGTACAGCCCGCAGTTCAATTTGTGTCGCGCTCCGAGCCGCTCCACTGCCCCCTTTCTTGTTAATCGAAGCCTGCGAAGGCACAGGAGGTTCATCCGGCACGGCAAACTCGATCACGGGTCGTAACAGCAGTGCTGCACCTTCTGGAGTCTCTACAGCTTCTCCATATCGCAGCTCTTCAAGAGTCAACCCTGGAACGGCTTCAGTACCGGGATAGACTAACTGGCCTTCTGTCAGAAACGCTTCCGGGATTTCATCGACCAGATGCAGTTCCCCTGGCTTGATCACAATCTCGCGCAGGATATCGTTTTTCTGGACGACTTCGACAATACCCCCTGATTGGCAGAAGATATCCTTCACCACCTCAGTTCCGGCTTCTACATATTGACCATCTTCCACCAAAAGCAATGAGATATCTTTGTTGACCTCATGGCATTCTTCGGGAATCCAGAGCAAAGTGCCGCCTTGGATGACTTCGTAACCCTGCTTCGCTTTGCCGCGCTTAGCAACTTCAACGCCAGCATATTTGACGATGCCACCCGTTTGGGTGCGATAGCGATCGTCAATCAGTTCTGCAACCACTTGACTATTTAGCACTTTTGTGCCTGGAGTGGCTTTGAGTAGGAAGCGCTGGTTGTTGGTGGTGTAGATTACGTACTGGTCGCGACCTGCGCTACTTTCTACCCGAACCGTTGCCTGATCCAGCAGAACTGAGGCAGTAATAATGTCAATTTCCCGCTTACCTGGGGTGAGTCGGACAACACCGCCATTGGCTGTCACTAACTTGGTTTCTGCCATTACGCTCCCTGGCTGTATGGCATCCCCGTTTTTGACCACTGGTTCTGCACCAGGAGGTAGGTTATAGACTTCTCCAGACAGAACCCAAAGCAAGCCACCCCGCTGAGCTGTCCGGGTGGTATTGCCTTGACGGTCGGTTTTTTCTTCTGGGATCAAGTCAGCAAATAGCACTTCTCCCGCTAAATCACTCGCCACGTCTTTGGCGGCTTTTTCTGTGGAAAGGCGAGATTTACCGAGGGCAACTTCTGCTAGTAGTTGATTGGCTACGACTTGTTCCCCATTGGCAACCATCAACAGAGAGCCAACCGTCACTGGGAAGGTTTCGGGCTTTCTCCCTCCATCAAGCGGTTCCAAAGTGAGATCGGCTGCTACTTCAACTTGCTCGCGGTCTTCCCCGTGGCGAGTCCGTACTGTCCGGGTGCGTAGTTTCTTCGAGAAGCGCACCGTACCGTCAAACGGGGCCTGCACAATGCGTGCTGTTTCCCCAGTGAAGACACCACCCGTGTGGAAAGTCCGCATGGTAAGCTGGGTGCCCGGTTCACCAATGGATTGGGCGGCAATAATACCGACCGCTTCTCCCAAATCCACCATATGCCCGTGGGCTAAGCTCCAACCATAGCAGTGTTGGCAGACAGAGCGAGAGGCTTCACAAGTGAGTGGCGATCGCACGAATACTTCTTCAACACCCGCTTTGTCAATAGCTTTGGCGAGGTCATCCGAGACATCCTGGTTACGAGTCGCAATTAATTCCCCAGTGATGGGGTGCTTGACATCTTCGGCCAGCACTCGACCAAACAGGCGATCCTCTAAAGGAATCAGAGTGCGATCGCCATCTTTCATTGCTCGGACATGAACTCCTCGTGGCGTGCCGCAATCCACTTCTCGCACGATTACGTCCTGAGCCACGTCTACCAAACGTCGGGTGAGATAACCCGAGTCAGCGGTTCTGAGCGCTGTATCTACCAATCCCTTGCGAGCCCCGTAGGACGAGATAATATATTCCGTTACCGTTAAGCCTTCCCGGAAGTTGGTCTTAATCGGTAGGTCAATAATTTCTCCTTGGGGGTTTGCCATCAAACCCCGCATTCCCACCAACTGCCGCACCTGAGACAAGTTACCCCTCGCCCCAGAAAATGCCATCATGTACACCGAATTCAAGGGGTCAGTCGATTTGAAGTTACGAACGACTTCATCCTTTAGAGATTCAGACGTGTTATTCCAAGTATCAATCACTTTTTGGAAGCGCTCGACTTCGGTAATTTCGCCCCGCGTGTACCGAGCTTCTGTCGCCCTGATCTGCGCTTCAGCCGCTTCTAGCATCTGGCGTTTTACAGGAGGCACTTGCAAGTCATCAACGCTGATTGAAACTCCAGCTTTGGTTGCATAGCGAAATCCCAGATCTTTGAGTTCATCAGCCACTTGGGCGCTACGAGCACTACCGTATTTCGTATAGGCCCAAGATATAAGCTTTTTCAGCTGGCCTTTATCGACAATCCGGTTATAAAAAATCATGTCTTTTTGATCTGCCATCTGCTTCGTCCTTAGTCCCTAGTCATGAGTCATCAGTCATTAGTCATCACGCGTGAAGAGGAGAAGGTTAGCAAGTTATCCCGTTGAACGTTAAAACCTTCAACTCTTCAACCTTTAAACTTGCAACCTTCAAAACCTTCAACCTTCACCCCTTTAACTAACAACTAGCCAATCAGCGTCTCTTGAATTGCTTTGTTGTAAATAATCCGACCTGGAGTAGTCCGAATGTACTGAGAAATGAGTTCGCCATCAGCGGTTTCCCGCACTCGGCGTTCTCTGTAGTGCTTAGCCACTGTGCCGTCACCCAATTGTTCACTAGAGATGACTTCGTTGTCCGCAACACTGGACTCGACCATGCCGTCATAGCGTACCCAGACATAAGCGTGCAAATCGACTTGCTGTTGCTCGTAAGCTTTAATGGCATCATCCAAGTTAGCGAAATACTTCCCCGCTCCTTTTTGAGCTGCTGGATTTTCGGCTGTTAAGTAATAGCATCCCAACACCATGTCTTGGCTGGGTGCGACAATCGGGCGACCGGTTGCTGGTGACAGGATATTGTGAGATGCCAACATCAACAGCCGTGCTTCTGCCTGCGATTCCAAAGAAAGAGGAACGTGAACGGCCATTTGGTCTCCGTCAAAGTCCGCGTTGAAGGCGGGACAGACTAAGGGGTGCAATTGAATCGCACGACCTTCTACCAAAATCGGTTCAAATGCCTGAATCCCCAATCGGTGTAGGGTTGGTGCCCGGTTGAGTAGAACGGGGTGACCCGCAATCACTTCCTCCAAAACGTCCCACACGCTGGCGTCGCCTCGCTGAATCAGTTTCTTGGCGGCTTTGATGTTATTAACCATCCCTTGGCGAATCAACCGATGGATTACAAAGGGTTGGAATAATTCGATCGCCATTTCCCGAGGCAGACCGCACTGGTGGATTTTCAGCTTGGGACCGACTACGATTACAGAGCGTCCAGAGTAGTCAACCCGTTTACCCAAGAGGTTTTGCCGGAAGCGACCCTGTTTACCCTCAATAATGTCAGATAAAGACTTGAGGGGTCGATTGTTTGCTCCCACTACCGTGCGTCCCCGACGCCCGTTGTCGATTAAAGCGTCCACCGCTTCTTGGAGCATCCGCTTTTCGTTGCGGACAATGATTTCCGGTGCCAGGATTTCTTGGAGGCGCGCCAGTCGATTGTTACGATTGATTACGCGCCGATAAAGGTCATTTAAGTCTGAGGTAGCAAAGCGACCCCCATCTAGCTGCACCATCGGTCGCAAATCGGGAGGAATGACTGGAATCACCGTCAATACCATCCAATCTGGCTGTGCGCCGGTGGCGATAAAGTTATCAATAACCCGCAACCGCTTAATCAGCTTGGCGCGTTTTTGACCTTTAGCATTCGCAATTTCTTCCCGCAGCTTTTCGCCTTCAGCATCAAGATCGACATCCTGTAAAAGCCGCTGGAGTGCCTCTGCCCCAATACCGACCTCAACGCCTGTGAGTTGAGAATCTTCGCTATAGAGCTGTTCTTCTATTTCCAGCCACTGATCTTCTGTCAGTAACTGCTTGTAACTCAAATTCTCAGCATTACCAGGGCTAAGGACAACATAGGCATTAAAGTAAACAATCTGCTCAACATCCCGCAGGGGCATATCTAGCAGAATACTTAAGTAACTGGGAATCCCCTTGAGATACCAAACGTGAGCAACAGGTGCGGCAAGCTTGATATATCCCATCCGGTGACGGCGCACCCGCGACTCAGTGACTTCTACACCGCAACGTTCGCAGACAATGCCCCGGTGGCGTACCCGCTTATACTTGCCGCAGTGACATTCCCAATCTTTCGCCGGTCCAAAAATCCGCTCACAAAACAGCCCATCCATTTCGGGCTTGAGTGTACGGTAGTTAATCGTTTCCGGTTTGGTCACTTCACCGACCACTTGACCATTGGGAAGAGTTCTTTCTCCCCATTGACGAATCCGTTCTGGAGAGGCGATCCCAATTTTGACGTAGTCAAATCGCTGTTCTAGCTGATGTCTCATCAGTGGTTAATAGTTGTTAGTTGATAGTTATTAGTTAGCTGATTAAAAAGTGAGAAAGTTGACCAGTTGTTACGGTAGCCAAAGTTGGTAGGTTGAAGGTCAATCTGTTCTAACCTCCAACCTTCAACCTGCCAACCGCCTAACCTTCAACTAATTAGACTTCATCCTCTTCAAGTTCCTCGCGATTGAGGGATTCGTAAGTCGGTCGGCTGGGTGTCCGGCGGCGTTCTGTGTCTGCCATCAGATCGACTTCCACATCTCGGCTGGTTCCATCTTCTGCGGTTTCTACTTTGTGAACCGCAATATCCAAGCCCAAGGACTGAAGCTCTCGCATCAAGACCTTGAAGGATTCAGGCGTCCCTGGTCGTGGAATGGCTTTGCCTTTGACGATCGCATTAAGCGCTTCGTTACGTCCTTGCATATCATCAGACTTGACAGTCAGCAACTCCTGAAGGGTATAAGCTGCGCCAAACGCTTCTAAAGCCCATACTTCCATTTCTCCAAATCGCTGACCGCCCTGTTGCGCTTTACCACCCAAAGGCTGCTGCGTTACAAGCGAGTAGGGGCCTGTGGAGCGAGCGTGAATCTTGTCATCGACCAAGTGAACCAGCTTCAGCATATAAGCCTTGCCTACTGTAACCGGGCGATCGAAAGCTTCCCCGGTACGACCGTCGAAGATTTGGATTTTTCCGGGGTGTTCCGGGTCAAATACCCAATCTTTCCCATCCTCGTCACTGGCTTCTTTGAGTTTGCCGTGAACCGTGGTACGGGATGCCTCCTCGCCGTACATTTCGTCAAATGGCGTCAGCTTAAAGCGGACTCCGATATTTTCACCTGCCCAGCCCAGCAAGCATTCAAACACCTGACCGACGTTCATCCGTGAGGGTACACCCAAAGGATTGAGAACAATATCAATCGAGGTGCCATCAGGCAAGTAGGGCATATCTTCCATCGGTAAAATTCGGGAGATAATCCCCTTATTACCGTGCCGTCCTGCCATCTTGTCGCCAACCTGAATCTTGCGCTTCTGAGCGACATAGACGCGGACAACCATGTTCGCACCCGGAGGCAACTCGTCTCCCTGTTCACGGGTAAACACCCGCACATCCACAACACGGCCTTTTTCTCCGTTCGGCACCCGGAGGGAATTGTCCCGCACATCACGAGCCTTTTCCCCGAAAATCGCCCGTAGCAGTTTTTCTTCTGGCGGCTGATCCGATTCCCCTTTAGGCGTTACTTTTCCTACTAGAATGTCGCCGGCTTCTACCCAAGCTCCAATCCGGATAATTCCGGTCTCATCAAGTTGACGCAGTGCGTCTTCCCCGACGTTAGGAATTTCACGAGTGATTTCCTCTGGACCCAGCTTGGTTTGCCGTGCCTCAATTTCGTACTTCTCAATGTGAATGCTGGTGTAAACATCATCCATCACCAACCGTTCACTGATCAGGATGGCATCTTCGTAGTTGTAGCCTTCCCAGGGCATATAAGCCACCAGGATGTTTTGCCCTAGCGCGAGTTCTCCACCTTCGGTGGCAGAACCGTCCGCTATCACCTGACCGGCAACCACATCATCCCCTTCAAAGACCAAGGGGCGCTGATTCAAACAGGTATCTTGGTTAGACCGCTGGTACTTCTGGAGTTCGTAACTAATTTCCCGACCGTTTTTGTCTTTCACCCGAATCATGCGAGCATCGACATAGGAGACTTCTCCATCAGTCCGGGATACCACTACCATCCCGGAGTCCCGTGCAGCCTGGGCTTCCAAGCCAGTTCCCACCAAAGGACGCTCCGGTCGCAGCAACGGTACTGCCTGACGCTGCATGTTAGAACCCATCAGTGCCCGGTTGGCGTCGTCGTGTTCTAAGAAGGGAATCAACGAGGTCGCGACCGAGATAATCTGTACTGGCGATACGGCCACGAAATCCACTTGATCGGGTGTGGTTGTGGTGAAATCTTGACGGTAGCGCACGGGAACCGACTCACCCAAGATATACCCGTCTTCGTCCATCGGGATATCTCCAGGCGCGACCCGCAAATCATCCTCTTCATCTGCTGTCATGTACAGCGGTTTACGCTCTTTGAGGACTTTCCCGTTTTCTACAGGATAGAATGGCGTTTCAATAAAGCCATAGGCGTTGACTCGGGCGTGAGTTGCCAAAGAACCAATCAGACCCGCGTTAGGACCTTCTGGCGTTTCAATCGGGCAAATCCGTCCGTAGTGCGAAGGGTGAATATCCCGTACCGCAAAACCTGCCCGTTCCCGCGTCAGTCCACCTGGACCGAGGGCAGACAGACGGCGCTTGTGGGTAAGTTCTGCTAATGGGTTCGTCTGATCCATAAACTGGGAAAGCTGCGACGACCCAAAGAACTCTTTAATAGCCGCTACCAAGGGTTTTGGGTTGACTAAGCTAGCAGGGGTCAGGGTATCGGAATCACTGACGGTCATCCGTTCCCGAATGATTCGCTCCAAGCGATTCAATCCCACCCGCACTTGGTTTTGCAGCAGTTCACCCACTGAACGCACCCGGCGGTTGCCTAAGTGGTCGATATCATCGGTGCTGCCAATATCAAATTCCAGGTTAATCAGGTAATCAATCGCGGCCAGAATATCTTGGGGGGTTAGGATTCTGACTGTATCTGGAACGTTTAGCCGCAGCTTCCGATTGATTTTGTAACGACCTACTCGACCTAAGTCGTAGCGTTTGGGGTCAAAAAAGCGTGAATCTAATAGCTGTTGACCTCCGGATACGGTTGGAGGTTCCCCTGGACGCAGTTTCCGGTAGAGTTCCATCAGCGCTTCTTCTTCGCTGGGATTCCCTTCTTTATCCAGGGTTTTTTGATAGTAATCTGGGTGCCTGAGAGCATCCATAATCTCGTTATCCGAGAGTCCCAGGGCTTTTAAGAGGACTTGTGCGGACAACTTACGGGTTTTGTCAATACGTACCCAGACTAAGTCATTTTTATCGGTTTCAAACTTTAGCCACGCCCCTCGGTTCGGTATCAAGGATGCGCTATAGGTGCGGCGTCCGTTTTTATCCGTTTCTGACTTATAGTACACACCAGGACTGCGAACGATTTGGTTGACAATCACTCGCTCCGCACCATTGATGATAAAGGTACCCCTGTCAGTCATCAGGGGTAGGTCACCAATAAAAACTTCTTGTTCCTTGATTTCGCCAGTTTCTTTGTTAATCAAGCGGGTGGGGACGTACATTTGTACAGCGTAAGTACTGTCTCTCCGCTTGGCCTCATCAACGTTGTACTTAGGACGCTTGAGTTTGTAGTTTTTGCCTAAAAAGTGGAGTTCCAACTTGCCGGTGTAGTCAGTAATCGGAGAGAAGCTGTTCAGTTCTTCGATTAGCCCTTCTTCTAGAAACCAGCGAAAGCTGGAACGCTGAATCTCCACTAAGTCGGGCAGCATATAATTGGCGGTCGTGTAAGACTGAGTGGGGGTGATGTAAATCTGATTAGTCATGCGTCTCCTACTATTAGGGGTGAGTCAGCGTCGGAATAGGAGTCCGAGCTAAAAGTACAGCGCTGCTAAAACAGCGGACATGCCTTCATGGAGATGGGCGATACCTATTCACAGGTTGAGCTTAACTAGATAACGGGGGATTACCGCCAGTTATCTTAGTTCTGAGCTAATTAGCTGTTGGGTGTTAGTCGCCCATAGTTTGGGCGTGAAGAATGACTGCTTTTCAAATGATGAGACAAGTTCTTATAGTAGAGTTAAGGTTGTTCGGAAGAAAACTGATCCACGGCGTCTTTACCACGTGGGCGTTGACCTCAAAAATGGGGACTGGGGGAAAAATGGCAGTAATTGAGTAGGGAGAGGGCAAATTATAGTCATAGTAACTCTTCTTAATAATATTATTATGGCGCAGCGAAACTCGATCCCAAGAGAGTAATCCCCTCACTAACTGCTCCGGTTTTACCGACTGCTGAGAACTGACTCGCTAGGTAGAGCAAGACCAAACAAGGTTATGGCATTTTGGGTCGTTTGGGCCGCTAGGTCTTCTAATGAGACGTTTCGCAGACGGGCGACGCACTCGGCAACATGGCGAACATAGGCGGGTTCATTACGCTTGCCTCGCTTGGGAACGGGGGCGAGGAAAGGACAATCGGTTTCCACTAAGAGGCGATCGCTAGGCACCATTTTTGCCGATTCTTGAATGGATGTGGCGTTTTTAAAGGTGACAATGCCACTAAAACTAATGAAAAAGCCCAAATCTAAAAACCATTGAGTTTCTTCCACAGTCCCTCCCCAACAGTGCATCACCCCTTTGACGGGTCCTGTATGTTCCCAAAAGGTTTGTAGTAGCGATCGCATTGGAGCAGCAGCATCGCGGCAGTGGATGATTACCGGTAAATCCAGCGCTTTGGCGATCGACAATTGGGCTTCAAAGACCGCTCTTTGCTCTTGCTGGTTCTCCGCTTTGAAAAAATCCAACCCCGTTTCTCCGATTGCTACGACTCTGGAATCAGAACGAGCTAGAGATAAGATTTGCTCGCCCATCGTGGGAGTCCATTTATCAACATCCAGGGGATGCAGCCCTACTGCATAAGAGAGTTCAGGAAATTGGTCAGCTAAGGCTCGAATTGCCGCCACCTCATCCGGTTCTACGCAAGAATGCACTAATTTCACCACTCCAGCTTGACGCCAGCGGTCTCTGATCCCTTCCAGCTCTGACTGGAAGACATCAAAGTTGATATGAACGTGAGTATCTATCAACTGCATCGGCACAGCCTGCTGTCTATTTTACGCCTATTATCTAGAATTTGGGGAAAGTCAATAAGAACATGAGATTAGGGAGAAGAGATTCTTCCCCCTATTGCTCATTACAGTTCTTCAAACTTCTTAGTTGTCAGTCACCAGGATTGCTCCTCTCCTCCCCAAGTTGAGGGGAAAAGAAAGTTTCCCCTTATGAGGCAGTTGCCTCTGGAGCCGAGGAATTGAGCTGTGCTTCGATGCGAGCGAGTCGCGCTGCCAGACGAGACTTTTTGCGAGCGCCATTATTGGGGTGGAGTATCCGTCGCTTGACCGCTTTGTCAATTTTGCTGTAAGCCGCAGCCATACGGCTTTGTACTTCCTGCAATGCTTCTGGACTCGGTTGACGTCCGTAACTTTCTACGGCAGCAAAGTAATTTTTCATCAGCGTCTTCACCGCTGACTTGTAAGATTTGTTCCGAACTCGATTGCGCTCGGCAATTTCTATGCGTTTGATCGCGGACTTAGTATTAGCCACAGTAGCCTTGAGGAAAACTTGATTTCAATAACAAACAAAATACCTGAATGACTAATATAACATCTATTCTCAAACTATCGCGACCCTTGAAAAATCCAGGTTAAGCTAGAGAAGTGGGTCTGGGTTACGATGCGCCCTTTGTTTTGTAGGGGAGCGCGGCGGAACCAGGTCTTACATGGGTAATACCTAAGGATAGGCACTCCGACTCCATGCTGCGAATCATCACTCAGCAGGCTGAGGCTCAAGCAGAACTGCGACGAATTTGCGATCGCACTTCCCAAGAGCATGTTATTCACAAAGAAGCAACGGTGCGGGAAGTCTTACAGGCGGTACAACGCCAGGGAGACAAAGCACTCTTGCACTATACAGAAGAATTCGACCACCAAACACTCAGTGTTGAGCAACTGCGCGTCAGTGGGTCCCAACTGGATGCCGCCTACCAGCAGGTATCCAAGGAATTGCTCGCTGCCATTCAGTTGGCAACACAGCAAATTGAAGCGTTTCACCGACAACGTATTCCTAAATCGTGGGTACAGTTTGGTGACGACGAGGTGGTCTTAGGCAAACGCTATACACCAGTAGACCGGGCGGGAATTTACGTGCCAGGTGGTAGGGCATCCTACCCCAGTACGGTATTAATGAACGCGATTCCGGCAAAGGTGGCTAAAGTCCCTCGGATCGTCATGGTGACGCCCCCTGGCCCAGATAAAACCATTAATCCGGCTGTTTTAGTGGCAGCTCAGGAAGCTGGGGTTCAAGAGATTTATCGGGTTGGAGGCGCTCAGGCGATCGCAGCTTTGGCTTACGGCACTGAAACCATTCCTAAGGTGGATGTGATCACAGGGCCTGGGAATATTTACGTGACCTTGGCGAAGAAATTGGTCTACGGCACGGTGGGAATTGACTCGCTAGCTGGCCCTTCCGAAGTGCTGATCATTGCGGATGAAGCCGCTAATCCGGTCTATATCGCCGCCGATCTTTTGGCACAGGCAGAACATGACCCGTTAGCAGCCGCCATTCTCTTGACGACTGATCATCAATTAGCCAAGCAAGTGCAAGCCGAGGTAGAGCGGCAACTAATAGACCATCCCCGACGCCTACTTACTGAAAAAGCGATCGCTCATTACGGTCTAATTGCTGTTGTTGATTCCCTAGAAACAGCAGCAGAACTCTCCAACGAGTTCGCACCCGAACACCTAGAACTGGAAATTGCTGAGCCTTGGGACTTACTGGAAAAAATCCGCCATGCAGGTGCGATTTTTCTAGGTCACTCCACACCGGAAGCGGTGGGAGATTATCTGGCTGGCCCCAATCATACCCTACCCACCTCCGGTGCTGCTCGCTACGCCTCCGCTTTAGGCGTAGAAACTTTCATGAAGCATTCCAGCTTGATTCAGTATTCACCAACAGCACTCCACAAAGTTTCTAGTGCCATTCAGGCTCTGGCACAAGCAGAAGGATTACCTTCTCATGCCGACTCAGTACGCTTGCGAACTCAAGGAAATCTGAATGAATAGCACATTTTGACTCCGCTGTTGTTATCTCAAGAGGTCGTTCATGCCTTGTCCCCCAGGTAGACAAATGTCTGCTCAAGGGCGAAAATCCCAATAGCTGAACGTTGAACGCTGATGATAGCTGATCTGCGCTCCGAGTAGAGCGGTTGCTGGGATGAACTGTGTGCCACTAGTTGTGATGCTCACTGTATCATCCGCTACCGCTTTTGCTGGGTTAAGGGAACTATCCACCAGATACCAAGGCTAGCGCTGACAGTTAGTTCACAGTGCTGACGCTTGCGGACGAATATTAGCTCCGCTATCGCTATCGCTGATAGGAGACATTTTGGTGTTAAAGACAATTCTTGTGGCTGTTGACAGTTCAGAACTGTCACAGCGTGTGACTCAGACCCTTAACGAACTTAAAATCCAGCCAGCAACCAAAATTATCCTGACCCATGTCCTTCCTTCTCCTGAACTGGACACGGAATTGGCCGCTGACCGACCTCATACTTCGGAGGAATTACTGTATCGACATGTGGAAAAGCAGCTACAATCCTACCAAGCTGACCTCCCTTGTGACAGTGATCTAGAAATCGTCACTGGAGATCCAGCCGTGGAAATTGTCCGCCTTGCTCATATTCACCAAGTTGACTTGATTGTGATCGGAAATCGTGGTCTGACAGGTATGAAGCGAATTTTGGAAGGCTCCGTAAGTAGCCAAGTTGTCATTGATGCACCTTGTTCTGTACTGGTTGTCAAACCAGAATAAGCGATCAAGCCAAACTCTTCGGGTAGGGAAAAGGGGAAAGGTTAAAGGGCAAAGGAATCGTTCGTATTTCCTCCCCCGATTAAAAAGATGGGGGCTTGCTGCTGCTTTTTTGTGATTGCTGTACAGGTAGCTCAATCACAAACTCTGCTCCTTCACCAGAAGTAGAGTTACAGACTAAGCTCCCTCCATGCTTTTCTACAACGATTGAATGGGCGATTGATAATCCCAAACCGGTTCCTACACCAATGGGTTTGGTTGTGAAGAAAGGGTCAAAAATCTGTTTTTTCACCTCAAAGGGAATACCAGGGCCATTATCAATAATGCGAATCACAACGAAGGAGTTATTTGAACTTAGAGCAGATTGATGTTGCTTATGAAATTTTGAGCGCGTTGGATGCCAACTTTTATCCTTAGTAGAGGAGATACGTTCATCACGTCTCTGAATTAATGAAGTATGGATGGTAATCACTCGCGGTGCTGCTTGAAATTCTAATGCATCAATGGCATTGCCGAAGAGATTCATAAATACTTGATTGATCGAGTTCGCATAGCATTCAACTAAAGGTAGCTGTCCATACTGTTTCCTTACTTCAATTTCAGGCTTCCCAGCATATCCTTTCAATCGATGCTGCAAAATGAGCAGAGTATTATCAATTCCTTCATGGAGATCGACGGGTTTAATGTCCGCTTCATCCAAACGGGAGAAATTGCGAAGGGATAGGACAATTTGACGAATGCGGTTGGCTCCTTCTTGCATGGAGCGTAAGACTTTTGGAAAATCGTTAGCGACAAAATTTAAGTCAAACGCCTTTATCTCCTCTTGGATTGCTGGAACAGGTTCAGGATAATACGAACCATATAGTTTTATAAGATTCAAGAGGTTTTGAGCGTATTCATCAGCATAGGTAATATTCCCGTAAATGAAGCTGATGGGATTGTTAATTTCGTGGGCAATTCCGGCAACCATCTGACCTAAACTGACCATTTTTTCATTCTGAATCAATTGGGCTTGGGTACGTTTAAGCTGACGCAAGGTTTCTTGAAGTTCTTGATTTTTCGTTCTTAACTGGCTTTCCGATCGCCGTAGCGCTTGTTCGGCTTGCTTTTTGTCACTGATATCACGGCCTTCTGGAATCAAGAGTACGACTTGCCCCGTTTCGTCTTTGATCGGTTTAATAGAAAAATCAATCGTGATGACTCGATCGCCAGCTCCCACAACATCGACTTCATAACGCACAAACTCCCCGCTAGCCGCTTGAGCGATCGCACTTTTCAAACGCTGTTGAGTTTGAGTAGAGAGACTCCACCAAGGCGTTTCCCAAAAGAGACAACCTGCAATATCATCTAACCGAAAACCACCAAAATCTAACGCGGTTTGATTAGCCTGCAAAAGTGTTCCATCCGGTTTCAAAAGACCGATAAATTGAAACATTGAGTCAAAAATGGCTCGGAAGCGGCGCTCACTCTCTCGTAATGCCTCCTCCGCCTGCTTGCGCTCAGTAATATCTTGCTTCATCACCATACCGGCAAACACTTCTCCCCAAGCGTTTTTGAGGGGAAGCGTATGCACTAAATAGGTGCGGTTGGCATACTGTAGCTCAAAGACTTCAGACATTCCCGACAGTGCTGCCCGATAACGAGGCTCTAAAATTTCACAAATTTCTGGTGTTCTGACTTCCCATAATGTTTTTCCTTCCACCAACTCTTTTGATAAACCCAGTGCAGCTAAGGCTTCCCCTTCAACCAGGGTGTAGCGAAGATTTTGGTCAAATGCGAGAACCGCACCGTTGGGAAAGTGACTAGCTAGGGTGCGGTATTGCTCTTCACTTTTTCGCAGCGCTTCTTGGGCTTGTTTATGTTCCGTAATATCTCGCCAGAAAACTGAAAGTCCTGAACCACTGGGATAAGCGCGTACCTCAAGCCAACTGCTTAAGCGTTCCGAAAAGGTTTCAAATATAGCTGGAACTTGTTCTGTAATCGCTTGGCGATATTGCTGCTCTACCAGAGAACCAACCACTTCGGGAAACACGTCCCAAAAGTTAGCTCCAATGAGTTCTTGTGGATTTTGCTGTAAGGCAAGTGAGGCTTCGCTATTGATGTAGGTAAACCGCCACTGCTCATCGAGGGCAAAAAAAGCATCAGTGATTCGTTCTAAAATGTTGGCAATTTGCTGGTGTGATTCTCGTAGCGCCTCCTCGGCTTTTTTGCGATCGCTAATGTCGGTAATCATCCTCAAAACACCGACAAACTGCCCCTCGGCATCAAAGATAGGTGTAGCGGACACGATTGCCCACAAAACGGAGCCATTTTTGCGGCGGAATTTGAAATCATGGCGTTCATGAATGCCTTGGCGGCGGCGCTCTATATACGCTTGTGCCTGCATGCGGCTGTCCTCATCCATGAAGTCAAATAATGAGCGTCCCAGCATTTCCTCCACGGTATAACCCAGCATTTGGGCAATCCGACTGTTGGCAAAAGTCGTTTTACTGTCGGCATCGAACATCCAAACTCCCTCCGATGCCGTTTCTACAATACGACGATAGTGAGTTTCTGACTCTCGAAGTGCCTCTTGTGCCCGCTTGCGCTCTGTAATATCTTCACAAATGCTCAACAGATACCGAGCAGTATCCGTTTCATCAAGTAGAGGAACTTTTTTCGTGTGTATCCACCGTTTTCCTCGATGAGGCGTAACTGTAGGCTCTTCCGGTATATCGATTAATTTACCTTCAGCTAGCACCTGTCGGTCTTTAGCGCGTGAGTACCGAGCTTGTTCTCTGGGTAAAAAATCATAGTCGTTTTTGCCTAGTACTTCTTCTCTGGAATAGCCAAATAGTTCTTCACTTGCTTTATTCCAGTACATAATGTTTAGTTCTTTGGCATCTTTTAGGAACACACTGATCGGTAGATTCTCTAAAATAGAGTTCAAAAATGTTTGGGTATCTCGCAAATTGGCTTCAGTCTGTTTGCGTTCCGTAATGTCTAAAATGACTCCATCTAGCCAGAGAACTTCTCCATTTTCACTAAAGATGCCTTGACCTTTGTCATAGACCCAAACGAAGTTGCCATTAGGCTGTATAATTCGGTACTCAATGACATAAGGTTGTTTGATACAGATACTTTGCCCAATAATTTCCTCAATTTTTGCTCGGTCTTGAGGATGGATGATACTGGTAAATGACCGCACCCGATTATTAATGAAGTCACTCGATGCATAGCCAGAAATCTCCTGAATGGCTTCACTCAGAAAGACCATTCTTCGGACAAGGAATCCTTGCAATTGGTTGTCACAAGCGCAGCGATAGACAGCACCTGGAATATTGGCTACTAAAGTTCTAAATCGTTCTTCACTCTCTTCAAGTAAATTCCGTGCTTCATGTGTCATTGGTAAGGGGGTGGAGCGGTTCAGTAAAAATCTATAGGGTAGATGCACGGTTTTCCCCACATCAGCGTGGAGTGATATCTCTGGCGAAATTGTTATCCTAGCTAATGCTTTAAATGGAAAAAATTGTTATTTTAATTTTATTATTAGATAATTAAAATAAATAAGGTTTTAGTTATTGAAAGTTCTTATCGATAAGATAAAATCCTTCTCCAGGAAACAAAAGACGGTCTATTAATGTTGGCATAGGGTATCGCCTCAAGATACGGATACCCTATGCTGAATGCTTGACTGAACTCACCGGATGCGAGTGGTGTTAATCGCGCAACGCAGCAAAAGTTTTCCACCACTAGGATTAAAGTAAAAGCTTACTTCCCGACTCTCCTGCTCCGAGAACTGGCAACTGGTGGGTATTTTGTAGCCATGCTGCACTAGCGTTTCGATGTGACGTACTGTCGCAGCCGCAACAACGTGAAGGTTTGACCCAAATTCAACGGCAGCATCGATATACCTTCTAAGCGGGATTGCACCCAGCCTTCTCCCCAGTACCACTCATGATAGCCATCAATTCCTTGGCTCAAGAGTAGGCGTAGACACTTAGGCTGGACTAACTCTACCTTGTGTTGAACCGCGACTGGCCCCATCCAACCAGTAAAGGTTAATCCCGGATGCAATTGTTCCGGTAAACCGACTGAAAAGCGTTGGGGCCACAGCCATTGGCGCAGCCGTTCAGAATAGAGTAGGCTATCACGGATGAGAGTCTCTGATGCTTCTAATTCAATTCGGATATGGCTTTGTTGAAAGGTTCCTAGCATATTGATTCATTTCAGTTTAATAGTTATCTAAAGCGATCGCATGAAAGTGTAGACACCCATTCAGTCACACGCTGCGCTCACAAACATTGCGAGGAAAATCCTTATTCCCCAATTTCCAAGCCCCAAGTCCCAATTTAGTTCTGATCGATTTACCTTATCACTTGATTGTGTTACTTCATGGTATCCCAACCCCTCTTGACTGTTGACGATCAACCCATTCCTC